>JAITSP010000018.1 GCA_031287725.1 Rickettsiales bacterium
AGCATTCTGCCGGGGTAGCGGCCTCTGGCCACAGGGGAAGAGTTAGAGGCTAGTAATCTCTCCAGCTTTCTATTTCTGGCGAACAGCAGACCACAGATAGCTGCCAGCAGAGCAGCCAGCAGAATCAGTATCTTTGACTCCCGTCCCCAGAGACCATTTTTTTCCATAGAAAAGTCCAATTTAATCTAGTAGCCAGTATAGCCACGGCAACAGAAAATTCAATGGCTCTGGCTAGGGGTAGCAGTCACTGCATCCAGTGCCTGCTATGGACACACGGCAGACCTATTCTATTGATTTTACCAAAGAATCCCACTAGACCTGGGCAATGTCCATAAAAACCATTCTAGATGTCGAATGCGATCATTTTTCCAGGCCAGGGATGCCAGACCGTTGGCATGGCAAAGGAATTCTACGATAATTTTAGGGTTGCCCGAGAGGTTTTCGATGAGGTGGACGATGTTCTAGGTAGGGGGCTCAGCAAAATAATCTTTGAGGGTCCTCTAGAGGAACTCACCTCCACAGACAATGCCCAGCCGGCGATAATGGCTGCCTCCCTAGCCATTCTAAGAACTCTGGAGTCGGAGAGTGGCAGAAAAATGGAGAATCTCTGTGACTTCACGGCTGGACACTCACTCGGCGAATACACGGCCCTCTGCGCCAGTCGGAGTTTGACACTGGGTGATACGGCGAAGCTCCTAAAGGTTCGGGGGGAGACATTCGCAGAGGTGGGTAAAAGGAGCCAGGGTTCCATGGCCGTTCTAGGAGCATCGGTTGCCGTTGTCGAAGAAATTCTAGGGGAATCCACTCTGGCTGGCGAAGTGCTAGAGATAACCAATGATAACACCGATGACCAGGTGGTGATAAGTGGCAATGAGGCTTCTCTGGCCTGGGCACTGGAGGTAGCAAAGGCTAGGGGCATCAGTAAAATGAAGAAACTGTCTGTCAGTGGGGCATTCCACTCAAAGCTCATGGAGCCAGCCGTCGGACCCATGGCCATTGCCCTCGGAGAGGTTAGCCCGGCAGAGCCGGTTGCTAGAGTCATGGCCAACTATCGGGCAGAGCTAGAGGCTAGGGATGAGATCAAAGATAATCTACTAGATCAAATTACTAGTAGGGTCAGATGGCGTGAGACCATGCTAAATCTCAGTGGACTAGGAGTACGGAGGTTCCTAGAGATCGGACCCGGAAGAATTCTGACGAACATGGTCAGAAAAACCTGTCCCAGCGCAGAGGCTAGCGCCATTGGCTCTCTGGAACAGCTGGAGGAATTTCTGAAAACCCTGGAGCAAAAATAGAGTTCTTTCAGCATCTATCCATCAGCTCTCTAGCTTTCCTAGAGAGACGGAGAGAGGCCCCATTCAAAATGGGTTGCAGTGGCTCTGGGATTTCTTGGTGTCCTGGGGCAGAATTGAGTATTTTCCCTCCGAAGAAAAGCCAGATGGGTGAGTAAAGATAGGCTGGCAGAGACTCTAGCGAGGGTTGGAGCTAGAAGCCAGCCACGTCCCCAGAAAAGATGAATTTTCAAGGAACTGGCTGTCATTCCAAACAATTAGATAAGTCTTCCCCCTCTGGGGGGGTAAGCTTTAGATAAAAAACGAAACATCGCCTGGGGCCATTCCGCTGGGAAGGCACTCCAGGGGTGAAACGTTCTTCCTATCATAACCTAAAATAGGTCGGCTGTCAACTAGGGAGAAACAATTTCTTAGATTCTAGAGTTAGATTGATTTAGTATTAGAATGCTGTAGACTCATCGGAGATGTTTAGTAAATTTCGATTAGCCGAGGAAGATGAATTTTACAAAGGAGAAGCTGCTCATAGCAAATCGCGGAGAAATAGCCTGTAGGATTATAAGAACCGCAAAAAAAATGGACATACACACCATAGCCCTCTACTCCGATGCCGATTCAAATTCCATGCATGTCCAGATGGCTGACGAGGCCGTCCTGGTGGGAGGAGCTCCTGCTTCGGAGAGCTATCTGGACATAAGAAAGATAATCAACATAGCAAAAAAAACCGGAGCTACCTATGTGCATCCGGGCTACGGCTTTCTGTCCGAGAATGCCAAATTCGCTGCCGCTCTAGAAAAGGAAAATATAATCTTTGTTGGCCCCCCGGTGAACGCCCTGGAGAAAATGGGAGATAAGATCGAGTCAAAGAAAATCGCCAAAAAGGCCGGAGTCAGTACGGTGCCAGGCTATGACGGAATAGTCGCCAATTCGGCCGAGGCTCTGAAGGTGGCAAAGAAAATAGGACTCCCGGTCATGATAAAGGCGACGGCCGGCGGCGGTGGCAAGGGAATTAGGATGGTCAACAGCCTAGAGGATGTCCGAGAGGCATTCGAGATCGCTACCAACGAGGCTCTGAATAGCTTTGGAGACAGTAGAATATTCATAGAGAAGTATGTCCAGGACCCTAGACACATTGAGATACAGGTTGTGGCAGATAAGTATGGCAACACCATCTGCCTCGGAGAGAGGGAATGCTCTGTGCAGAGAAATAACCAAAAAATAATAGAGGAGGCTCCCAGCCCATTTGTGGATGAGAAACTCAGGCACAGGATGTACAGGCAGGTTGTATCTCTCTGCCGAGAGGTCAACTACAACTCCGTCGGAACCGTGGAGTTTATGATGGATTCCGCTAGGAGATTTTACTTTCTGGAGATGAACACCAGGCTCCAGGTGGAGCACGGCGTCACAGAGCTGATCACCGGACTGGATATGGTTGAGCTGATGATTCGCATTGCCCGGGGGGAAAAACTGCCCTTCGGACAGGAGAGCGTAAAACTGAACGGCTGGGCTATGGAGAGTAGAATTTGCTCTGAGGATCCATCCAGAGACTTCCTGCCCTCCTCCGGAAGAATTAATAAATATGTTGAGCCCCTCTCCCTAGAGAATGTCCGGGTGGATAGCAGTGTCTACGAAGGCTACGAGGTTACAGCCTTCTACGACAATATGATCTGTAAGCTGCTCACCCATGGGCTGGACAGAAATGATTGTCTGGAAAAAATGCAGTCAGCTCTAGGCAGTTTCTACATAGACGGCATAGCCCACAACATAGGATTTTTGGAAACTATAGTCTATAACGAAAAATTTAGGAGAGGAGATATAAATACAAATTTCATCAGACAGGAATTCTCCTCGGGCTTCGGCCACAGTGAACTGGAGATGAAATACAAGAGTCCACTGATAAGTGTCGTTCTCTACATGTTCGTAAATTACCAGCGGAGGGTGAATAACATTACCGGTGGTCTAACAAATCTAAAGAAAAAACTTAACACCAGGTGGGTCGTTGATATAGATGGAATAAAATTTCTGACCAATGTGCTGGACTCCAACGACGGGAACTTCAACGTCGACTATGAGTCCGGCTACAACTCTCTGTTTACGGCCTGGCAGTATGGTGAGAGCGTGTTCCGGGGAACGGTGAATGGAAAGCAGATAAATGTTAAAATAATATCCGACGACTATGCCGGCAACTATGTTTTTCAGTACATGGGATCCTTTGTCAGCGTCTCCGTCAGGAACACCAGAATCTCCGAGCTAGAACAGTTTATGCCAAAAACTAGGGACAGGATCGCCATCCCAACGTCGCTGAAGTCCCCTCTGGCCGGTAGAATAGTTCGGATGAGGGTGAGTGAGGGGGATAGCGTTTCTCCGGGCACAGAGCTCTGCTCCATAGAGGCTATGAAAATGGAAAACATTCTGAGGAGTACATTTAGTCTGAGGATTGGCAAAATACACAAAAACTGCAACGATTTGGTCAACGGCGGAGATGTGATAATGGAATTTGAGGGCGTTGGCGGCTGAGGGCTGTACTGTCTATCCCCCCAGAGGACGGCGAGTGACTCCATGGCAGGTCGGCCTTCCCTACAGAGGAGACTGGCAGTCGGGAGAAAAAATTGAAGCAACCCCATAGCTAGCCCAGTCTAGGGCAGATCAAATTTAACATAATTTGCACAGTCCGAGATTATTTTTTTCCTAGAGAGATCCCCCGACCTTGTTTTATTTACTTTTTCCTATATCGTTCTGGGGACGTTCTTACATTTAGCAGACAACTATGGCTGAGCAGAGGGAAGAGGAAGCCGCTGTGGAAAATAGCGACCCAGGAGCTAGCGAGGGAAATGCCCGAGCCACCGATTCCTCCGGAGGGGGAGGTGCGGACGGTAGTAACTCCAAAAATTCAGAGGGTGATGGGAATTCCGCTGGAGCATCCCTCGTGGATGGAGTAGATTTCGGGTCCATAGACTACAGGGCTTTTGAGGAGATAGATAGAGAGCACATAGATCTCTACTACGAGCTCAATGACAATAGGAACAACCCAGAATTTCTGGATGAGGATCTGGTGAATCTGAGCAGGAAGGAGGAGGAAATGAAGGTTATGAATCTGCGGGAGAAGGAAGAATTCAACTTTGAGCTGGAAGAGTTGATCGATAATGATAGGATAAAGGTTGATTTGACCGGCATAGTGGATGACAAAACCGAAGGGTAGATGTCTAGCAGAGAAGATGATCTAGTAAAAAACGGAGAAAAGACCGAGAATGACCTGGCCCTCGAGAATTCTCTGAGGCCACTGGCCCTCGAGGATTTCATAGGCCAGGAGGAGGCCAGGGGAAATCTCAGAGTTTTCATAGAGTCTGCGAAGATGAGATCCACTAGTCTGGACCATACACTCTTCTATGGCCCGCCGGGAATCGGAAAAACAACCCTGTCCCACATAGTGGCCAATGAGATGGGTGTAAATTTTAAGAGCACGTCGGGCCCGATTCTCTCCAAGGCTGGGGATCTGGCAGCAATTCTAACGAACCTGCAGCCTGGCGACGTTCTGTTCATAGACGAGATCCATAGGCTACACAGTAGTGTCGAGGAGATCCTCTATTCGGCCATGGAGGATTTCAGGCTTGACATAATAATAGGAGAAGGACCTGGAGCGAGAAGTATCAAAATAAATCTGCCTAGATTCACTCTAGTTGCTGCCACAACGAGGCTAGGACTCATATCTAATCCCCTCAGGGATAGATTCGGCATACCTCTAAGGCTTAATTTCTACGAGCCGGAAGAGCTGGCCAGAATCATTGAGAGGGATGCTGCCATACTTAACATAGGAATTAGTCCCGCCGGAGCCGGAGAGATCTCTAGAAGGTCAAGGGGAACGGCGAGAATAGCCATAAGGCTACTCAAAAGAATCAGAGATTTTGCCATAGTGGCAGGGAATGACTTTATAGATCGAAAAATTGTGGATCTTGCTCTGGCTAGGCTGCACGTAGACAGAATGGGTCTAGACAGTTCGGACCTGAGGTACCTGAATTTTATAGCCACCAACTACCATGGCGGTCCCGTCGGCATAGACACAATTTCTGCCGGTCTATCGGAGGAGAAAGATTCTCTGGAGGATACCATAGAGCCCTACCTTATACAGCATGGCTTCATAAATAAAACTCCTCGGGGTAGACTGCTGACCGAGACGGCCTACAGGTATCTCAGAATGGAGCCAGAGGAGACGAACGCCTCGGATTTTGGCGAAAGGGAGGCGGGGGATAGCTAGATGGTCTGGATAGAAACATCACGGGATAGGTATGATGCAGTTTGAGGAAATTAGAGTGCTCTACGATAGCATTTTTAGCGGTGTGAACGGCTATGGTGCCAGTTTTATTGAGAAACAGCAGAAAATTAGGGATAGATACGTCAAAGATCTTCTCTACGGTGAAATTCCACTGGAATTACTCTATGCGCTCCACGTCATGGAACCCACCAGGAGTCTGATGGCTGACAAAAAGGTTTTCTATGATCTGGGATCGGGCATAGGAAATGTGGTCATAGGAAGCTACCTGATAGGTAACTTTGAAAAGTACGTTGGCATAGAGCTCCTTGACAGTCTCCACCAGATGTCCCTGGCGGCCAGGGAAAGACTCTGTAGAATTGACAGGGATGCTGAAAGTGCCGTTATTTTTTGGCATGGCAATATTCTAGACTGTGATCTGAGTGATGGAGACGTTCTGCTCTTCTGCTGTCCAAACAGCAGAGAGAACATTAGAGGAGAGATGGAGAGGAAGTTCCTAGATCTGAGGAGCGGTGCTCTGATTCTTTCTCTAATTCATGTCTTTGGGGATAGGAAAAACTTTTCTCTAGTTGATTCCCTCACGGTCAAAACGGTCTGGGGACAGACACCGCTAGCAATCTATAGGAGACTCTAGCTGGTCCTGGCCCATCTACTGGACTCCCTCTGGCGCCCTCGGCCGTTCCAAAAATTGGAACGGCCGGCCTAGGCTGCTGACCCCGGAGGCTTTTTTCAGCTGCAGCTGTCTCTCTAGTGGGGAGGAGTTTGCTGCCCTCCATTTTCTTTGGCCTTCTTTTCTTCTCCCAGGAGGTGCTCTAACTCCTTCCCAGCCTGTTCCACCATCTCAACCCGTTCCACTGTCTTTGCTTCGTCTTTTTTAAGAATCCGGCTAATCAGGTCTCTAGTTTTTTTAGTTTTCTCACTGTCTTTCGAACTCTCCTCTCCCTTTTTTTCCCTAATTCTGCTAATTTTCTCATTAATTTCCCGCTCCATTACCTCTTTTCTTTCGGCGACTGTGTTAAATTTTGTCCCAAATATCCTATTGGCCAGAACTACAGCAAAATTACTGCTTTTTCTTAGTGGTCCTCGGTCTAACTCCTTCAGTTTAGATTTTAACTCCGAAGCCAACTCCGCCTCCTTGGCAGAGTAGGCTTCTAATTTAAGTTCTCCCAGAGTCTTCAGCTCGATCCTCTCGGAGGTCAGCAGCTCTAGAGATTTTTTCAAGATATCAGTCTCCCGGGGGTTGCTGTGTTCTTCCCCTGCCATCCTCGCTAGCGCCTCCAGAGGTGTCTCCATCCTCACTGGGGTCTCATTCCCATAGATTATCGGGCAGTTCAGATGGTAGCCTATGTCTTTCAGAGTTGTTTCATTATTCTCGTTATTCTCGATAAACCCGTTGAGTGCCTCCAGAGTGCGGAAGAGAAGCTCGACAACATCGGTTTTTTTTGCATCATCTAGTGTATTACTACCCGTAAGTCGTCCGATAAGATCCGACAGAAAATTTGGTTGACACCTGGATTCTGTGCTAAAAGACAGTGCAAAATCGTCGTCCAGCCCATCCGCAAGATCGCTGAGCAGCGATTTACCATTGCTTTTCACTGGGTCACCGAGCTTTTGCTCCTTTTGACTGATAGTTGAATGAAACGAATATATCTGTTCCGGATTGGTAGCTATGTACTTCCCTGCCAGTTCCCAATTGTTATATTGAATGCCTATCAGAAAATGGAGCAGGCCCCCGCCTTGAAAATTAAACACATCGCTCCGCAAAAATTCTGGCACCGCATCCAGCATGGCATCCAAAAAATATATATCATTGTCAGTTCTAAGTACTAAAAACATGTACATATGCATAGTGAGAAGTTTGCCATGTTCCTTCCCTTTTTTACCCGTCCCCCATGACAGTAGCGTTTTATTCTTACTCGCCGTATCTTTTTTATATTCGGGGGCCACGGTAGTCCTGAAAAACTTGGTTAGCAGCTCAATTTCTTTCCCAACGGCTTCTCTAAGATTAGCATCCTTGGATAGGGCGCCCAGGGTCGTGTATTTTAGTAGGCAGGCAAGGAATTTTGTCTCGGCATTTATACCCTTGTCTGAAATTTTATCTAGAGACTTCTCCCCGGTGGAAAGTATAAAATCAAGTACCCGGCTGCCGAACTTTTTTATGTTCTCTCCGCCAGCTGGAATGGCTTCACTTATAAAATCACGGACACCCCCCATCGTAGAACTTTGCGTCAAGCTAGTTCCTTTTAACATTAGTTCGCGTGCACCATTGGCTAGAGCGATTCTCTCTTTGGGACTCATGTTGAAAATATCTTTTGTCCGAACATAGTCCCACACTGCCCCTAGAAGGCTTTCTAGATCCTTGTGCTTGGTGGCACCTGCGAGTTTGACAATTCCATTATTTTCTTGATCTGACATGTTTTTTATTAAAAAATACTATTCTCCCAGAGAACACCAACCGGCTCCAAAAGTCAAGTGCCCAGAGCGGCCAGTATCCCTGGGGCTGTGTCCAGAGGGCGGAGGCCAAAGGGGCCTGGGGATAGATACCGCTGACGGAGCCGGCCTAGGCTGCCGACCCCCGGAGGCTTTTTTCAGCTGCAGCCGCCTCTCTAGCGGGGAGGAGTTCGCTGCCCTCCATTTTCTTCGGCCTTCTTTTCTTCTCCCAGGATGTGCTCTAACTCCTTCCCAGCCTGTTCCACCATCTCAACCTGTTCCACCATCTCAACCTGTTCCACCGCCTTTTCTTTGCTTTTTTCTCTGTTCTTTTTCATGATTTGGCTAATCAGCTCTCTGGTTTTTTCAGTTTTTGCCCTGTCTTCCGACCCGTCCTCGTTCTCTTTGCTCCCAATTTCATCAATCTTCCTATTAATCTCCAGCTTCATTGTTTTTTTTCTCCTGCTGATCGTGTTAAATTTTGTTCCAAATATCGCGTTGACCAGATCCAGAATCGAATCGGTGATTTTCTTCAGCGGTCTCTGCTTTGATCTCTCCTTATCTAGTTCAGTCAAATTAAATGTTAGCCCAGATTTTAACCCCGAAATCAGCCCTTCCCGCTTTGCACTGTAGATTTCCGATCCAATTTCTGATTTAAGTTCTCCCAGAGTCTTCAGCCCAATATTTTCAGAGGTCAGCAGCTCCAGAGATTTTTCCAGAATCCCAGCCTCTCTGGAATTATCAGATTGCTCCCCTGCCATCCTCGCTATCACCTCCAGAGGTGTCTCCATCTCAGTGTCAGAGGTCTTTGGGTAGGTTATCGGGCAGTTCAGATGGTAAGCTATATCTTTCATGATTGTTTTATCGTCGATGTTACCCTCGATAAATCCGTTGAGTATCTCCAGAGCGTGGAATAAAATCTCAGAGGCCCCAGCCCTATCAATTTCCAATGCTCCGTTACCTGTGGTCCCGATAAGATTTGAGAGGAAATTCGGTTGACACCTGGTGTTGCAAAAAGATATTTTAAGATCCTCGTTCAGGACCACAAAATCACTGAACAGTGATTTACCTCTATCGTCTTCCAGACCACTATACCTATGCGCATTAGAATCGATGGTTGTACAGAACAGGTATATCTGTTTCGGATTAGCAGCCAGGTATTTGCCTGCCAACTTCCAGTGGGGGGAACTCAGCAGCAGGTCATTAGGTATGCTTGCACCCTGATAATTAATAGTATCATCCTTCAAAAACTCCGGCACCGCATCCAGCATACTATCCAAAAAATCCGGACTGCCTCTAGCTCTAAGGACTGAAAATATGGAGTCGTTTATAGCATAAAATTTTCCCTCTTCATCTCTTTTTTCATCTGGCAGCTGTGATAGCATTTTATTTTTACTCTCCGCATATTTTTTTTTATCTAGCATATATGATAGCATTTTATTCTTACTATCCGCATCATCTCTATATTTGGGGGCCACAGTGGTCTTGAAAAACTCAGTCAACAACTCCATTTCCTCCCCAGCGGCACTTTTAAAATTCTTATCCCGAAGCAGGGCATTCAGGAGATCATATTTTAGTAGGCAGGCAAGAAATTTTGTTTCGGCGTTTATTTCCTTGTCTGAAATTTTATCTAGGGACTCCTTCCCAGTGGAAAATATAAAATCGAATACCTGGTTGCCAAATTTTTTCAGGTTTTCTCCACCGGTCGGAAGGATTCCCAGGATGAACCTAGTGGATCTCGCGTAAAGATCTAATTTACTAATTTCATCTCCGCCTCCGCCTATACTCTCTTGCAAGCTTCTAGACAGGGATTCTCTCTCCTCTTTGGCTAGGGTAGCAAGGTCTTTTTCTCTGGTACAACCCCTCATCTTCTCCAGAAGGCCTCCTAGATCCTCGAATTCGGGAACATTTCTGGGACCGCTAGTTTCATTATTTTTTTGATCTGACATGTTTTTTATTAAAATAATCCTATTACTGGAATATATACGCATAGATACGAAAGTCAATGGCCCTAGTGGGGTGGGACCGACGCAGGCCCCAGGCACGACCCGTAAATCTTTGCTTTCCTTCTCCGGAGGAACCGGGGCACAGATAAATATTTCTTCAGCAATCCAACGGCAGGTTTTGAGTCAGACTGGGACCAGTCACCCCGGCCACATCGCCTAGGTGGGCTATTCTCCCCTCACTGCCACGGTGGCATCCCTTCCGAGCAGCCGAGAGTAGTCTATCTCACGCAGAGTTTGGCTCACAACTACACCATCCACAAACTCAAGTTCAACTTCCCTCACTTTGCCTAGGCGGACTATGCTCTTTCCGTTTTTCTTCTCGTTGTCCCTGAACTCTCCATAGAAAACATCTCCATTTCCATAGGTGAGTTTTCCGATGCCATCCATCTTGCCATCCTTAAATTGGCCCTCATAGATATTGCCCGTTGAGAAGCTACTGTAGACTCCCTCGCCATTTCTCAGACCATCCATCACCTCACCCATGTATATGTCTCCATTGGCGTATATGTATTTCCCAATCCCACTGCCATAGAATTTACCCCAATATATGTTCCCCCCTCCAATAATATAGATTTCATCCCCTAGGCTATATAGCTCTTCATCATGTTCCGCTTCCTCCGAGAGCTTCTGTCCGCTGTCACGCGATGTCCCGGAGGCGGGTTTCTCTCCCATCTTCCCAGAGAGGCCAGCTAGTGCCGTTCCTGGAGTCCCAGCGGAGAAGATTGGGAGAATTGCGATCGCCACTAGAGCGATGGCCAATGGGTTCTTTCTATTATTTGTCATTTTGATTGAAATAATTGGTATTATTCTAGTATTATAGCAAAAAATCGTCCTGTGTCAAGACATTGCGTAAAAAAATATGAATCCCTGGCACCAAAAACGAATTCGCTCCGCTTTGCTGGTGCCATTCTCTGCCCTTACCACAATACTATTGGCGGCATAGAATGTTCGCGCCAGAGATGGGTGAAGCTTGCCACCCTGGCTAGCACAGTATTTTGCGCTGGGTCTGTTTTAGATGGCTGGGCTCTATAAATTCAAACACATGCGAGACCTGCTGCAAATTAAACTGGCTCTAGCCCAGAAAAACATCAAAAAACAGCTGAAGGTCCTGCCTAAAATTAGGTTTTTCTAGACCCCACCTTCTGGAGAAGCTGGGCAGCTGCTGGATAAATATTGGAACAGCTCTATATTGTGGCCTGGTCCAGGGCGCAGAGCCATTTTCCATTTCATGGGGTGGCAGCCCTGCCACCGTGAACCAGCCAGAGCGAAGGATAGGTTGTCGCAGCCCTACACTCTAGCCATGAGCCCCCGGCACAGATTTATCTGTGCCGGGGGCGGCCAAAAGCCTCGACAGCTCCTGGCAGATCTATGGAGGGGTTGTTTTTAGCGAATCAGATTCTATCCTCCCCGGACAGGAGACGACGCACATTTTGGCTATTTCTATGAAAGGGGATAAGCTACTGGGATACCTGGTGGAGCAGCTGGACGGCTATAGGCTAGAGGATGTGGAGGTGGTGGATATTCGTAGGAAAAGCTCTCTGGCCAGCTATCTGCTCATTGCCACAGGAAGGAGCGAAAAGCATATAGAGGCCACCATGGAGCAGATTCGATTGGCTCTGAAGGAGAGAGAGCTTCCGGCGAGGCCCCCCGAGGGAAGGAATAGTGGCTGGATTGTGCTAGATCTAGGGGATTTAATAGTTAATCTATTTACAGAGGAAGAGAGAAGAAAATATGACTTGGCCCATCTATGGAAGGAAGAAATAGGCAATGTCCAGCTCTAGGAGGCAATGTCATGTTTTGTTTAGCTGTTCTCTGGCAATTTAAACAGCGGAGGTTTGGCGCAGTATGGAAAAGACAGAGGCGACGGAGAGAGTCTTTCTGACGACACCCATATACTATGTGAATTCGGAGCCCCACATAGGGGGGATCTATACTACTCTGATGACCGACATAGCCTGCAGGTTTAACAGGCTAAACGGCAGGGAAACCTGGTTTCTGACTGGCACCGATGAACATGGCCAGAAGATACAGCAGTCTGCTGAGGCTGCTTCTCTAGGGGAACGGCAGTTTGTGGACATGATGGCCAAAAAATTCGAAGACATCAATAGATACATGAAATTTGACCACAGTGATTTCCTGAGAACAACCGAAAGGAGACACAAACTCTTTGTCCAGGATGTCTGGCGGCGGCTCATGGAGAACGGCTGGCTATACAGAGGAAAGTACTCCGGCTGGTACTGTGTCAGTGACGAGGCCTACTACAGCAGAGATGATCTGCTGGAATCCCCGGGAGGAGAACTTAGAACAACTCTGGGCAAGACTGTGGAGTGGAAGGAGGAGGATAGCTATTTTTTTAAATTGAGTAAATTCCAGAGGATCCTCCTGGAACTCTACGGCCATACAGATTTTATCCGACCATCCTTCAGGAGGAATGAGGTTGTTGCCTTTGTCAGTGGAAAGAGCCTGAGGGAGCTCGAAAGGGAATCCTTCAGTGAGGGCTACCTGAGAGATCTCTCGATCTCTAGAAACAATTTTTCCTGGGGCATAGAGATTCCCTGTGACGACAGCGGAAAACAGCTGATCGATGCCGATGGCTGGCTCGCCAGCGTGGCCGAAAAGGATAGACACGTCATCTATGTCTGGCTCGACGCTCTGTTTAACTACCAGTCGGCACCCCAGAGCTTCGGTATCCTCGACAAATTCTGGAGAGGGGGACGGGTTGTGCACTTTGTCGGCAAGGACATACTTAGATTTCACACGGTCTACTGGCCAGCTCTCCTCATAGCCCTGGACTACAGGGTGGACGAGCTGGAGAAGGTGAAACTAGAGGATCTGCTAGCTAGAAACATACTTCCGACGACGGTCTTTGCCCATGGCTGGTGGACCCGGGATGGTAGAAAGATATCGAAATCTCTGGGCAACGCCCTGAGTGCAAAGGAGGAGATAAAATTTCTAGTGAAAGAGTTCGCCATCGGCGAGGACACTGCCATTGACTATCTAAAATACTATCTGGCAACGGAAATGCCCTTTGGCTCCGATGGAGACTATTCTAGAGAAAGACTCCTGGAAAAAATTAATGCCGAACTGGCAAATAACATAGGAAATCTAGTTCATCGGGTGCTGATGATGATAGATAAAAATCTAGATGGGGAAATAGGCGAAGTGGAAGTCCCTCCGGAGGAAAAATTCAGAGAACTACTCAGTGGCGGAACCATCAACGAATTTGACTACATCAGCTACAGAGACCTCATCCTCGCCATCTCCTCGGAGGCAAATGGCTATCTGGAGCGAATGGCGCCGTGGAATCTAAAGAAAGAGGGCAAAGTCAGGGAGATGGCCGCTGTGCTAGAGAAGGGACTCCAGGACATAGTCAGGATATCCATTCTACTGCAGGTACTCTGTCCCCAGCTAGCCGAACGAATTCTAGACCACCTCGCCGTGGGTCAGAGAAACTTTGATGTCCTCTACGGGGGTGGCTGCTCCGTTCCAAAGCAAAAACTTGCTAGACCCGGAGTATTTTTTCCAAGGCTAGAGAAACGTCCCGAAATCTAGGGCATCTCCCCCTGTCCCCAGTTCTCCGGCGGCCGGTCCCCGGCCTCTGGGTCCTTTCTCTAGTGCTGGCAGGGTTCCCACTGTAAAATTTACAGGATTCCCCGGTGCCACTCCACGCAACTCCCCAACCCGAGATCCATCTTTACCTAGTGCACCCCAGACCATGGCTCTGGAATACCCTAGAGCCATGGTGTACAGTCATATATATCATTTCCCCTTTCCCTTCTCTGGTGGGTCGTAGCCAAATAGACCAGAGTCAAAGTTGGCTAGGCCACCAAGCCTGATAATGTTTAATTTTCTTCTCTCCTCCTCTAATAGTCAGTAGCTTCCGCCGGGCATTACACCTGATCCTATCCTCCTCCTGACCTCTAAGTCCCCCTTCCAGCTCCCTTCTGGTCATGTTACGTATCTCTTCCATCTTGTTTGGCGGTAGAAAGCAAAGCTTACTATGGTTTTTGTTATCAGAATGTACGAGGATCTCTAGAGCAATGAAGGCGTCAGATAGTAGGATTTTATCTTCTCCTTTGTAGAATCGTCGCAACCTTTCATCAATCTTTTTCTTTCCACCTACCGATGCGGTGAAATAGTCAAACTCAGATGCGACACCGATGGCTATTGCAAAACTGTACTTCTTTTGCCATTCTGCAAAATTGTATCTATTTTCCTCTCCCCATCTTTTACCCTGGAATATGTCCATTGCCATGTCAACCATGTCTTTCTGCCCGAGAATGCCGTCGCCGTAAAGCAACTTGCAATTTTGCTGCACGATTTTCGCCATTACTGCAACGTTCAAGTCAGGTGACTCCTCAAGTGCGTCTGCAACCTTTGTAAAGATTATTTTGGCCATTTTTTTCTTTTCTTCCTCTTTGTATTTTCTGAAAAATACAAACTTTTCATAGTATTTGATAAAAATAGTAGCTACGGCCTTATTGTTTTTTCCCGCTAGCAATGTAATTCTACGGCTTCTGTCGACAGTTTCGGCAGAATCGCTGGAGCTTCCCTCTACGTCCTGGGAAAGTGCGGGACCAGAGAGGTCGGAAAGTGAAATTCTAGGACCGAAAATCTCGAAATATTTCGAAAATTCTTGGAGCACTTCTCTAGGATCATCTTCTCCAAGATCTTCAATGTTTGTAGGATCAAGGATATTGTCCAGGAAATAATTTTGCTTTTTATCCATTCCCTCTACATCATTGACCAATTTGATACAGTCAGCCAGCCACTGGAGCATTTTTTTGTCGTCAATAATCTCATCTTTGGTCACATCACGCATTTTAAGCATAAAAACCTCATTATTGTTAGCGAGGATTATATTATAAATAACTAAATAAATATCAATATATTTGATATTAATAATCAAACCCTGGGGAAATTAGCCAGGATTTTATTCTCTAGCCCCAACCCTGACCCCAGGGCTGTGCTCTTGTTTTTAATTATCGGGCCCCTATCCTAGCCCCACTAAAAATAACCTAGTGCTATGGGAGACAGCTCGACGGATTTGGGGGAATACTTAAAAATATCAAGAACTGTAGACGAGCAAAAGCTAAAAAAGCTTGGTCTCGTCAGAGAACTGGGCATCGATCCCTATCCTCACCTATTCAGACCAACAATCCATGGAGATGAATTGCTGTCCCGCTACGGGGATCTGAAAACCGAGGAACACAGAGAGAATGAGATACACTCTGTCGCCGGAAGGCTTATGTTTCGAAGAAAGATGGGTAAGGCCTCCTTCTACGATCTCTACGATGAAAGCGGAAGAATACAGGTCTATCTGCAGGAGCTAGAGTTAACCGAACTGGAGAGGGCTCTCCTCCCAAACCTAGATCTGGGGGACTTCCTGGGTGTCACCGGATTTGTCTTTAGAACGAAGACAGGGGAGGTCAGCGTGCACTGCAAAGCTCTGAAACTGTTGGCAAAGTCCATTGCTCCGATGCCCGAGAAGTTCCATGGGCTCTCCGATCTGGAGCTGAGGTATCGCCAGAGGTTCATTGATATGACCATGCAACCCGCTGTACGCGATGTCTTCAGGAAGAGAAGCTTCATAGTGAATGAAATAAGGAATTATCTAATAGCCAGAGGATTCACAGAGGTGGAGACGCCGATTCTCCAGCCGATCTATGGAGGGGCCAGTGCAAAGCCCTTTGTCACGCACCACAATGCTCTGGATTCAGATCTTTTTCTGAGAATAAGCCCCGAGCTATACCTCAAAAGATTGGTAGCCGGGGGCTTCGAAAAGGTCTTCGACATAGCCAAGAATTTCAGAAACGAAGGCTGTGATGCAACCCACAACCCGGAATTTACAATGATTGAGTGGTACGAAGCCTATACGGACTACAACTACCAGATGGATCAGGTGGAGGATATGGTGGAGAGTATCGTCAGGAAACTCCAGGGAGGTGGAACAAAGGTTCAGTTCGGCGACCAGGAGATAGACTACCGAAGACCATGGAGAAGAATCACCATGTGGGATGGGCTGAGGCAGTATGCCGGAGTGGAGCCAGAGACAATCACTCGAGAGGAGGTTGTTAGAGAGTTGGCCAGGTACAAGGATAGGATCGAACCCCAGAAGAGCAGGGGTGAGCTGTTGGCTGAGCTATTCGAGGAGACCTGCGAAAAGCACCTCATAGCACCAACCTTTGTCATAGACCACCCTGTCGAAATATCACCACTCACCAAAAAGCATCGCGACCCCAGCAAAAAAGGTCTCGTCGAGAGATTCGAGCTATTCATAGCCCAGAAGGAGGTCTCGAATTGCTACAGCGAACTCAATGACCCGGTGGACCAGGGTCTAAGGCTCTACGAGCAGGAACAGCACAGGGTGTTTGACGAGGAGGCCCAGCCTATGGATAGAAACTTTATCCACTGTGTGGAATTCGCCATGCCCCCTATGGGGGGTGTGGGGGTCGGCATAGACAGGCTGGTCATGCTTCTGACCAACCAGCAGACCATCAGAGATGTTATAGCCTTCCCTATAATGAAACTCAGGGACGAGGATCTTTTCTAGAGAAAAGCCCCGGTTCCACCGCCTGGGGCGGTGGAACCGGGGTGAAGACTATCGCTTTCTCCTGAATAGCCGAGCAAAGAAGCCCAGCTTTTTTTCCTCGCTCCCTCGGGAGGGGACCTGCTCCGGAGGGTTTCCGGGAACCCGGGCCGAACTGCCATTCCCCCTAGCCTCTGACTCGACGACAGAACTACCACTTTGACCGCCATTCTGACCGCCACTCCCCCCATTTTCCTGTCTGGTGCTAGCGTCTCCCTTGGGTGCCTCGTCCTCAAAGAGGCGCCTCAGTCTATCTGTAATCTCTTCCCGACTAACCATGTATTATCTAAACATAATATTTATTAAATAATATGTCATAAAAACTTTTTGTCAAACGGCTGCCGGTGCCGTCCTCCGGACCAGAGGGAATCAGCGTTTTCCACTAGCCCTAGTTACTAAGGGGTCCGCCACCGGGTCCCTTCCGGCTGTTTTCCGGTCAGCATGCCGTGGAGTACAGAGATTCTCTCCATTCCCCGGGGGTTATCGCTAGATTCCCTTCCCCAGTAGATCCAGGACATCCCGGAGAATATAGGCGGCAGCCACCCTGTCCACCACCTTCTTCGCCCTTCGATAGCCCATGGCCATATCGCCCATCAGAAATTCCTCGGCCATAAATGATGTCAACCGTTCATCGGACATCAGGATGGCTACATTCAGGCGACTGTCCAGTGCACCGGCAAAACTTCTAATGATACCGGCCATCCTGGTGTCATCGCCGTTGGCGGCCAGCGGTATTCCGCAGACGATGGCACAGACGTCATTCTCCGCCACGTAGGAGCCCAAGGCCTCTAGGTCGCGCTCCAGTCTGGTCCTTTCCAGCACACGGCTCGGGGTGGCTATATTCCATCCTCTGTCGGAGAGGGCGAGCCCTATCCTCTTTCGACCCACATCCATCCCCATAAGCCTGCGGCCCTGGCCGAGAGCTCCCCTAAATTCCTCCAGACTACTAAATATCATGTACACTCTATCGATTCTAAAGCGTTGGTGCATCCAGAGGGAATCGAACCCCCAACCGTTTGATTCGAAGTCAAATACTCTATCCTATTGAGCTATGGATGCATCTCTCCTCCCTCCCGGCATTCCGCACCATCCGGCCCGGCTAGCGCCCCTAGTGGGGTTCCCGATCGTCCGGTCTGGTCTCCCGATCCCGAGATCGCCCCAATGATAAAGAATCACTAACAATTTGTCAAACCTCTGCGGGCCACCTGACGGGGATCCAGGAGACACGTTACCCCAGTCCAGCAGAGAATTTCCATTGCCCAACCCTGGCAGGGGAAAACTAGCTAGGACTTGGCCAGTTCATTTTTTTCATGGCCTGTCTGGCTAGTCATGGACTCACTAGCTCGGTGAATTCTTTCCAATTCACTTCGGGGCAGGCTGTTGTTTGGGTTTCTGGGGCTAGTAAATTTTCCCCCATCTTCGGCCTTTGGAGAAGAGATATTTATGTCGCTCAGGTCAATGGCTTCATCGGCATTGGAATCTATCAGATCCTTTCCCAGACTCTTCAGGATATTGACCCTTTTTTCTTCGAAGCCTTCTCTAATGTATTCCAATCTCTCTCTAAACGCCCCATTGGCTCTGGCAATTCTGTCAGCCTTTTCCTCCTCCGTCCTAATCTGATAGGTCCTATAGACCCTGCGGATGGTTCTAATGCGCTCTATGAATGCAATTTTTTGGGCGCTGTCCAGCACTCCAATGTTAATATTCATTTCAGCTAAATCCTTCTCCACATTTCTTATGGCTGCCGGGGAAATCTTTTGGCCAAACTTTGATAGGCTGGCAATTTCAATAATCGCACCAACAGTCGACAATTCTATAGTTTTGCCATCTCTAATGATTTTGGGGAAATCTTTTAATAATTCCACCCCTTTCCTTGCAAGGAAGAATTCCAGCAATTTTTTTCTCATCTCTGTGAGCTCGCTAACAAATTCTCTTATTTTCCTGCCATTGCCAGTATCATCTGTCTTCGCGGATTCAAGGGCGTCTTCGCTGAGTTGCCCTAGGGATTTAAGATAGCTATCCTTCGTTGCCTCCAGAGCAGTCCCCCGCATATTTTTGAGAGTGGCCCTTCTGAAGCTTTGGCACCCGGATTTGATATTCTCTTTGTTTTTCAAAGTGGCATAGCTATGGCGTTTGAAGCCTCTATCTATCTTTTCCTCAAAATTTTTACCTATAGCCCTAAGGAAAAAAGACCTGATGTTCCACGGAATGCCCCTGACAAAAAATATAGTCCTATAGTATAGCCGAGGAAGTATGCCCGCCTCTTTTCTATAGGATTTTGCTCTATCATCTTTATGCTTCGTCTTTCTTACCTCTTCGTTCGTCATATATTCTCTTATATCTTTCTGATTGGCAAATTTCTTTCCTTCCTCAGCTACTCCAGTCATGCCGCCGACTAAACGTCCTAGAGCAGAACTGCCCGTAATTTTTTTCACAATGCTGGCTACAGCGTTATTTGCTGCCAAACTCCTAATTATTCCCATACTGCCATGGATATAGAAAGATAGGTCACTACCATCCCCTTTGCCAGAATCTATCTCCTGGGCTGCCACCACGGCTCCTAGAAACTGTATTTCGGGACTAGTAAAGCTACTCAGTTCATTGAACATGTCTTTCTCCCGATCTTCTGCCTTTAGATCCTTTTTTAGTCTTTCCAGTTTCTCCTCAAGTTTAATAATATCTATCTCATATCTCTCCGCAAGAGCTTCGGCCTGCCTCATATAGATTTGCTTTGATTTTGTCCGGATCAATTTGAAGGTCTCATCTCTGCTAGGGTCCAGTGCTCCGCCATAGGCCGCTATAAACCTTTCATTCAACTCCACCAATTCCTCAGCGATGGCAGTGCGTAGCCTGGGGTCCAGACGCTCATCCTCAACTAGTAGCAGGATTGCATCTATAGAGCTCAGGTACTCATCAGCGGAGTCATATTTTACCACATGGACAAGTGATTCGATGGTACTCATGAGCCTTCCATAGTCTCTCTGGCCCCCATCCTCGTCCAGCGGCATTTTGATCATGAGCATATTAATTGTATCTATCAGTCCGTAGACGTCTCTGGAGGCAAGATACATTTCGTTATCTAGAACATCTAGAATGGTCCCCACCCTAGCTTTGTCGGTCGCAATCCATTCGACACAGTTGGATACTATGGCCCCCCATTTCTCATTCGCCACTGCCATTCTGATCTTTTGCTCAACTTCTTCTCTGAAATCGGCCCTAGTTAGCATTGGCGTGTCGTATTTTTCCAAGGGGGCTAGACCACTGGCTGGACTTAAATTAACATCGATCTGAATATTTTTGTCTCCTGAACTGCCGTGGTCAAATTTTGTGTTCAAAATAGAGGCGAATAGTTTAGAGTCTATATCCTGGAGCCCATTCTTTCTAGTGACTATACTCTCTGGAATTAGGCTAAGCTTCCCAGTTTTGACCAGGTTCCCGAGCTGCCCCTCCGTCAATTCATCACCGCTAATCTTCTTTCCTCTGGCTAGGCTTCTCAGCACGTCGGACGGCAGATGGTGCAGCCTATTCGCTCGACAGAGGACGTCAACATGCTCTTTTTTTAGGTCTCTGGCCTGCTCCAGGGTCAAGAGACCAAGCTGCCCCTCACTAAGTCCAGCAAACTGCTCTCCGGTCAGTTTGGCCAGGGTATCATATCTAAGTCCCTTGAATGTGACAGAGGACATAGAGCTCAGAGCCGTCAGAGCTCTAATTCTTTTTTCGCCGAGGGAGTTAAATTGCTCCGAAGTCATTTGGCTAGAGAGTCTAGCCATTCGCTCTTTCCCCAGAAGATTTAGAACACCATCGATATCCAGACCATTGAGGACTTTGGCATCCAGAAATCCCACCTTCCCGTTGTCCACCAGACTGAAAAACTGGGTTAGCACGGCGGAAGAGTCTTTATTTAGCTCTATTTTAGCGCCCAGCGCCCCTAGGCTGGCACCCTGTAGGTGCTGGAGTCTGTTATTTTTTATCAGAGCGTTCACGCAATCCTCTTTTAGCTCTTTGGCCTGGTCCGGGGTTAGGCACTCCAGCTGTCCATTTGTCAGGCTGGCCATCTGGTTCGGCTTGAGTCTGCCACAGAGTACCCCTAGACTGGCACCCTGCAAATATTGTAACCCTCCATGTTCTAGCAGGGTATCTATGCACTCCTTCGCCAGTTCTCTGACCTGGTCTGGGGTTAGGTGCCTTAGCTGTTCCTTTGTCAGACTGGCCATCTGGTCCGGCTTGAATTTACTAAGGGTTTTTGGTTTTAGTTGCTCCAGCACCGCGGGACTAATGTATTTGACCTCCAGATAGTGAATTTTCATGCCATTTGAAAAAAAACCACCTCCCTCCCCAGTCTCTGCCAGAAGATCCAGCTGTTCCACTCCCAGTCCAGCGACAAACCCTTCTCTTAGCTCCCTTTTTTCGGCCTGGTCCCCGGTGACCTGGCTAGACTCAAAGTTAAATACTTTTTTAGGTATGTTTTTGAGCTTTTTGTCAGGTATATCTCCTACCTTTCCAGCATTCACCACTGCTACCAGGTTTTTCTCGTCATCCGGACTGAAATTATTGAAATCTATCCTAGTGTCAGTCATAATGTTCCTTTTTTTTAGTTTTGTTAGAATAACATACAGAAGTTATCGCATAAAGTCAATGGTTCAGCCACTGGCCCGCCCTTTTCTGGGCACCACCCTATAGCCAATTCCACAGGATTCCCAACTAGCGAAGGGCTACTTTCTGGAGTAAAATTGTTTATCGCAAAAACTTTTGTAGACCCCTCGCAGAGAGATCAGCTCCTCGTGGCTACCTTCCTCCATGAGCCTCCCCCTCTCCAGAACAAATATGTGATCACAATTCACTATGGTTGCCAATCTATGTGCTATTATCACCGTCGTCTTCCCCTCCATGAGTATTCCGAGGGACTTTCTGATGAGATCCTCGGAGAGTGGATCAAGGGCGCTGGTTGCCTCGTCTAGCAGAAGTATGGGGGTATTCTTTAGAAAAGCCCTAGCTATCGATAGGCGCTGCCTCTGGCCGCCGGAGAGCAGTGTCCCGTCGTAGCCGACGATGGTGTCATAGCCATTTGGCATATTCCTCACGAACTCGTCAACGTTAGCCATTTCAGCAACGGCCCTCACATCCTCTAGAGTAGCATCCTTTTTAGCGTATCTTATGTTTTCCAGTATGCTGCCGTCGAATAGTCGAATGTCCTGGCCCACCATGGATATACTACTTCGCAGATTCCTGAGACTCAGGTCTCTCAGATCCACTCCATCTACTCTGATACTTCCGCTGGACACGTCATAGAACCTCAGCATGAGATTAAATATGGTGCTCTTGCCGCTGCCCGACGGTCCCACCAGGGCATAGGACTTGCCAGCGGCCATAGTCAACGTCAGATCATCGAGGGCCTGGTGTTCTGGCAGCATGCTGTGGTAATTTCCCGCATCATAGATTCCTCGACTCACAGAACTGTTTGGATAGTGGAAGCTAACCCTATCAAATTCTATGTCTCCTTTGACATTTCCGAGGGGAATTGGATTGGTTGCCTCTAGGACCATGTTCTCCTGGTCCAGCAGAGTGAAATATCTCTCGGCGGCGGCCAGAGCCCCCTGAAGTTGCGTATTCAGACCGGTCAGTGATTTTATCGGTTTGTAGACAGAAAACATTGCAGTCACAAAGGTGAAAAAATCACCGGCGGATAGGTGGCCGTCTATTATTGAGCTGCCACTGTAGAGAATAATTAGTGCAAAGGCCACCATGCTCACCATCTCCATCAGTGGAGACACCATGAGGGACCTTTTTGCTAGGGAAATTGAGGTTTTGCGCACCGATTCGAGCATTAGGCTGGCTCTGGCGGCCTCATCCTCCTCTCTGCAGTTGGACTGTATGACTTTGATGTTATTGAAAGATTCGACCATGGAGGATACGGCATCGGTAAATTTTTCCATGCTGAGAGAGGCGAGATCCTTTGTTCTTTTTCCTAGACTAACCAGTGGCAGAACCACCAGTGGGAATGCCAGCAGGGAAACCACTGCTAGCACAGGATTATGGTAGATCATAACCCCTAGCAGGGCAACGACGGTGAAAAACTGCAGCAGAAAGCTGTTCAAAACTAGGTTGATAAGTTCGCCAACGCCACCGGCATCGGCTAGAAATTGTCCTATCCTGCCAGGGGACTGTCTCTGGTAGAAGTCCAGATCTCTGTGCAGAAGTTTTGAGAATAGTCTGATCCGCAGGTCGGCCAGGATTCTAGTGGAGGTATCCGTCATGATCAGACTCTCCAGATAGGTGCTCAGACAATAGAGCAGCGCCGTCAGGATTAGCCTGATGGGTATTGCGTAGAGGGCGCCGAGGTTTCCACTGAAAAAAATCTTGTCCACCGCCGGCTTTATCAGATAGGCCCTGTAGGCGACGCAGACAGCCGACAGGAGCATAAACAGAGCCGCCCCCAGCAGTCTCGCCAGATGCGGATAGACGCACTCTCTAGCGATTCTTAGAGGAAGGCTCCTTTTTTTCCTGGTACCGACAGAACCTTTCATTTTCTGGTCTCCTTTCTAGAGGCTAAACGACCGCGACGTCGAAGAAGTCCTCCTGCTGGGAAGCTCAGTTAACTACCTTTATGTCCAGGTTCTTTGTATTAGAGATACTATAGTCCTTTATAAAGTCTCTAATGGCCAAATTTCTCAGTGAATTCTTTGTCTCCTCAAATTTAGGAATAGTCGCATCCCTCTCACCAGTTTTTATTATTATGTGCCAGCCAACTTCTGTCTTGAAAGGCTTAGACAGCTTGTTGATGGGTAGTTTTTTTGCCACACTACTGAATTCACTGGTCAGAGCAGTCTCTAGAACCCAGCCCACACGGCCACCACTGTCCTTGCTAGCAGGATCCTGGGAGTATTTCGCCGCCACATCGACAAAACTGTGATCCTCGAGTTCCTTCAGAGCGCTGTTGATGTCCTTCTCCTCCCGGGTGTAGATATGGCTTATCTCGTATTCCTTTTTATCCTTCATATTGGCTACCAGCCTATCGTATTTAGCTCTTACCATTTCGTCAGTCACACCCTTTGCCACCAGATTCTCCAAAAAGATCGCCTTCAGTAGGTTCTCCTTCACATCGCCCAGTCTCTCCAGATACTCCTTCGAATTTGCCAAACCCTCGGCTTTAGCCTTCTCTAGGATTATTTTGCCATTTATGATTTCACTGGCCAGAACATTTTTCTCCTCATCCTTCATGTCACCGAGGTTCAGCGCATGTCCAAAGTTTTTTTCGAGATTTGTGAGGTATTTATCCACCTCAGCTTTAGTTAAATTTCCTTTTTCCGACGTGGCGAAGATCTCGCCACCTTTGGATTTTTTCTCCGATCTAAAATTTTTGAAAAGATAGACGCAGCCAACCGCTCCCAGCAGTAGGGTAACTATCAGGACGAATTGCTCATTCTTCATAGTGCTATGGTAAATATCTATAAAAACCTGCCGCCACTATAGAGGACAATTTTCCTAAGTCAATCACTCCGGAGGACCGGGAAATTAGCCTCTGGCCCATTACCTCTGATCCCCCGGAGGGCAGAAAATATTTCCGATCCCGTCGGAAACCACCACCACCCATCGGAGGAGTGGACCGGCGGAAAGGCAGTTATTATTCCTGGAGTAATGACAATAACATGAAAATTTAAAATATCTCAAATAAAAAGTTGACATACATTGACATTTAATAAATAATAATTTATTCTACTCCCCATGTCACACAAAATAAGGGACTTTTATGCCAGAAACAGATAAAGGTAAAGGGGACGCTAAGGCTAAACTGTCAAATCCGCAGATCTACAGGCGAAACAAAGACTCCGGTAAGTTAGAGGTGAAGGACGGGGTCAACGATGATGATATTAAACTTCTAAAGGATGAGCACCTGCTGGAAGATAATTTTAATCTGGATGAAGGTTATTTTTCTCCAGTCTTTATGGAGAAGAGGCTTGGGATTCTCCAGGAGAAATATAAAGATCTGACAGCCGAGCTGCCAATAGTTTATGCCGACTGTGATGGCCAGGCACTGAAGGTGAGTGACAAAGCAGGTCTAACGATATTGCGTGGAACAGGTACACACACTAAGCTATTTGTGACCAGACCTGGGGGAGCTGGCGGCAAAACAGAGATATACATAATGGATTCTAATACCAATGGCTACGACAAGGATATCGAAGCTGCCTACGGGGACACCGCCAAATACACCATAGTATATCCCGATACGGAGGTTTCTAGACAGAACAGGAAAGAATATGAACAATTGAAAGAGGAAAATAAAGAAAGAGAAAATAGAATAAATTCAGAATCTTCAAGCCTAATGGAAAGGTATTCAGATCTTTCCGATGCAGAGTTAGATAGGATCGATGAGCTCAGCAATGAGCTTATAGAATTGAGTGGCGAACTTGAAGTCTTCCCAAGAAACTCTCTAGAAATTCAGAAAGATACTCATCACTGTGCTTCCTACGCAGTCCACTTCGCCGACAGACTCTACAAAAAAATAAGAGAGGTAAAAGACAGTGACTCTAAAAAGAACACAATCGATTGTTTCAATGAAGTCATGGCTGATATTGGGAAGGGTACCTATTTGGCAAAAGTGGAGTCCAAAGGTGATGATTTAATGGTGGATCGCAAGATGTTTTCTATGCCGAAGGAGCTTTGGATCTATAGCGGGAGTGAAGGAGCTCTGGATAGGATGATCACAGCCGAGGCAAAAAAGCAGTTGGAAGAGGAAAATAAAAAAAAAGGGGGGGCTGCTAAGGCTGCCATGACGGAGAAAGAAATTGAAGACAAAGTTAAAAAAATAAAGACAGATATGAAGAGAAAACTTGCTCCCTATAAGGAGAAAAGAGATGAGGCAAGGCCGAAAAGAATGGGAGAGAAAATGAAGGGCCCAAACAATCGGGGACAAGAGGCAGAGGTAGTCACCACAGCTGTAGAGAATGAATTACGCGCAGAATATGCTGCGGTCCATAACTGGAGAATGAAGGAACTGAAATTAGTGGCTAATGAACTCAGGAACGACCGTGCGCAAGCAGCAAATAAGAATACGGGCGATAAGGTATCAACGGTAATAGGTGCCCTTAGAGATACTGTAAGTTCAGACTCTCCCACTCCGAAAAATCCAGTTAACAGCAAAAACGCGCTGGATACACCAGCGGTGCTCGGTGGATCTCCAGGTTCCCTTGGAGAAGCCTTTAAAAATATTGTAAGTTCAGACTCTCCCACTTCGAAAAATCCAGTTAACAGCAAAAACGCGCTGGATACATCGGCGCCCGGTGGATCTCCAGGTTCCCTTGGAGAAGCCTTTAAAAATATTGTAAATCCAGGATCTCCCATTCCGGAAAATTCCATTAGCGAAATAAGCACGCCAACCACATCATTGGCGCTCGATGGACCTTCAATCTCCCCTGAAGAAGCCTTTAAAAATATTGTAAATTCAGAATCTTTCAACTCGACAGATTCCATTAACAGCATAAATACGCCAAATACACCAGCGGTGCCTGACGGACCTCCAGGTTCCTCTGGACTCACACAGGGGGGACACTGACAGTGTAGAGCACCACTAGAGCAGATGAATTTTTCAGGGTTCTT
>JAITSP010000026.1 GCA_031287725.1 Rickettsiales bacterium
ACCTCCTTCTAATGGGTAAACCCTACCCATATTTTTTCTATTGCCAGTATAACCTATTTTTGGAGTTCTGTCAACAGAGTTTTTTGCTAGGTTTTAGATAGAATTTAGGCCCCGCTGCAAATTGAGCTCCCATTAGGTTCCTTTCAGCGGCGAAGCCAGACGGGTGCTGAGAAACACTAGAGCAGCTCTACATTTGGCCTAATTTGCAACGGCTCACTAGAATTTGTTTGGCAACTGAAATCCGTAGCCAGGAACTGGAACAGCACCTCGCTATTTCCCTAGGAAAGGGAGTTAGGATCTTCCCAGCCATCATCCTCCACGTTCAACACCCTTATCTCTCCCAGATCGGGAATATGACGTTTCAGCATATCCTCCACGACACTCCTGAGAGTTAGAGCCGCCATGGGACAGCCTGTGCAGGCTCCCTCGAGCCTTACGCTGACAGTGCCATCCTCTCCATAGCCCAGGAACTCTATGTTGCCCCCATCCTCCTGGAGGATAGGCCTAACCTTTGTCCCTATCACATGTTCTATCTTCTTTTCAATTTCTAGAGTTCTATCCATTGGCACAGCACCCACTCCTCACATAATTTTGAATTTTCCTTATGGAACCTTCCTCTATCTGTCTAATTCTCTCACCGGAGACCCCATACCTTCTACTCAACTCCTTCAGAGTATTTGGATTGTCCGACAGCCTTCTAGCCCGCACAATCTCCCTCTCCCTCTCGTCCAGCAGCTCCAGACCAGTCCTAAGCATCTCTCTTCTTCTGTTGGCCTCGGTTTTACTGCAGAGCACTGCCTCTGGGCCAGCATAGGGGGATGGCAGAAACTCAATCATCTCAGTGGCAGATTCTTCACTGGCGCCACTTCTTTCGTTAAGATAGACATCCTTTCTGAACAGCCTGCTGTTCATATCGACAACATCGCTCTCACTGACAGCCAGAGTGTCAGCGATGTACTTCACATTCTCACCACTCAGATCCCTCTGGCCATGGCCCATTATCCTATTCTTTATCCTGGCCAGGTTAAAGAATAATTTCTTCTGCGCTGCCGTAGTGCCTATCTTCACGAGGGACCAGCTTTTTAGAATAAAATCCTGTATAGAGGCCATTATCCACCACATCGCATAGGTTGCCAGCCTACAGCCCCTGGAAAGATCAAAGTCCTTCACAGCCTTCATTAGACCTATGTTGCCCTCCGATATGAGGTCCATCATCGGGAGGCCGTAATTCTTATACCTGAAGGCGATCCTGGCAACGAGCCTCAGATGACTGGAAACGAGCATCTTGGCTGCATTGAGATCCCCTTTTTCTTTCAGCTTCGCGTAGCAGACCTCCTCCTCCAGAGTCAGCATTGGGATCCGATAGATTTCGGTCAGGTACCTAGCCAGGCCCCCTTGACCATCTAAACTCACTAGCATGATGTACTCAATCTATTATTAAAACCTGTAATTTTACCACCACCCCCCGCAGGATAACATGATTTTTTCAAAAGTAAAGGCATAATATCTTCCCGTTCCCAGAGCCGCAGACCGCGAAACGGCCTAGCCAGCCGCGCTCTCTGGAGCTCGGCGCTCCCACTATCCTAGCTAGGGCAGCCCAGAGAAAGTCCAGAGCAGAGATACCTCTACCCCCCTAGCCCTTTCCTCTCTTGGCCTTTATCTCATCAGCCAGGGAGTTAGGCACCTGGTCGTATCTTTCAAAGATCATGGTGAACTGCGCTCTACCCTGGGACATGGATCTCAGTGAGTTGACATAGCCAAACATCGAAGAGAGCGGAACCACCGCTTCGATAACCTTCACACCGCTCCGATCGCTAAGATTCCTAATCTGTCCCCTTCTGGAGTTGATGTCTCCTATTATGTCTCCCATGTAGTCCTCCGGAGTCACAACCTCCACCGCCATCATTGGCTCCAGCAGGACAGGATTAGCTCTACCAATCTCCTCCCGGAAACAGGCTCTCGCCGCTATTTCGAAGGCAAGCACAGAGGAATCCACCTCATGGTAGGCACCATCGTAGAGCACGGCCCGAAAATCCACCATGGGGTAGCCGGCAATGACTCCCGTGTTCTTCGCAGCCTCGAAGCCCTTTTCAACCCCCGGGATATATTCCTTCGGAACTCTGCCACCTACCACCTCGCTCTTGAACTCAAAATCCGATCTATCCTCCGCCGTCTTTGGCTTAGGTTCGAATCTGACATTTATCTTTGCAAACTGGCCCGAACCTCCAGTCTGCTTCTTATGGAGGTATTCCACCTCAACGATTCTAGTGATTGTCTCCCGGTAGGCCACCTGGGGTTGGCCAATGTTCGCATCCACACCGAATTCCCTCTTCATCCTATCAATTATAATCTCCAGATGGAGCTCTCCCATCCCCTTAAGTATCGTCTGACCACTCTCGGGGTTTGTCTCCACCCGCAGAGATGGATCCTCTGCCACCAGCCTCGACAGGGCGACGCCCATCTTCTCCTGGTCGGCCTGGGTTCTAGGCTCTACGGACACCTCTATGACCGGATCGGGAAAATCCATCCTCTCCAGAATTATACCACTGCCCTTCTCTGCCAGAGTCTCTCCGGTGGTCGTGTATTTTAGCCCCGCGAAGGCCACTATGTCCCCGGCGTAGGCCTCCTTCACATCCTCCCGATGGTTTGCGTGCATCAGCAGTATTCGGCCAATTCTCTCATTCTTGTCTTTGACAGTATTCTCCACAATGGTGCCCGTGCTGATCATGCCCGAATAGATCCTCGCGAAGGTTATATAGCCAACGAAGGGGTCATTGGCCACCTTAAAGGCCAGTCCAACGAAGACGCCATCGGAGCAATTCAGGAAGTATTCCTTGCCATTTTTAGTTCCATGGATGCCACCTATGTCCTGGGGGCTCGGCAGATAGTCGACCACAGCGTCCAGCAGGGGCTGCACTCCCTTGTTTCGGAAGGCTGTCCCGTTTAGCACCGGTACAAATTCATTTTTGATGGTTCCCTTCCTTATGCACCTTTTCAGATCATCGGGGGAAATGTCCTCGCCGGCAAAATATTTTTCCATCAGTGAGTCGTCCTGCTCGACAACCATCTCTACCATTTTTTCTCTATACTCCTTTGCTCTGGCAAGCATATTGGCCGGGATCTCCCTCTCCTCGTAGGAAGCACCCTCTGTCTCATCCTCCCAGAAGAGCCATTTCATGGTTACGAGATCTATCATGCCTTCATAGGCTTCGCCGGCGCCGACGGGTAGCTGCAGAACAAGAGCTCTGGCCCCGAGGCGACTACCTATCATGTCAACGGTTCTATAGAAATCGGCTCCAATTCTATCCATCTTATTGCAGAAGCATATCCTTGGTACGTTATACTTCGTTGCCTGGCGCCAGACGGTCTCCGACTGGGGCTCGACACCAGCCACACTGTCAAACACAGCCACAGCGCCATCCAGAACCTTTAGAGATCTCTCCACCTCGATGGTAAAGTCGACGTGCCCTGGAGTGTCTATAATGTTTATTCTATGCTTTTTCCAGAAGCAGGTTGTAGCCGCCGAGGTTATGGTGATTCCCCTCTCCTGCTCCTGGACCATCCAGTCCATGGTGGCTGCCCCATCGTGGACCTCACCAATCTTATGGGTCTTTCCCGTGTAGAACAGAATTCTCTCCGTCGTGGTTGTTTTTCCAGCATCAATATGGGCCATTATGCCTATATTCCTATATTTATCTATCTGAAATTCCCTTGCCATAGCCCACTCCCCCTTTAACTATAAAACTATAAATAAATAATTCATTCTCCTCTAGGAATCCTACCAGCTGTAGAAAGCGAATGCCTTGTTTGCCTCGGCCATTCTGAACACCTCTTCCTTTTTCTTGAAAGCCCAGCCCGTGCTGTTCTGGATCTCCATAAGACTCTTTAGGATCTTCTCACTCAGCGTTTTTCCAGACTGTTTTCTTATTGCATAGGTCAGCCACTTCAGAGCCAGCGCAGTGCCCCTCCTATCGTAGACCTCCACCGGGATCTGGTAGGTGGCACCGCCGATTCTTCGGGGTCTAACCTCTATCTTAGGAGTAATTCTTTCGACCAACTCGGTGAACAGCTCCACCGGGTCCCTCTTTAGCTTGTCTCCAACGTCAGCCAGGGCGCTGTAGACAGCCTTTTCCGCTATTGCCTTCTTACCCTCCAGCATGACATAGTTTATAAATCTCGCCACCAGCACATCGCCGTACCTGGCATCGGGCATTACCGCCCTCTTAACCGCAACTCTCCGTCTCATAGGGATGTACTCCTCTGATCATATTCACACATACACTTCCTCACTTAGGTTTTTTAACTCCATACCTGGACCGGGCCTGTTTCCTATTCTTAACCCCCTGGGTATCCATGGATCCTCTGATTATATGGTATCTCACGCCCGGCAGATCCTTTACCCTTCCGCCCCGGATCATGACAACACTGTGCTCCTGGAGATTATGGCCCTCTCCGGGTATGTAGGCTACCACCTCGTTACCATTTGACAACTTGACCCTTGCCACCTTCCGCAGTGCGGAGTTTGGCTTCTTCGGCGTCATGGTAGAGACCTTTAGACATACCCCTCTCGTCTGGGGACAGTGCTCTAGGGCCGGCACCTTGTTCTTGACGACCTTAGGCTTCCTACTCCTTCTCACCAGCTGATTAATCGTTGGCATTAACTCTTCCTAAACAAATTTTACTAAAAAACACGCCCACTTCCTCGGTCCGGAAAATCTCCAGCGGATTACCGTGCCCGGGCTCGCCTATCCTACAGATAGCTAATTATTTTGCAATATGCTAGAACAGGCAGGTTGGAGGATCTCTAGGGGTTCAGAGCCTGGGGGATAAATCCATAGCACTCCGCCAAATGCCCTGTCCCATTCTCTCTATTTTTTCAGAGTAGCATCAATTTTTCTGCCTGGAATTGTCAGGGGAATTTCTCTGGGCAGACTACAAATTTCTCTCTGACCGTTCCCTCCCGGTCCTTCCAGCTGAACACGGTTCCCTAGCCAGCGGATCCCCTAACATTTTACTTGCCTTATATAAACCTTTCTTCTATAGTTGGCCTAGATTTTGGAATTATAATGAATTTTCCAATGGTTCGAAGCTCTGGAAGAAAGCCCGACCAACTCAGGGAGTTAGACATACAGGTGGCCATAAATAAGTATGCTGAGGGTTCCTGCATGATCTGCTGCGGGGATACCCAGGTTATATGTACGGCCACGGTGGATGAGAAAGTGCCACAGTTCATCCGGGGTAGATCTGAGGGGTGGGTCACTGCAGAGTATAGCATGATTCCCAGATCGACGGGAACCAGAGTTTCTAGAGACAGGGACAAGCCAAATTCCAGATCCCTGGAGATCCAGAGACTCATCGGCAGGTCCCTGAGGACCGCTGTGGATATGAGAAAATTGGGTGTTCGGCAGCTGGTGGTGGATTGTGATGTGATCCAGGCGGATGGAGGCACCCGCTGCGCCTCCGTGACGGGTGGTTTTGTGGCCATGTATCTGGCTCTGGCCGAACTGGTGAGAAGAGGCACCCTAGCGGAGAGTCCCATCACAAATTTTGTAGCTGCCGTGTCCTGTGGGATCTGTGGTGGGAATACCCTGCTAGACCTGGACTACGAGGAGGACAGCGGCAGTGACGCGGATGTAAATTTTGTCATGAATGACAGAGACGAGATAGTGGAAATCCAAGGCACAGCCGAAAAATCTCCTTTCCCCTTTTCGAGATTGGCGGAGCTCTCCGGACTGGCCTCGGGCGCCATAAAAAAGCTTATCCATAGACAGAGGGAGGCGCTGGGGCTCCTATGACAGGCGGAAAGCATAGAATCTACGACAGTGAGGATTTCGCTAAACTCAGACTGGCTGGAAGGTTGGCTGCCAGGACCCTGGACCGGGTAGCTGAGTTTGTAGGGGAGGGTGTGACGACTCTGGAGCTGAGTAACATCTGCGATGAGTTCATCAGTGCCCAGGGGGGAATAGCTGCCTGTCGGGGCTATAGAGGATTCCCCGAACCTGTCTGCATATCGGTCAACCACGTTGTCTGCCACGGCATTCCAAGTGACAAAAAAGTCCTGAGGGAGGGCGACATACTTAACATAGACGTCACAGTCATTCTCGACGGCTACTACGGCGATACCAGTAGAATGTTCTACGTTGCTACACCCAGTCTGAAGGCTCGAAGGCTCTGTGAGGTTGCCCAGAAATCACTGATGATCGGCATAGAGCAGGCTAAGCCTGGCAACCACACCGGTGACATCGGTTTCGCCATAGAGAGCTTTGTGGAGGGAGAGGGCTTCTCCGTTGTGAGGGACTACTGTGGCCACGGCACAGGGAAAGTATTTCACGACAGCAGCCTCCAGATATGTCATTTTGGTAGGAAGGGGACCGGTGATCTGATCGAAGAGGGCATGGTCTTTACCATAGAGCCGATGGTAAACGCCGGAGACTACAGGACGACCCTGAACAGGATTGACGGCTGGACGGTGACCACCCGGGATAAGAGTCTGTCGGCCCAGTTTGAACATACCCTCGGCATCACCAGAGATGGTGCGGAGATATTTACCGTTTCAGACGACTAGCCCGCTGCCTCCCTCTGCGGAGGAGACATCATCCCACATCTCACTATGATTTTCTATTCTGAACTCTAACTATCAGCTCTCCGACCGCTGGGCCGAAGGGTAGCGGCCTCCCTCTACTTCCGGTAGACCCAGACCTTGATACCTATGACGCCATAGCTGCACATGGCCTCGGTGCGAGCATAGTTGACACTTGCCCTCAGAGTGTGGAGCGGAATGGAGCCCTCCCGGTAGGTCTCAGTGCGGGCAATGTCTACGCCGTTCAGTCGACCGGAGACCTTGATCTTAACTCCCAGAGCTCCATATTTCATGACATTCTGAATTGCCTTCTTCACAACCCTCTTGAAGGCAGCTCTGTTCTCTATCTGTCTAGCTATATTTTGACCTATGAGCTCGGCGTCCAGATCAGGTTTCTCGACCTCCACTATCCTGACCATCACATCCCTCTCCTTCATGGTGCTCTGTATGTACTTCTTGATTTTCTCTATGTCTGCCCCTCTCTTACCGATGATGACACCCGGCCTGGCGGTTCTTATCAGAACCACCAGTCGGTCACTCGTTCGCTCCGTGGACACTCTGGAGATGAAGCAGTTTTTAAAATTTTTAAGTATGTAGTCCCCTATCCTCAGGTCCTTTATGAAATTGCTCCTATAGTTACGATCATCACACCACGTGGATGTCCAGTTATTATTCAGTGCTAGTCTAAAACAAACTGGATCTACCTTCTGCCCCATACTAAACCCCCTCTAGTTCGGTTAAAATAATTCTGACATGACTAAATGGCTTCATAACCCTGGATCCTCTGCCCTTAGCTCGAGGTCGAGATCTCCTCAGAGCAAATGCCTTTCCCGTGTCGATCCTGTGGATCATAAGCCTGTCCATATCCATCCCGTGATTATTCTCAGCATTGGCTATGGCTGATCTTAGCAGCTTCCTCAGTGGAGAGGCGAGCCTCACCCTGCAGAAATCCAGCTGTACCATCGCCTTCCCCACGGGCAGGCCCCGAATGCTTCCCACCAGCCGGTTGAGCTTCGTCATGCCGCCTCTCAGATTTCCGAGATAGGCCTCCGCATATTTTTTTTCTTCACTCATAGAACTTTTCCATTGATCCTATCACTTACTATCCTTTGCGTCCACCTTCCTGTTGCCACTGTGGCCGCGGAACGTTCTGCTAGGGGCAAATTCACCAAATTTATGCCCCACCATATCCTCGGACACCAGAACGGGCACAAATTTTTTCCCATTGTGGACAGCAAAGCTGAGCCCCACAAACTGTGGCAATATGGTTGACCTTCTGGACCAGGTCCTCACCACCGGTTTCTTTGGATCTATAGAGGCCAACTTAGCCTTCCTAATCAGGTATCCATCAACGAAGGGGATTTTCCAAACCGATCTTGTCATATTCTATTTCCTACTCCTTATGACGACTTTTTATTATAAATCTGTTAGTTGGGTTATTCTTTCTGCGAGTTCTACCACCCCTAGCACAGAGCCCTGTCGGAGAAACTGGGTTTCTCCCTCCTCTGGTCCTACCACCATGGGGATGGTCAACGGGGTTCATAGCCTCTCCTCTCACACTAGGCCTTTTGCCAAGCCATCTGCTTCTGCCAGCCTTACCCAACTTCTCATTCTTCCTATCCGGATTGCTTACGGGACCGACGGTGGCCAGACAGTCCAGTGGGAATTTTCTAGTTTCCCCAGACTGGAGCCGAACGATGGCGTAGCCCTCGTCCTTGCCGGCCAACTGGGCAAAGGTCCCAGCACTCCTGGTGACCTTACCGCCGGCACCAGGCTTATTCTCTATGTTATGTATGAATGTGCCGACAGGCATAGCCATCAGCGGCATAGCATTTCCTGGCTTTATGTCTAGCAGCTTTCTTGAGGAGGCAATCATATCCCCCACCTTTAGACCCTCAGGAGCCAGTATGTAGGAATATATGCCATCTGCGTACTTCACCAGCGCTATGAAGGCACTTCTGTTTGGATCGTACTCCAGCCTCTCGACCGTAGCCAGAATGTCATACCTGTTCCTTTTGAAATCCACCACTCTATAGGTCTGTCTGTGGCCACCACCCCTTCGGCGCACCGTGATGTGGCCATAGTTGTTGCGACCAGCCTTGCTATTATTTTGTCGAGTCAGCATCTTGAGTGGATCCCCCTTCCAGAGACCTTCTCTGCTGATCAACTTTAGCCCCCGGGTCGATTTTGTAACGGGTTTAAAATTTTTTATCGCCATACTATACCCTATTTCACCTCTAACTTTGTTAGATCCAGCTGCTGTCCCTTACTCAGAGTGACTATGGCCTTCTTTCGGGAACTCCTCAAACCCTTTGTCCCCTTATATCTCTTTACCTTTCCGGCGACCGTAGAAATATTGACCCTAGCGACTCCAAAGCCAAAAATGGTCTCCACCGCCTTCTTTACCTCGGCCTTGGTGGCACTGGGAACAACCTCCAGCACTATTTTACCATCAGCCATCTGCAGATTCGTCTTCTCCGTAACTACAGTCGAAACCACAATGTCATAGATACGTCCCAGCGTCATCCCAGCACCTCCCTAAGGTTATTCAAAAGCTTTCTATCCAGAAGAAGATAGTCAAAATTCAGAATGTCAAAGACATTCAGCGCCCCAATGGGAAGGCTCTTATAGTTGAAAAGGTTCCGCAGAGACAGGAAAAAGCTTCTGTAGCCTCCATCGCAGGCCACCAGTGCTCTTCCTATGTTCCTAGTGTGGAGCTTTTTTTCCAACTTTCTCGTACTCAGCTCAAGATTTTCCATTCCATCAATGAGAATCACCCTATTATCCCTAAGTTTCTCTCTAATGACGAACCTCAGCGCCCCAGCCACGATTTTTTTAGGAATCGAGTAGCTAAAATCTCTCGGCTGTGGACCGAAGCAGGTACGGCCTCCGACAAACTGCACAGCCCGCCTGGAGCCATGCCTCGCACCCCCACTTCCCTTCTGCCTCACTATTTTCCTTGTGGAGCCCGACACCTCAGCCATAAGCTTCGTCTTAGCGGTGCCAGACCTGGCTCTAGCCAACTGCCATTTAACAACAGCGGGCACGCAGCCCTTCCCAGCCTGGGAGGCTAGATCGACATCCTCCATCTCATCCCAGCTCTCCTCCATGCTATCTAAATTTAAGACCAACAGCTGCATAACCATCCTATCCGTTCGAGTTCCTAATTATTAGCTCTGCCCCTTTAAATCCCGGTACAGCACCCCTGACGCAGAGAATCGAATTCTCAGGCTCTACCCTAACTATCTCCAGATTCTTGACAGTCACCCTTTCAAAGCCCATGTGACCTGCCATTTTCTTACCCTTAAAGACCTTTCCCTCTCTTCGGCGGCTACCTGTGCCCCCCAGAGACCTGTGGGACAGAGAACTACCATGCTGGGCCAGCTGTCCCTGGAAACCAAATCTCTTTACGGCGCCGGCAAAGCCCTTTCCCTTAGAGATTCCGATCACATCCACCTTACTATTCTGCTTTAGCTGCTCAATTCCCCAGAAACTCCCGACGGGCAGTTCCTTCCCCTTCTCAACCTTGAAGGTTCTCATGGAGTCGTAGGCCTCCAGCCCCTTCTTCCTATAGAAGCCTAGCACCGCCTTGCCTATCCTCCTCTCTGTCTTTCCGTCCTTCCCGTAGGAGAGGGTCACCTGGCTAAAGTCTCTACCTTCGCAAGCTCTAAAGCCACTCACCAGACTCTCATAGACCCTTATCAGGGTCACCGGCACGGCAGCGCCGCCCTCACTGTAGAGTCTAGTCATACCTAACTTTTTTCCAATAACCGCTATCACCACTATTCACCTCCATTGAGAGAAATCTTGATATTCACACCAGCCGATAGATTCAATTTCATCAGTGCCTCCACCGTCTGCGGGGTTGGCATTATTATCAGCAACCTTTTCAGAGACTTTATCTCATACTGCTCCATACTCCTCTTATATACATGGGGCGACCTGATGACCGTGAATTTCTTCCTATTCACCGGCAGCGGTATGGGACCAGCCACCCTGGCACCCGTTCTCTTCACAGTGCCAACTATCTCCTGGACGGCCCGATCAAGAACGCCAGCATCAAATGCCTTCAGAACAATCCTAATTCCTTCTTTGCCTTTCATTGTCTAAAATAAAAACTTGCGCGGCCACCTCCTCGGCATCTGCCACCGAACTGCGAGAGTGCTAGGTTCCACCAGGAACATCACAACAACGACCCGTGCAGTCTGAAGAATATTTTTAATAAGTCAAGGAAAATGTAGCTGCTCCCGCTAAACCTAAAACTCCCGCCATAGAATAGCTAAAACCCTCCACAGTTTCTAAGCCAGCTACTTCTCTATTTCAGGGGTAGTTCGGGGGTAGTACTATTCCCTGGGAAGGCATTGGCGGCATCTGCCATATTGTTCACAGCCAATTTTTTTTCGTCAATGGTTAGTTTTTTGCTAGTTACCGCAGGCTTCGCCACGGGCTTCTTCACGGGCTTCTTCACATTTCCCTTTGGCACTGCTGTGATTTTAGGCATGTTCGCCTCCTGCCGCACTTCCTCTGTGATAGCCACCCCCTTCATTTCCTCTGGACAGAGGCCTGCCTTCTCCATAATGATTAGCACATCTTCAAGGGTTGGCCTTTTTTTGAAGTCAAGCTCACAGCACTTTTTGATTATATTCGCAATGACTTCAGGTAGTTCTGCCATCTCTAGGCTTGTGCTGATAAAACCATTCCATTCCCCTCTGCTCTTCTCACTCCCGGCACAAAACCGGTGTGCCGCTGGGGACTTATCCTTCCAGAGATCTTTAGCTTCAGGAGCGTTATACCACCGCCCATACATGGTAAACATTTCAAAAAGCAATAGACCTAGAGAGAACACATCAAGCTTTCTCGTGTCCGTTGTTCTACCTTGCATAAGCTCTGGAGCCGAGTATGATAAATTTTGTTTTATATGAATCCCTCCTTTTCCCATACCCTGCCCATTCCTAATAATAAAGATTTCTTCGAACTCAAAGATAAACCTATCTACTTTCTTTCCAAGAGGAACAACCACTCCCAGAGACCAGTCATCAATTTTAACTATGGGAGCTCCAGTTATCTCATCCTCCACCACAACCAAACTGTCTGGACCTAGGTTGCCATGGATTAGCATATGGGAGTAGCCTATTCCACTGGGACGATTTGGATCCTGCATTGCATAGAGCGCTCTAAATAGACCATAGATGTTGCCGTTGCCCATGAGAATGGACCTAGCTTCTTTCCGGTCCATGGACCCCATAGGTTCTATAGAGTCTATAGAGTCTATAGATTTAAATTTGCAGCATTCGGACACGCCTACGCTCACTCCGTAGCTCAGAGGTCTAGTCTTTTCAAGTTGGATGTCCGGAGGTCCGACTAGTTTTCCGGAGGATGGACCATAAATATCGCTACAGTCAAAGATTCTCACCAGGTTTCTGAGCTCGGGAGGGCAGGGGCCGTCTGCAATAGGCTCCCAGACACTTCTGTAGTAGAGGAAATCACTGGTCCACGCCTCAAGAAATTCTTTTTCCGTATGATTGAAGAAAAAATGTGGTATTCTCACCATAACATCTTTCCCTAGTTTTTCACTGAGAATCAGGAACAGCAGACTCTTTGAACTCCCACCAATCATTCTAGCCTCGTGCATAGGAACCCGGGTATCTCGGACGTAGGTATTAGGATCGCTTTCCTTCCTAAAGGAAAGGAAGGCGCCCTTTCCCCTAGAGGAGAAAGTTCCCATGTAGACGTCGTCAATAGAATAGACAACCGATTTGTTTTCTCCTTTGCCGAAACTATTTGTGCACTCGAACTTCACTATCTCTTCGATTCTCCTCTTTAGGTGGGCTCCCTTAGCGGAGATCTCAATTCTCTCATCATCCATATAAACCTCTGCAAAATAAAAATTATACACAATTAGTGTATATGATGTTTTTTATAGGTCAAGAGGCGTAAATGGTGTTTATCATGAGTAAAGAGAATATTTTATCCATTCAGATCTGAAATTCCCGCCCTAGAACAGCTAAAATCCCAGGTCCCAGCCACTCCGAAAAGCCAGAAAATGGTAATTCCTAGGAATTACCATTTTCTGGCCCCGTCTCTCCACCGGACTGTCCTCCACAGTTTCTAAGCCAGCTACTTCTCTATTTCGGGAGTAGTTCGGGGGTAATATTACTCCCCGGGAAGGCATCGGTGGCATCTGCCATATTGTTCACAGCCAACTGGTTTTCATCAATGTTTGGTTTTTTGCTAGGTACCGCAGGCTTCGCCACGGGCTTCTTCTCGGGCTTCTTCACATTTCCCTTTGGCACTGCTGTGATTTTAGGCATGTTCACCTCCTGCCGCACTTTCTCTGTGATAGCCGCCCCCTTCATTTCCTCTGGACAGAGGCCAGCATTTTCCATAACGATTAGCACATCTTCAGGGGTTGGCCTTTTTTTGAAGTTAAGCTTACAGCATATTTTGATTATATTCGCAATGACTTTAGGTACTCCTGCCCTCTCCAGGTTCGTGCCGATAAAACTATCCCATTTCTCTCCACCCCCCTCAATAAGGCTATTAATAAAGTGTGCCTTTGGGAATTTTTTGCCCCCATTAGAATCTTTGATTTCAGGAGCGTTATACCACCGCTCATTCATGGTAAACATTTCAAAAAGCACCAGACACAGAGAGAATAGGTCGGTCTTTCTAGCGTCCATCTCTCCTTCATAGGAGAAAAGTTCCGGAGCCATGTATGCACAGATGTATGGCAGGGACTCACCAAAAAATTTGATACCCCCTAGTATTTCAGGTTTATATGTTTCATACGCCACTTCTTCTTCATAGGTCATTTCTTCCGTTTCTATAGCGGGATCTCCATCGAGATCTCTAGGCTTTAGGATAAACGCATTTTCCCCCTTTGCCATATCCACAGGAACGCGCACTGTCGAAATCCAGTTACCGATTTTAACGATGGTTTTTCCGGTTTCCTCATCATTTTTCACAAATAGACTTCCTGGCCTCAGTCCGCAGTGGATTAGCAGATGGGAGGTTGCTCCACTGAGTCGGCCTGGGTCCTGCAATGCATACAGTGCTCTAAAGAGACCATAGATGTTGCCGTTCTCCATGAGAATGGACCTAACTTGTTCCCGGTCCATAGCATCTAGAGATTCGATGTCATATTGCTCGGAGACAGTTACATTCACCCCAGAACCATTGGTCGCAATTGTTTTGGGGAACCGGTCTGGATATCCGGCTAGGGCTCCCTGAGACTCACCATAGATATCAGCACAGTCAAAAATCCTCAGCAGATTCCTGAGCTCGGGAGGGCGGACATTGGTGGGGATATTCTTCCATATGGTCCCGAAGTACACACCCTCGTTGGTCCATGCTCCAGCGAATCTTTCTATTCCTTTGGATTTGTTTTCCTCAAAGGCAAAAACCGGTATCTTTACCACAACATCTACCCCTTTCCCTAGCTTTCTGCTGGGAAACAGATACAGTAGACTACCATGCTTTCCACCACTAGCCCTACCAATATTTTTAGCGTAGAACCTAGGACCGTATTTATCCCGCACGTATTCGACGATATCCTTCCCCTTCCCCTTACTCTTTACATAGCAGAGAATGGGAATTCTATAAACACCTAACCACCACATATCCTCCTCATAACTTAGATATTCAACCCATACATTTTCCCCCTCTTCGAAGCTATTTATACACCTAAATTTTAGTATACCTGCGACTGTTACCCCCATGAAGGATTTTTTACCGCCGATCCTCCTCATCTCCGCCATTTCTTCCTGAGTCATTTCATCCATATAAACCTCTGCAAAATAAAAATTATATGTAATTAGTGTATATAATGTTTTTTATAGGTCAAGAGGCGTAAATGGTGTTTATCATGAGTAAAGAGAATATTTTATCCATTCAGATCTGAAATTCCCGCCCTAGAACAGCTAAAATCCCAGTTCCCAGCCACTCCGAAAAGCCAGAGAATGGTAATTCCTAGGAATTACCATTCTCTGGCCCCGTCTCTCCACCGGACTGTCCTCCACAGTTTCTAAGCCAGCTACTTCTCTATTTCAGGGGTAGTTCGGGGGTAGTACTATTCCCTGGGAAGGCATCGGCGGCATCTGCCATATTGTTCACGACTACTTCTTCTGTAGCAGACTCCTCTTCGTCGACCCTCCTAGTGTGAATTGGAGTTTCGCTATTCTCTATCCATCTGTTGAAATCGTCCCATTCATTTTCCTCCGGCGCCGGTGCAATTTCGGATTTCCCCGCTTTCTGCTGCAATTTCTCTGTGATAGCCACCCCCTTCATTTCCTCTGGACAGAGGCCTGCCTTCCCCATAACGATTAGCATATCTTTAGGGGTTGGCCTTTGTTGGGGGTTAAGTCTACAACCATCCACTATCGCTTCTATAGTGGCCATAGACAGCTTTAACCCCCATTTCTCATTCGCCACTTCCAGATTTTTGCGGACGAAATTACTCCATTTCTTTTCATTCTCCTCGTTCCTGGTACAAGATTTGTGTGCCATTTGGGGTTTGTCCTTAGTAAGGACTTGGGCTTCGAGGGTTTCATACCATCGTCTATCCAGAGCCAGTATTTCAAAAATCAATAGACTCAGAGAGAATAGGTCGGTCTTTCTAACATCTATCTTTCCACTGGATGATAAAAGTTCCGGAGCTGTGTATGCATTGCTGTAGTCATGTTTGCCATGGTCGAAACCATCATATAGGATACCTCCCAGTATTTTGAGAACATAAAGCTCAATATTATCGTCCATCCCATTGTCACACCATCTTCTACCCCAGAGGTTGTCGGAGTTCAAGATGAACGCATCTTTCTCATTTGCCATATTCACAGGAACGCACACTGCCGAAGCCCAGTTACCAATTTTAACAATGGTTTCTCCGGTTTCCCCGTCATTTTTCACAAATAGATTTTCTGGCCTCAGTCTGCAGTGGATTAGCATATGGGAGGCTGTTCCATCGGGTCGGTCTAGGTCCTGCAATGCATACAGCGCTCTATAGAGACCATAGATGTTGCCGTTCTCCATGAGAATGGACCTAGCTTTTCCACGGTCCATAGCAGCCAGAGATTCGAGGTCATATTGCTCGGAGACAGTTATACTCACTCCAGAATCCCGGGCTATGAGAGTTTTGGGGAACCTATTTGGATACCCGGCTAGGGCTCCCGGATACTGACCATAGATATCGGCACAGTCAAAAATCCTCAGCAGGTTCCTGAGCTCGGGAGGGCGGACATTGGTGGGGATATCCTTCCATATAGTCCTAAAGTACACACCCTCGTTGGTCCATGCTCCAATAAAGCCTCCCACTCCTTCAACAAATTCGCTTCCAACCCACCCATCAGACTTAAAATATGGGCTTATATCCCATCTGAAGTGAAGATGTGGTATCTTTACCATAACATTTATCTCTTTATTTACCTCTTTCCCCAGCTTCCTACTGGGAAACAGGTACAGTGAACCATCTGGAGCTTCGCCAACATTTTTAGCGAAGAACACGGGACCGTGTTTATCCCGCTCGTATTTGACGACATCCTTCCCCTCCTTCTCCTTTATATAGGAAAGAATGGAATTTTCCTCGATAAACCCAATCAGAGTCTCGTCGCCTTTATAATGGTTAACCGATACATTTTCCCCCTTTCCGAAGCTATTTGTACACTCAGATTCTAGTATATGTGCGATTTTTATTTCTACACAGGCTCTTTCATGGACAATACTCCTCAGCTCACTAATTTCTTCCTCAGTCATTCCATCCCTAAAACCTCTCCCAAAAGAAAAAGGATAAAAATTATACATAAATCCCCGCAAATAAAATTATACATAACATAGTATATCCGATATTTTGTTGTAGGTCAAGAGGCGTAGATGGTGTTTATCATGAGTAAAGGGGAATATTTTATCCATTCAGATCTGGAATTCCCGCCCTAGAACAGCTAAAATCCCAGTTCCCAGCCACTCCGAAAAGCCAGAGGATTGTCCTCCGCAGTTTTCAGGGCCAATTTCCTCTGGACAGAGGCCTGTCCTGCCCACAGGCCATAAATACCCATGTAGAGGGGTAAATGCGCTATTTTCACTGCGACATTTTTTCCCAGCTTCTCACTGAAAACCAGCTATGCCAGCCATTAGAATCACTACTGATGTTTACGGCTCTGTACTCATCGGTAAAGTCTGGCCGCCCACCCCTATTACTGTGCTTACCTATCCACCCGGCCCACCGCACGTGCCGCAACTTCTATGGCTGGGCGACAAATATTTCTCCTCTGAAGGTATATAAAAATTTTTATCAGCTTGACTATAGTGTCAACGGTGTTAGCGTGATCCTCCGATGGCTCCCGCTCCGGAGGTCCGCCAGACGGGGCTAGAGGGCCAAGTTTATCAAGTTTATTGGAGGTTGTGATATGGACAGAGGGAAAAAATTTTTTGTGCTGCAGGCCACGCTTCTACTGGTCCTGCTGACGTCCTGCGGACCAGACCTAAAGACTAAGAGAGTTTCTCTCGACAGATCCGACGAGTTGGCGGCGAATATAACCGACCAATGGGTGGCAAAGGACACTGAGCTGGCCGTCAAGGATGTTTTAAGGCAGATAGAGGGCCACAGGGGCTTTCAGAAATATCTTGCGAGGCTTGGAAGAAAACCAAAGCTATTCATAGCCGATGTGCAGAATCAGACGGCCGAGGCCTATTTTCCTGTGGCCGATCTCAATGATGAACTGCTCAATGAATTTTCCTATTCGGGAGACTATATCTTGCTAGACGCGGCCGCCAGAGATAGGATCCTCAGTGAAATCAATTACCAGAGAAAGGGAGGGACGGTGGATCCCAAGCAGGTTAAAAGGATAGGTAGGGCATCGGGTGCCGATCTTCTCATATTCGGTGACGTGAGGATGAAGCCGGAGACTCTGAAGGGGAAGACTGTGAAAGACTACACGGTTAATCTGCGGATCACCGACATCGAAAGTGGAGAGGAGGTTCTGAGAGTTAGGTATAGGACGAGCAAGTATTCGGAGAGAAAGGGTAGTTCCTGGTAGGCCACCGCTGTGGAGTGAAGGACATTTGGAGGAGTGCTAGTGCTGCCATTGGAATCGAAAGTTAGCTCGGGATCTGGGGAGAGGAGGTTTTGGGGCCTCGGCCTGGCGCTGTTGCTCTGCTCCTGCGGTGTGCGGGAGGACAGGGCCAGCCAGAGGCGGCTGATGAAGAGCCTTTCCGCTAGAGACTATGGCAGTGCCCAGGAGCTGGTGGAGAGAGATAGTTTCTACCCCGAGGAAAGATCCGAACTCCTCAGAGAGCTAGAGAGGGGCACTGTCTTCTATCTGGCCGGCAGGTACTACCAGGCTCTGGAAAGTTTCACGAGAGCCCGACAGAAGAGTGATGAGCTATTCACTAGGAGTATAGGTGGGAAAATGAAATCTCTAGCCTCAGAGAATTTAGATAAATATTACGGGGAAAGGTACGAGAGGTCTCTCATTAGATTCTACGAATCTCTGGTTAACTATAGACTCTACCGGGTTGGCGTCTACGAGGCCCACGAGCGGAGGGAAAATGGAAAAATTTTGCCTGTGCCGGAAAAAAAGCTCTCCGACGTCGAAAGAAGAAGGCATCTGATGGGTGCCAGGGGCCTACTGGTGGAATGGGATAGTCTGCTTAATTCCTATAGAACAGAGCTGGCGGGCCAGTCCACCTACAGGAGAGATTTGCTAGCCAAGCTCTGGGCGGGTTTTATCCATGAGCAGGTGGGTACCTCCGAGGACCGGCAGATAGCCCTGCAGCTCCATAGAGACGCCAGGGAGGTGCTGCTGAGACACTACAACGCCTATCCGACGTTTAACAGAAAACACAAAAGCTTCGATGATAACTTCTCTAAATTGGCCCAGATGCCTCTGGCGGTGGTTAAATCAAAGTTCATTGACAGTACCCAGGCTGCTAGGGAGGTTGAGGCGTTTGTGGACTCGAAGGTGGAAAAGTTGTCTGAGAACAGAAAGGACAACCTCTTCATTCTTCTAAAGAAAGGCTTCGTCTCCCCTCGGAAAGCCAAAAAGATCAGCCTGAAAATGCCCGGGGACCTGCTGCTGCGGGTTGGCAGCGGCGACCGGGAATTTGTCACCTTTGCGGAGGCCAAACTGTCTGGAACGAAGGGTGGGGGTGCGTCGCTGGTGGAATTTGAACTGCCATCTATAGAGCCGCCGGCCCGGGGATATCTCTCCTACCGAGTGACCATCAGCGACTCTAGCGGCAGAGAGGTTGAAAAGTTTCCTCTGGTTCTCGCCGAGCCAGTCACAGACATTGCTGTGAAGGCCCTAGGCGATAGGGTGATGTCCATCTACCTGCAGACCTTTCTGACGGTTGCCACAAAGTATGCGACTGCCATGTATACGGCCTACAGGATATATAAAAATAATAATGGGTCCGACTTTGGGTTTCTGCTGGCCACCACCTCCTATCTGGCGGCCGTAAAGGCCATAGCTGAGACCACCATGGCTGATCTCAGGTGCTGGACTAGTCTGGCCGACGGCATATATCTAGGGAGCACACGCCTGAAACCCGGGAAATACAGCCTAGCTATAGTCTCCCAGGCCCCCGACGGTGCTCGCTCCGTCGTCCACAGCCAGGGGCTAAACCTTGGCCACTCGAACTCTGAATTTATAGACCTTAACCTCTAGGGTCCTAGCCTCTGGAATTTTCTCTCTTTTCGTGGAGTTTTTTGGCCCGGGCGGCACCCAGCAGGATGTCACCGCTGATTCGCCTCATGATTTCCGCACTGATCCTGCGGCGGGTGATGCCGAAGTGCTCATAGAGGTCATCTATGGGGGCAGACAGACCAAAGCTATCATCTTCGATGCCGAAGAACATTCCCTTTTCTCCCAGATACCTATGCCATCCCTGGGATCCAGCCGCCTCTATGGCTACTCTAATGATTTGTCGGCCCAGCACAGCCTCTCTGTAGAGCTCATCCTGGCGGTTGAAAATATCTAGACAGGGCGCGGACACAACCCTAGAGCCTATGCCATAGCCGTCAAGTTCTTCGCGGACCTCCAGAGCCAGTGAAACCTCTGTGCCGGTGGCTATCAGGGTCACCAGAGCCTTTTTATCCTCGGCCAGCACATAGGCACCCCTCTCCGCCAGATTGGCCTCCGTCCCCTTGCCCTCCAGAAAGGGAACGGCCTGTCTAGAGAATACAAGGGCCGACGGGGTTTTTCTGGTTTTCAGAGCAACTTCATAGCAGTCCACAGCCTCTCGAATGTCCGCCGGTCTGAAGACATTTAGATTTGGTATGGCCCGCAGATTTGCCAGCTGTTCGATGGGCTGGTGGGTCGGGCCATCCTCACCCAGCCCTATGCTGTCGTGGGTAAAAATAAATAGGCAGGGCAGCTCCATCATTGCCGCCAGCCGAAGCGCCGGTTTTTCATAGTCAGAAAAACAGAGGAATGTGCCACCGTAGGGCGTCAGACCCTCAAGAGCCAGGCCATTCATTATGCCGGCCATCGCCTGCTCCCGTATGCCGTAGTCTATGTAGCGCCCTCCATAGGAGTTCCTCCCCAGTTTCTCGGCCACGCTCGGAGTACTCGTCAGCACGGAACCGGTAAGATCCGCGCTCCCGCCCAGCATTCCCTCCAGATTTCTGGTCAGCACCTCCAGCACCCTCTGGGATGACTTTCTCGTAGCTTCGGTGGGCGCCTCGGCCACCACCTGGTCTCTAAAGTTCCGCAGGTCTCTAGTCCAGAGATCATCCTCCGACTCCCCAACTCTCGTGATTCGGTTGAATTTCCTGATTTCCTCGGATCTGCCATAGCTACGATCCCACTCCAGGAACCTGTCATCACCCCTCTCGCCAACGGCCCGCCAGAGGCTTAGAACCTCATCCGGGATTTCGAATTCTCCCCAGGCTCCGCAGCCGAGCCTTTTCTTCGTCTCCCCTATCTCCTCCGGGCTCAGAGGGGAACCATGGCACTTGCTTGTGCCCTCCTTCGGAGAGCCGAAGCCTATCTTTGTCCTAAAGGACAGAAAGACCGGCCTATCACTCCTCTGCGCCTTTGCCAGAACGCTATCTATGGAGTGATAGTCATGGCCATCGGCCTCCAGGTAGAGGAAGTCTATGGATTCCATCCGCATCCTCATATTTTCGTTCCGGGTGATTGAGGTGCTCCCATCTATGGTTATCTCATTGTTATCCCAGAGCACTATCAGATTCTTCAGAGCCATATTGCCAGCCAGAGAGAGCGCCTCATAGCTCACACCCTCCATAAGGCAGCCATCACCGACCATGCAGTAGATCTTATGGTCTACCATGGCCGGGAATATAGCATTAAAATGCCTTTCCCCCAGAGCCATGCCCACAGCATTAGCCACACCCTGTCCCAGAGGGCCCGTGGTCGTCTCCACTGCGGCCAGTCGCCCATATTCTGGGTGGCCAGTGGTTTTGGAGCCAAGTTGTCTAAAGTTTTTTATCTCCTCCAGATCGCAGTCTTCGTAGCCCGTAAGGTAGAGCAGCGAATAGAGCAGCATGGAACCGTGGCCGGCGGACAGTATGAAGCGGTCCCTGTCTATCCACTTTGGACTCCTCGGAGAAAATTTTAGATATTTTGAGAATAGCACCGTTGCCACGTCGGCAAATCCCAGAGGAAGCCCTGGATGGCCGGAATTGGCCTTGCCTATGGCCTCTAGGGATAGGCATCGGATGGCATCTGCCATGACCTTTAGACTTTTATCGATCATATTTCTGAAGTTTTTTTACCGTCCAGATGGTATGGCCGAATTATCAAATAGCAATATTGGTCCAGCAAAAAAAGATTTGGAATTTTATAGTTATCCACAGGCCAGCGAGTTTGTTTTCATAAAAACTCTAATGAGATTGTTTTTTTAAAAATTTATAACTATTATGGGCCCTAGAAAATTAAACTGGCGCCACAGCTATGACAAAAAGAATTCTTGTGATCGACTCAAACCCATCAAAATTTAGTCTTACGGCCTGTCTTGCCGAAGAATACGAGATTAACGCCAGAAAAGCAGGATTCGAGGTGGAAATGCTGGTTCTGAGGGACCTCACCTTCGATCCCATCCTCCATTTTGGCTACAGCCGCCACCAGAAGCTGGAGCCGGACCTAGAAAAATCCCAGGAGCTGCTAAGGTGGTGCAGCCACCTGGTGATTCTCTCACCCGTCTGGTGGTACGGACCCCCGGCCCTCCTGAAGGGGTTTCTCGATAGAGTACTTCTGCCAGAATTTGCCTTCCGTGTCCAGTCGAATCCAGTCAGAGCGGTGGAGAGAATGTTGGCCGGAAGGACTGCCACCCTGATATACACCTATGGCGGCCCTAGAGGCAACATGGAGACAGACTCCGAAGATCCCTTCGCCCTCCAGCTGAAGAGTGGAATTCTCTACTTCTGCGGTTTTAGCGATATAAAAACCTTTCCCCTCTACGATACCATTGGCTTCAAAAACATAAAGAGAAGGCAAAAATTCATAGAGGATGTGGCCCGGATGGGCGCCGCCGGGGAATAGCAAAATCAAAGCAGTAGCTACACAGTGAAAAAAGTTTTAGTCCGATTTTTTATCCTTCTGGCCATCCTGGCGGTGGGGGAACGGCCCCACTCGGATTCCAGAGCTGCCAACATAGGCATTTCCATCGGCAAGAGAAATAAGGGAAAACTCGCCCTGAGCAATGAGGAGATAATAGGTGCCAAGAGAAATGGCATAGTGGCCGCTATCTGCTACGTGACGGACATCATCACCGGCAAGGTGGCCAGAGCCATAATCGCAGTGGCCGTATTCGCCGTCGGCTGGATGTTCATTCTAGGGGGAGTTAAGTGGACAACCATATTCATGTTTACTATAGCCTGCTCTCTGACCTTCGGAGGTGCCGAGCTGGCCCACATAATAAGCCGTAACAACTACTCCTGCAGATCTCTGGAGGAGGCCGAGGAGATTTCAAAGAGCATTGTCTACAATGAGGGCCTGTGCAGTCTGAACAGCGCGAAGGAGTACGCCCCAGGTCAGGTGTGGTACCTGTGCCTGGGCTCAAATGACTCTGAGTGCAGAACTAAAGTGACCAGTAACACATACATTGACGAGTCCGCGGCCAGAAGCATTGTAGCTCTGGTCACATGCCAGGCGGGATTTTTTAAATTTGACGAAACCAAACTCCATAAGGAAAAGTGCAACAAAGATAAGAGTAACGTAGGCTACTTCAGTGTCTCCGACGACCAGGAGGACGCCAAATGTAAAAAGGGCTGTCTCCGCTCCGACCTTCAGAAATTCTACGACAGCTACAATCTCAAGCCCGCTAGAGATTCTGTCGGTGACATCCTCATCCTGCCAAATGACAGTGCCAAGTATGGCCGGACCGAGGGTGTCTACTATGTCCAGGGAACAATTCTGGACATGGACTGCAAAGATGGCTTCGTAGAGTTCAATGACAAAGATGTGGCGGACAGCAAAGCAGCCAAACTCACCTGTTCGGACGGAGGCAGCTTCAAAATAGATGGGAACTGTAAGAGAAGATGCGCCCTAGATAAATTCAACAACTATGCCGTCGTTTCCGGCTGGCAGCGCTGTGACGCTGACACCAACAACTGCAAAAGTAACGGCAGTGATCTGGTCTTCGGCTACGGCGAAACGGCAAAAATCACTGGCTGTGCCAGTGGCCACCTCATGATTGAGAGCACAAACCCAATGGTCATATCCTGTGACAGCTCGGGGTTCTGGAAGAAGGTCCGGGGCCAGGGCTGCACAAAAGCCTGCAGGCTAGACGCTCTGGAGCTGAGAGGAGACTCCGGCTGGAAGTCCTGCAGCGGTAGCACATGCTCTGGCACCATTTCCAACGGCAAGGTAGAATTCAAGGACGGAGAGGCGGTAGCCGTCTCTGGCTCATGCAAGCCGGGCTACAGTGTGAACACCTCCGGCAGCTCTCTGCTGAAGTACAGCTGCCTAGCCGATGGCAGCTGGCAGGAGGACAACGGTACGCGCTGCTTTGCCGACTGCAAGCTCGGTGATAAAGACAACATGCTGAAGGGTGAAGAGAATACAACCACCTGGGCTCTCTACAGCCAGACCACGCAAACCTACAGTAGCACAGTAACTGCCACGAATACGCTCAAAAATGGAGAAAAAATAAGACCAAAGGTCTGCAAGACGGGCTACAACGTCGATGCCGATGGCTCCATAGTCTATCTCTGCGATAAAGGTAAATTCTCCGTGGTAGGTGGAAATGTCAGCGAATACTGCAGGCAGGGTTGCAAATTTGAGAATCTGGATGCGCTAGTCTTCAATGACATATCCTATAGCACCGAAAAGACCATAAAAGAGTGGGTGGCCTGTGCGACGGACGGCAGTGGCGGAGGCTGCGTCGACATTAAAACAAGTACCCAGAAGGGGGAGGCTGACCGGGAAATCATAGACATGACCAAGACTGCCGATACCGGAAGATACGCATTCCTAGATTCCTACTATCGCATAGAGAAGTGCGATGAGCGATACGAAAAATTCTCCGAGGACCACACGCTGGCTGTAAGATGTTCCGAGGGGGGCCGCTGGGTCATTGACTCAAATGACTGGAACGCCTGTCGGCTAATTCCAAAGTGCTATGAATTTTCTACAGGAACTAGTGCCAGGAAGATAGATCTGACCAGCGCCGATGAAAGAATAGACAATATCCGGCTGCAGCTCTGGGGAGCCTCGGGCGGTACGGCCTGCAATAACTCCTCGCCGAACAGAGGTGGCTACAGCGAGGGTACACTGAAGATATCCAGCAGCAGGGTCTTCTATGTGACCGTGGGGGGAAAGGGAACAAGTTCGACCTGTGGGATTGGCAGCGGAGGAGCTGGAGGATTCAATGGTGGCGGAGATGGAGGTTCCAGCACTACCACGAACACCGACACGGGCCCCACTGGACCCGGAGGAGGGGGCGGCGGAGCCACGGATCTGCGTCTGACAAATGTTGGCCTCAGCGACCGGGTAGCTGTGGCCGGCGGTGGCGGCGGAACCTCGGGAAGATTAGTAGATAGCTCTGGTGGTGGCGGTGGAGGTACTCCGGGGAGTAGCAACAGCGACTCTGTCTATGGCTCGGGAGGAGGCACAGGGTCGGCCGGGGGACAGCCTGGAACGAGCATAAACTATGCCCGCTTCGCTAGCCAGGGCATTCTTGGCCAGGGTGGCCACGGCGCGGGCTTCAAGGATAGCCTCTGGTACGGCGCTGGCGGCGGAGGTGGAGGCTACTATGGTGGTGGCGGAGCCATCACCGGCACCGCCGGCGGAGGTTCTGGCTACATAAATACGACCTATATGGAGACCGGCAGCGGCCAGACAAGTACCAACAGCCCGGGCCCTGACGATGGCTTTGCCCGAATCTGCTGGGGAGACTGGTATAGACAGACAAATCCCTGCAGCCAGCCAATCTACTCAAAATATGAGAGCGACTCGAACAAAACCCCCTGTGAGAAGGGTGACGAGATCTTCCCAAATGTGTCACTGCCCACGGCCAATAGGTGCTCCCGGGCGTCCCTCATAGATCTACTGCAGAATAAAAACAGTGTGGTCCCTAGTGATGCTAGCACTAGACTTCCAGCCTACTACAGCGAGGGCATGAAGGTGCACCAGGCCTGTTCCGAAGGCTACACCGTAGAGGGTGGAGAGGTGGGAATGATGGTCTACCAGTGCAACAGCAACTCAACCTGGACTGTGGCCAATGGCGACTGCAAGCCAAATTCCTGTGACAATGCCAAAGCACTCACTGTCAGCTCAACGAACGTTGACTACCACATAGTTGTCCCTGCGGGAGAGACAGAGTCCGGCAAAGACAAAATATTCGAATGTGCCAGTGGCTACAGTGGCAGCCTGACCCAGTCCTGCTCCCTGGGTGTCTGGAGCTACGCCAGTGGCGTCTGCTATAAGAACTGCGGAGATGTCACCGCGGTGGTCGAAGGAGGCACATGGGACTACGGTCAGGATAACCCAAAGGCACATAACTCCAAGGCCACCCTGAAGTGTGAAAATGGCCTCAATGGTGCGGCCAGAGAGTACACCTGCAACGACGGCAGCTGGAGCAACGGACAAAATGCTTCCACTACGTGCGTAAAAGTAAAACCTGCCCCTCCCTGATTGCCCCCACCGGAGGGAGTCGGACCTATAGTGATAGCTCAATGGCCCATGACTCCGCTGCTACCCTGAGCTGTAGCACTGGCTATGTAGAAGTCCAAACACATGTGGGAAAAATAGATCTTTTGGCTGAATGTTTTTCATTTCAGCTGTTAGGTCATTTTTAGGAAAAGCCCTCCATTCCCTGTGAAATCAATCCAGGTGGATGGAGGTTCAGAGTTCACAGGGCACTTCGAAGATATTTACAAAAAACTCAACATATCTCTCTTTCTGCTACCTCCTCCGAAGCCAAAATACAAATTCTAGCAGATTCTCTAGAAGAATTCAGAGAAGAGCTGGCCAGGTGCATATATGGGTATGATAACTTTATAGACCCCACTCAAAACTTGGTTTCAAAACTCCCAGAGAGTATTATTTATCTCTGGCCAGAGTAGGGCGAATTTTCCCATAGGCTGTGGACTCGTAACACATTTGGAGATGTATGTTGCTTTAAAAAAAGTTGGGGTTACTATGGGTCCTGTTTATTTTAGTTATTTCTCCAGCCAGCGCACCGCTGTGGTGTCGCCTCCCTCCGGGGAGAGTGGCGGCTGGATAATAAAAATTTGGAGGGAGTTTTATGGACAGACGTGCTGTAGCTATAGTACTTTTCATGGCGGGAGCTCTGGCTAGGGGAAGTTTGTGGGCCGAAAAACAGGCGGCCCAGACTGGGCTTGGCGGCTCCGTCGAGCGGAGGGCTAGAGGTATCCTAGAGAAACTAGAGAAGGAGAGACAGCGGTTAGCGGGAGGTGGTAGCGACTATCTCTACGTGGTTGATTTTGATGGTACCATGCATGCTCGGGAAAACGAAGGCCCAATAAGACTGGAGCCCTTCATAGACGAGCGTGTAATAATGAAATCGCTTCTGGACAGGGCCGAAGGGGTCGAAGATGAATATTCCGAAAAAATAAGGGATTTTCTGGTGGCCCGGGCTGTGGAGCTAGGAAGCTACAGGATAGACAGTTTCTCAACTATCCGGAGGCTCTTTCGGGAGGATGAGAACTTCAGAAAAGATGTGTCAAAGCGTGTTGGCGCCTACTTCGAGAGGAAAGCGGCACCAAATCACCGCATAGCCTATCTCCTAGAGTTTGGCTGTAGCCGGGACCAGATAGAGTTCAACTACACAAACATGTCCAGGGAATATATTAAGTATTATGAGGGCATAGAGCAAAATTCAATAGTCATTGAGATAGTCTGTCAGCTCCTGCAGGCGAAGAAAAAGGTGGTCATCTTCACCGACAACTCAGAGGCCAACGTGCTGGTGGCTTCACACCATCTGAAGCTGGAGGAGACGATGAGAAAGCGCCTGGCCGAGCTGGGCACAACTCTGGATCCGAAAATTCCCATCATGGCCGGGGAAACCAATATAAATGGCATATTGCCTATCGATCTCAATGTAAGGCCTCTGATCCCCATAGTATCTATGTTTAAGCGCAGACCAAAGGTGTCAGAGCACTTTTTTGAGATAAGTACAAAGCGGTGCCCCAATTCTAGGGAGGTGCTAGAGAGAGAGTTGGCGGAGAAATACGACATTGACGCTAAGGATATGGCATTCGTCGTATTTGATGATAACCAGTCTATCCTGGATAATCTTAGGAGGCAGGGTATGGTTCCGGTGCTAGTGAATGTGTCCAAGATCACCGTCGGCTCTGTCGGCAGCCCAGCTGACCCAAAGGCGGCCAATAAAAAATAGCTTCCCTGGGACTGGAAGAAATCAGAGAGGACTGGGGCCCGGCCGAGGGAGAACCTATTCTGATGGGAAGTTCCAGAACCTCAGCCCCCCGCAGGGGGGCTGAGGTTCTGAGTTCTGGACCTAGCCTGGAGGCCCATACCATTCCAGAGGGAGTTCTAGAGCCTTTCCGCCGATGGAAAAGGAACTATCCCACCTCTCTGGAAGAGAAGTCCAAAGGGAACCCGGAGTGAGCCCAATCTACCGGGGGCCACTATTCATATTTTTGCATCCATGTGGCCGGCACGGTCTACTCTAGGGCAAAACTAAGACTAAAGAATATCTCCCTGTCGACTGGATCGAAGCCAAACGAATAGCTGGGTAAGTCGCTCCTTTTTTTGACGAAAATATATCCCGAGAGGTAGCTGAGGGCCATAGAGGCCAGCACATCCTGCAGATAGTGTCTATCTCCGTAGACACGGGAAAATGCCGTGAAGAGGGAGAGCGCGTAGAGATATTTGGCTTCTCCAGGGGAGTACCTCAGATGGACAAAGGTTGCTCCGGAAAAGGCCGCGGCCGTGTGGCCAGATGGGAAAGAGTCCAAGCCTCTACCACTGGGCCTCCTTCTATCCACTAGAGCCTTGGTCAGATGGGTGACTCCCAGAGTAAACAGGAAATGCCTAGCAAACTGGGCGGTTGAATCTTCGTTGTCGGGCTCGTAGATGGTTCTCCCAAAGACGAATGTTGGAACTATAAACTGCAGGGCAGTGCCTATATCCTCCACGGCCCTCTGGACAGGTTTCTGGGCGAAGGAAACCTCTGGCCAGCGGCCAATGGCCAGACCAAGGCAGATGAGGCAGAGCAGAAATCTACCCCCTCCGGCTAGGCCTAGCCTAGCCCCCAGCTTCCGTCGATGGTCGACTGCCATGGGTTTCCTCGAGAAATACTCTAATTTTCAGCAGATCGGCCCAGGCGTCCTTTTTTTTACCTCCATTCCTTAGAAGGAAGGAGGGACCATAGGTTCCCGTGACTGTCACGCTGGATTGCATATAGCAGTTACTGTAGCTAAGAAATTTACCTCTCAGAGCTGTGATGGTCCTATTCTGGCCAAGCAGGGTGGACAGGCCGTAGTTACCACAGAAGATTATCAATCTGGGTTTCACGAAGCCAACAATTCTTTCCAGAATAGGCTTACAGATATCAAGTTCCTCCCTTATGGGGGCCCTATTCCCCGGAAGGCGCCAGAAAAATGAGTTGGCAAGGCATAGGTTCTCCAGGTCCAGATCTATGGAGGAAAACATTTTGCCAGCCAGCTCACCCGTCTGGCCACTGAATATAGAACCATTCAGATCATCCTCATCATTCGGGAGGTCGTTGATCAGCATAATCTCCGAGTCCCGCTTTCCACCCAGCAGCACTGTGCTGCTGGCCATTTTTCTCAGGTCACCGTAGGCCTCCAGCTGATTAGCCAGCGCCACCAGCTCCTCTAGGCTTCCCGCCCGATCTACCACCTCTCTTATGCCTCTAACGCTATAGCCAGATAGATCCTTTATGCTCTGCTGTTGCTTTGCCAGCGCTAGAATCACACTTCCTAGATTCCCGCCGCTCTGCCTTCCGGATTCCTCCAGAGCATCCTGGCAGGGACTATCGTTGAAAAGTTCTCCTATGCCGTTGGCCACAAACCACTCCAACAGGATCGCTACATCATCCCGCACTCAAAACCAAATTTAACCGTAAAAGTGCCCAATTGTAGGTAATTTTTTTCAGTTGTCAAGGATCCGAGGGCCCCAGGCCTTTCCCCGCCAGAGCATCTGGCCAGAGACCGCCAGTCCCGCTGCACTAGATTTCTCCCAGGTTCCTCTCTCCAACTCCTGGCCGCGGTTGACAATTCTAAAGGCCAACCTAGTCTCCCGCCTAGAGAACTAGACAGAACTATCCAATGAAGCTAGAGAGACTGCTAATAAAGATGCTGCACGGTGTTCCGGAAAATGCGGAGAGCCCAGGACACCAGCTCTCCCTCCGGGGAGGCTACGTACACCAGACGGGAGCCGGCCTTTACACATTCACACCGCTAGGCCTCAGGGTTCTGGTGAACATAGGGAATGTGATACGCCGGGAGATGGATAGGCTAGGGTGTCAGGAGATTCTCATGCCTATGGTGGCTCCAGCCAGTCTCTGGATTGAGAGCGGCCGCTATGGTGCGGTTGATGTGCTGCTAAAGTTTAGAACGAGGGGTGGCATGGACAGTGTTCTAAATCCAACCCACGAGGAGGTGGTCTGTGACTATGTAAGATCCTGTCTCCAGAGCTACAGGCAGTTGCCCTTTAGCCTCTACCAGATACAGACAAAATACAGAGATGAGCTGAGGGCGAGGGCAGGTCTCATCAGATGTCGTGAATTTCTAATGAAGGACGCCTACTCCTTCCACAGCTCCCAGGAGGACTTGGAAAATTTCTACGGGGCTATGCTAGAGTCCTACCATCTGATCTATAGAAAAATCGGTCTAGAGGGAATCCTAGATGTGGCTGCTCCGGTTGGTGACATGGGCGGAAGGATGTCCCACGAGTTTCAGCTGATCAGCCCCATTGGGGAGGACAGGCTCTACCTCTGCAGCTCCTGTGACTATCGCTGCAACGGCGAAATGCTAGGGGATGCCAGGGAAAGTAGCGGAGAAGCCATCTGCCCAATGTGCAAGGGCAGATTCAGAGAGGTTCGCGGCATAGAGGTGGGTAACATATTCCAGCTGGGAACCAAATATAGCGAATCCATGGGAGTCTTCTACAATGATGAGAAAGGCAAGAGGTGCAACCCGACCATGGGATGCTATGGCATAGGGGTGAGCCGCAGCATGGCCGCCATCTTCGAGCAGCGGGCGGCCAGCAGCGCCGGAGGGGTGTTCTGGAATATGATAGTTGCCCCCTACAGAGTACACATCATGACTCTGGGAAATTCTGAAAATATCTCTAGAGCCTCGAAAGAAATCTATGGCGGGCTCCAGAGGCTGGGAATAGAGGCTATGGTTGATGATGGAGAGGATAGGGCTGGTTCCAAATTCACGAACTTTGAACTCATCGGCTCCCCCATAGGAATAGTGGTCTCCGATAGATATATTTCCCAGGGGAGTGTTGAGATGAGGTACGCCAATGTCAGAGGGGACTACCCAACAACCCTGGCTCTGGCCAACGTCTGTGCCGGTGTAGAAAAAATTATTAAAAGTGAGCTGGCTCTACTCGATACCCTAGACTAGCCACCGGGTCCTGGGGGAGAGTCAGAGGAAAGCTAGCCCCCCCCCGGGCCGCCCACCCGGGCGGCCCGGGGGGATGGCGGGGGTGAGATTTGCATTTGCTAATTTGGAGCCAGGCGACTATTGTTACCGTCGTAGAGTTTTAGTTAGGGCCGGGGGAGGAAAAGTCCGCCTCCACCGCGGATTCAGAATTCCGGCTAGGTTATTTTTGCTAGAGGATGGGTAAGCTACTGGTTAGAGTAAGGTATTTTCTTAGGTGCGAGAGAAGAAAGATTTTCTCCTGGTTCTTCCTGGCTATAAAGTTTGTGGTGTCCTTCGCTCTGGCAATATCTGTCCCCGTTGCCTTCTTCATCGTATTCCTGTTCCAGCAGCCTAGAGAGATAGAGGTCCTGAATAGGTACATAGACAGGAAAATGCTGGAAATTAATCCCCACTGGAATTTTAGCTATGGCAGAGGGAGAGTTGGCATCAGTGGTCTGAGACTTGTCTATGCCATGGATAATTTTGAGATTAGGTTCGGAGACAATCTGGCATCACTTCCTAGCATTGGCTTCAGAATGAAAATGGGCGATCTTATCAGGGGGAGGTTTAGGATTGATGAATTGACTGTGGAGAATCTTGAGAGCCACATAGACACAGATGCTGCTCCGTCTCTGAGAATAAATAGGAAGATATTCTTCGAAAATCGGCGAATTTCCGATCTGCTGCACAGTTCTCTGGAGCATCTGCGGCGGGGGAAGGTAGTTTTTAACTACATTACCCTTAGAAACAGTACCATCCATGTCTCCGGCGGAGGGGAGGCGGCAAGCAGGCTGGAGCTGAGGGATGGCAATTTCCATATCACAGAGAATCACGGCCAGGTCACGGTGGCCATCGCCGTGGCCATAAAAATGGATGGTGGTGCTGGCTCTAGCCAGGCTAGGGGAAGCTGCCAGCTGTTTCCCGATGGAAATGTCGACTGCAGAGTCGATCTGGATAATTTTTCTCTGGCAAATGCCAGTTTCCACGGTCTTCTGGGAGGTGACAGTGGGGTCGAGGGTATTCTGAAAAAAATAAACGGTTCCTTTGATGCCAAACTTTCACTAAATTTCTCAGGATCCATGGTTCTAGAGAGCTGTGGCTTTACGATCTATTCGGCCAGTGGTAATTTTAATTTGGATCAATTCTTCGGTGGTCCGATAGTCTATAGAAATGCCCACCTGGTCGGAGAGCTCAGGGGTAGCGACTATTTAAATCTGAAGAGTCTGAGAGCTACCCTGCTGCCTGAGAGGGCTATCGATTTTTCCATGTCGATGGAGCTGGAGAGGGAAAAAAAGATGGGGATGGACATAAATATCTCCGGTGCCTCAGCCAAAGATGTGAAAATACTCTGGCCAGTTTTTCTCAATGACTCCGGGGCAAGGGACTGGACCATAGAGCACCTGACTGGCGGATCCATTCCCCGGGTCAGAGCCCACATGAACTTTGACCATAGAGAGGGTAGGTTTGAGCTGATGGCCATAGACTCGGAGGTACTCTTCAGAGGTGCCAGACTCGACTACCACAGTGATTTTCCAAGTTTTTCCGCCATAGATGGCAGAGCCCTGTTCACCGTCGACACCATGAACATTCACCTGGATAGGGCGACCATGGCGGATGGCACTCTGCTGGGAGATGGTCTGGTGCAGCTGGATTTCAATGACGAAAGTTCGATGCTGAACATTTCGGCAAAGACCTCTGGGAAAATCTACGAGATGATGTATTTTTTAGAAAATCAAGATAGAGAGGGGGTGAGGAATGTCACATCGAAGTATGCTGATGGCCTAGCTACCCTGGACGTCTCCGTAAAAATACCTCTGGCTAGGGACGTCATAGCTCTCAGCGATGTTTTCATCAGAGTTGCCGGGGACGTGAGGGGAAACAACACATCTCTTCTGAAAAATAATTCTGACTTTGGGCTGCAGGTTCTGAAGGAATTTGGATCAGATAGGTTTGAGGTGGAGTTTGGCCTTGAGGATTCTCTGGTAGCTTTTAGGGCCGTGGATTTTGTAAAGCCCAGAGGCCAGAGTCTGAATCTCAGTCTAGAGATAGAGGATTCCGACGGCGCCGGAGTAGTTCTGGACAAAATTTTGGCCTCCGGAGAGACGCTAGGCTTCGAAGGGAAGGGCCTTCTGAAAAATGGCAGTCTCAGCAGACTAGAGATAAAAAACCTCAACCTCCGGGGAAACAGCTTCGACATCAACTACAGGACGGCCGAGGGCGGTCGGGTGGAGGTTGGGGTGAAAGGGGATTCTCTGGAATTTGCTGGGAAAATGGCTGGAAAGGAGCTGGGCAAACGTCTGGCCAGCTATCTGACCCCTAGTAAGAGTGCTAATGCGGATTTTGCTCTGGACAGTGCGACCTACCGCCTATTCATTGGCAATTCTATGGTCGGAGGCTATAGTCTAAAGAACCTTAGCCTAGAGGCCGTGGTTGAGAATGGCGTCATAGAACGCCTCTGGGTCAGAACCCCGAGAGAAGATGGCAACACAGCTTTCCTCAGCCTGGCCAGGGTTGAGGAGTCGAAGAGTTCGGACAGGTACAGCATTGTGGTCGAATGCCCAAATTTTGGCAAGTTTCTGAGCGAAATCAATCTAACGGACAATCTGATCTACGGGGATCTTCATCTTGAGGCCAGTCTAGACAGGAACAATGTCCTCAGGGGAAATCTAGAGCTGAAAAACGGCTTCCATTATCTGTTCGAGGGGATGGAGAGTAAAAATTCAAAGTTATTTAGCTACATCATGAACAGCGAAGATGTGCCGGGCAGCCTGAAAAACACGTTGAAAAGTCAAAACACGGTGGGGTTCGAAAAACTCAGAGCTGACTTTGAGCTAAATGCCAATGTGCTCAGAGTCAGTAACCTGGCTCTAGGGGTAAACTATGTTCTAGGTCTAGGGGCCAGCGGCGGGGGAACCATGGACATAGAGAGTGGCAAAATCAGATTTTCAGGCATGATAATACCACTGGAAAAAATTAACACAGTTTTTGGCATCAGCAAAGTGCCGATTCTGGGTGATGTACTATTTGGCAACCGAGGTGGGGGACTGATAGCCATGGACTATGAATTTACAAAGGAGGGCTATGGCTCCAGCTATGACCTCAGGATAGTGCCATCTAATGTAACTAATCCCCTCTCTCTAGGGAATTTTATATTTATATTTCTTTTGTTATAATTTCTTGAATTTTATGCTAAACCATCTATTCTAGGGTTAGGTTCAATGAAGGCTAGCCTCTGTGAAGCACATCAAAAAATATTGGATACTACTCTCGCTGTCTCTGGCGGCCGGGGGAGCCTGGGGTACCCTTAGGATAGACTCCTGGGATCAGAAAAATCTATTCAACGACCGAGGCCAGGAGGTGGAGGTGACTGTGAAGCTGAAGGCTGCCAATCTTCCGGAGAGCCACTACTACGATAACTGGACTATGATCTTCGACCGAGGCAGCAGAATAAGCCTTCTAGAGGCCAGAGCTCCAGATGATGGTGACTCCAGGGCAACCTTCGGAGACAATAGACTGAAATTCAAATTTAGAAAGCTTTTCAATTCCCAGGAAATTATTCTGAAGTTCAGATACCAGATTGACAATGAAGACATAGCCAAAACACCCTACCTGAGGCGGGAGTCGGTGGACCTGCCGAACTTCGCCCGGGGAGCCAGGGCAAGGCTGGAGGTGCATAGTCTGGAGCACATGACCCTATACTCTATACATCCCCTCTTCCAGAGAGATGGAAATGTGTTCCGCTGGAGGGGAACCCTGGGGAAGGAGGGCCTTAGAGATACATTTTCCATGACGAGAAACAGAGCAACCTGGAGAGTAACCACTCTGGTCAAGATTGAGGATAGCAGAGGCATCGGAAATCTAGTGGTACAGCTGCCACTTGACTACGTCGGCGGGAACAATGAGATCATAGAATATAATGTGTCAAATGGCCAGGTTGACTACCCAGACGGCAATTTCCTGGAGAAGAGGGATGACGCCATTGTGGCCAAATTCAAAAATTTTGCCTCCACTAGATCGTTTGTGCGCATAGACGCTACCCTGGTGAATGACTACAGCAACTTCAACTGGGTCAATGATTTTGACTTTGCCAGCACGACAAAGATAGAGGAGAAATACATAGAGCCCCTCAGCAGTCTGGTCAATGGCATAGACAGCGCTGGGGACAGGGGGCTGCCCATCCATGTGAAAATTGCCAAATGGGTTCACCAGAACATAACCTATGACGAGAGTTTTGTGGGTAGGAGGATGACATCGATGGACATTCTGAAAATCAAAAGGGGTGTCTGTGAACACTACGCCATCCTCTACCAGGACATGGTGAGGAGTGTGAACATACCGTCAAAGACAATAGTGGGTCTCAGCTATAATTTTGAGAAGAAGAAATTCGAAAATCACGCCTGGGTTATGGTCTATCACAATGGCCAATGGATTCCCATTGACCCTACCTGGGGTATCTATTCTGGTAAATTGCCGATTTCCCATATTTTTATGTACAATGACCTGAGAAATGCCGTGTCCTACAGCAGGCTGGGTTCGCTAGACAGTCTCAGCAGCTCTCTAGAGCACCAGGTGGAATTTATCAGGTGATCGATGGTGTCCACGGGCGGATTTGAACCGCCGACCTACAACTTAGGAGGTTGTCGCTCTATCCAGCTGAGCTACGGGGACCCGGAGCCATAATATATGGCCTTAAATTATAAACAACTCTTCTCTAATCTAGAAAATTGTTCGAACAGCCGCCTATCTAGGGGCCTGGTCCGGTGCACCGCTGGAGCTGGGCTAATATTTTACTGAGATATACATGTTTATTGACATTTAAATAAAAGTTATTTAGTATATTTTATATTTTTATCTAAAATATAGGATTTCTATGTCAGAGAAGACTGAAAAGTATTGGCTGGGAGAGTCAGAAAGAGCGGTGTACAATTTCAATGAAAAAACCGGACTGCTGGAGCAGACGTGTGTGCTTAGCAAAAGCGATATGGAAAAATTGCGCGAAGATGGAGTTCTAGGAAATAACACAGACTTTGGCTACCACACGAATCAACTCTTTTTGGAGAAGGCGATCGACGTCATCAAGGACAGATACCCAAATGTTTCAGAAGAAATACCGATAGGGTTCTACGACGAAAGTGAGAATTCTTACAAACAAATAAGAGAACAAATGTCATCGTCGGCTACGGGCAAACCGGAACTGGCCGTAATATATGATGATGTCCACACCGTGGTTACTCTGAATAGACCTGTGGCTGACGGCAGGGTAGAAGTATATGTTATGGATTCCTACTTTACTCAAAAAAATCCAATTATTGAAAATATCTACAGTGACAGCAGTAAATACACCGTGAGATATTCAGTCACGCCGCATTCCCTGGAATCTTTGGAGAGACGTAATAAAATACAAGATGAGATGAACCAACTAGAAAGTCAGAAAGGTACGGAAAATTATGATAGATTAAAACGTGAGATGACGGTAGAATTGTTAGATCCCAAAAACAACCCAGGAATAGCTGGTATACAGTTTGGTGCTCAAAAATGTATGGTGTTTACTATGGCCTTTATTGATGAGTGGTACAAAACCATCGGGGAAAAAATGGAAAATACCAAAGAAACAGATCCGAAGAAATGTCTAGATAGCATCGTGGACAGATTCGAAACCAAGGAGGTAGAAAACCCCTACTGTTCTACACCGTTTCAGGGCTCGAAGTTTGTGGAGGCTAATGTTGGTAAAAAACTTAATGCGTTTGTAATGCCAAATTTTCTACTAAAATACGGCGATAGCGAACAGGCATTGGATGCGGCTGTCAAGCACTACACAGCGAAAAAAGATATTATCGAGGGGGAATCGGAGAAAATAAAGGGCCAGGTTGTTGCCTTTAAGAAAAAGAGAGAGCAGGAGGTGGATAGGAGATTGGCAAAGGATGTGAAGCCCCTGGAGAAGGGTCTGGATACTCTTCTAGCCAAAGTAGAGAATTTGAAAAAGGCAGGGGGAGACAAAAAAAATAGAGAGGCCATAGAAAAATACGAGGCAAAGATTGAAGAAAAACTAAAGGCCAATGACATAGAAATGGAACCGGCGAGAAAGGATCTTGTGAAGAAACTTCGTGATATATTCTCTCCATCCGCAAATCTAGCAAACAAGGCCTATGCGGATATCATCAAACACGACCAGACAAAGACTGGGGCAAAGAAGAACAACTCCTCGCCGCACCTCTGAAGCAACTCTGGAAATTCCCAGGCTAGCCGTTTTCCAGATTATCTATCAGAGGAGGGCGGAGCCGTATTGCATTTAAAACTATCTATGGTCTAGTTAGATGGATATTAAATATTACCAATCTTCGGAGAGAGATGCGAAAAAGAATAAAGATTTTTCTGCTGGACCGTTGGGATGGAGTAAAGTCTCTGCTGGCCAGGCTCTACTCGATCTCCAGGGACAGGATAGGGAGATCCTACAGTCTCTGTAGAGATGGAGAGGAAAACTTCAGGGTATTGTTGCTCTACTGGTGTACGGTGCCGGCAATTTTGTATATTTTTATTAGATTCCGAGTCAATCTCTACTCGTTTTTCGAATGGCCACTGGACCTGTTCGCCATGATTCTGTCGCTGCTGGATATATTTTTTATCCAGAAGGCTCTTAGAAAACATCCGGACTATGATAGTGAATTTGTTAAGAGCAGAGAGAGGGAGCAGTACTACTCCTCTCTGAGCCCGGAGGAGTTGCAGAGGGCGAAGGCCAGCGAAAAGAAAGAGGGTGCCAAGGGCCTTCTGAGGCGTCTACTGCTAATAAATAGAGATAAAACCGTTGATCCCTACAGAATTGTCAGGCTACTCATGTTTCTGACACTGTTTCTGGCTCTAAAGAGATTTTTTAGCTAGCCGGCCGGCTCTCCGCCCCCTGAAAATTGCAATTCGGGAGAGAGGGTCGAGGTTTTCTGGCCTAGAGTAGACCGAATTCTGTCAGCACTGAGCGATAGAGGTCCCTCTTGAACTGGGGAACCAGCTCAACCAGCTCTGGCGCGGTGACGGTCCTGTGGTCGGTGAATTCAACCTCTTCGGCCACTCTGTCGTAGCTGAACTGGGCGAGGGGATCCGTAATTTTTATGAGAAAAAACATCTTCCTCTGGCCATCGCAGTCCTGCCTCGATTTCTTTCCATCTCCGAAGAGGTAGGGAATGAAGGTCTTTGTCCGCCCAAGAACTCTGAACTGGCTTCTGGCCAGACCCACTTCCTCCTCCAGCTCTCTGGCCAGAGCCTCCTCGGGGGTTTCCCCTTCCTCTAGGCCCCCCTCGGGACCCTGCCAGTTTTCAGGAAAATCTGCTCTGCGGAAGGCAATCACATTGCCATTTCCGTCCAAAACTATTGCCCCAACGGCCTCCCTTAGTCTCATTGATCGCTGTCCTCCCTGATTTCCAGAGCCGCTATGGCTCCATAGGCTGCTGCCAGAACGGCCTGCCTATATTTTTTATTGGTCACATCGCCAGCGGCATAGACATTTCTAATATTTGTCCTCGCGCTGTCCCTATCCGTAATGATGTATCCTCCGCCGTCCATAGCCAACCCACTCCCTCTGAAGAGACCGGACTGTGGCTCCAGTCCGATGGCCATGAACACAGCCCGGACGTCTATTCTGCTCCTCTGGCCGGTTTTCCCGCTGAGCACCTCCAGAGACTCCACAGACCTTGGCTTTTCTCTGCCGCAGATCTCAAGAATTTCACTGCTGAACATAATATCTATTTTATCATTGGACTCTAGGCGTTTGGCCAGGGTTCCAGGTATTCTGCTGAATCTATCCCTCCTATAGAGGAGGTACACTCGGGAAGCCAGCTGGGCCATATGGAGCGCCTCCAGGGCGGCCGTTTCTCCTCCACCAACCACCGCTACGGGCTGATTTTTGAAAAAATTTCCATCACAGAGGGCGCAGCTCGAAACGCCAAAGCCTCTAAACTTCTCTTCACCCCGGACTCCCAGAGATTTGGGCACTGCTCCGGTCGCTATCACCACATTGCTGGAGCGATAGGAGCGCTCCGCCGTCTCACAGACAAATGGTCTGGAGGAGAAGTCGACGGCCACAGCGCTGTCGTAGACAATGTCGGCCCCTATGCTTTTTGGCTGTTCGAAAATTTTCATAGCTAGATCGACCCCCGCCACCGAGCCGGGGAACGCTGGGAAATTCTCCACCTCTGTGGTGCTGGCCAGCTGTCCTCCGATGCTGGGGCCTGTAAACAGCAGAGTCCTGGCGCCGTCCCTCACCGCGTAGACGGCAGCCATGGCTCCCGCCGGCCCTGAACCGAGGACTAGGACATCGTAGACACTATCTGCCATTGAAACCCACTCTAGTTTCACTCTCCGGAGAAGACTAGCCCTCCCCGGGCTTTTGTCAAGAACCTCCGCCCCCTCCGGGCCACGGCCCGGAGGGGGCGGAGGGGCCTAGGGTAGACTGACACTATTTGAACCACTTTTTGAAAAACGTGCTCTCCTGCCTAGTTCCCTGGAGTAGACCATCCAGCTCCTTTGCGACCTTTTCTGCCTCGCCACTGAGGTTCCTAGGAATCTCTATCTTGACGCTGACTAGCTGGTCACCCTTTCTAGTGCCGCCCCCGAGCACCGGCATGCCCTTTCCGGCAAGTTTTATCCTATCGTCGTTCTGGGTTCCTGGAGGAATTTTAACCGTAGCCTTTCCTCCGTCCAGGGTGGGAACCTCTATTTCTCCGCCGACCATGGCCGTCGTGGGCAGAATGCCGGCCGTTAGGTGTATATCATTCTTCTCCCTCCTGAAAATATCGTGCCTCTTCAGACTGACGACGACAAACAGGTCGCCGGTCTTTCCTCCATTCTGGCCTGCCTCCCCCTCTCCGGCCAACCTAATTCTACTTCCACTGTCAACCCCGGCTGGTATTTTGACCGAAAGGTTTCTTGCCTTCTGGAACCTTCCGGTTCCGCTGCATTTTTTGCAGGGTTTCTTTATTATTTTGCCGCTGCCCTTGCACTTCCTGCAGGTCTGTTCCAGAATGAAAAATCCCTGCTGGCTCCTCGTAGTTCCGCTGCCATTGCATTCCGAACAGTTTATAGAGCCGCTAGCATCGGCCGAACCGCTTCCTCCACAGTCTTCACACTTGACCATGGTCGTAAAGCCTATGTCAACGGACTTTCCGCCATAGGCATCCTCGAGAGTCAGGGTCAGATCATACCTCAGATCGGCACCTCCCTCGGCACCTCCCCTTTTCCTCGAGGCTCCGCCACCCAGGTCGGAAAATATATCTGAAAATGAACTAAAAATGTCACTGAAGCTACTGAAGTTAGCACTGCCAAACCCTCCGAAGCCGCCACTCCCTCCTCCAGCCCCATTTACGAAGGCGTCATGGCCGTAGCGATCGTAGGCGGCTCTCCTGTCCGCATCCTGGAGAACATCGTAGGCTTCCGCGGCCTCCTTAAATTTGGCCTCGGCCTCCTTGTCATTTGGATTCCTATCCGGATGGAATTCCATGGCCTTCTTCCGGTAGGCCTTCTTGATTTCATCCGGGGATGCCTTTTTATCTATTCCTAGAACTTCGTAGTAGTCTTTTGCCATCCTGTGACTAAAAATTAGCACAGTGAAGTATATAGGTATATTTTTAGCTTTTTCAAGGGCGCAGGTGGGGGGATCGTCTGGGCCAGAGAAACCACCTCCTAGCTCCCAAGACTCTCCTAGATTAGTTTTTAATTTGCCCGCCGGAGCTGTCGAGGGTTCTGGGGTTTGGCTGGGAGCCTCCGGCGGGAAGCATCTAAAAAAATTTTCTCCGCAGCTTGAAAATTAACCGTGCACATATATTTTTCCCTCCAGGGTGGATTGGATTTGGCTATGAATTCCGGGGGTTCGACGAGGTTAGGGTACTGGGCTATGGCCCTGTTGGCGCTTCTACTGCAGTCCTGCAGTGCGGCGAAGGTGGTTGATGTCAAGAGTCCCTGTGTTTCTGGGGAGGAGGGTCCCTGCGGGCCGAGAAAGCCTGTCAACGAGTGGTGGCTAAGGGGCCTAAGGCAGGAGACCCTAGACCTGGGCTAGCCCTTGGCCGTGTGTCCAATCCTAAACAAAATAGTGGAGCATAGGAAGATGAGAAGAGGTGGCGTCGGAGGACTGTTGCGGGTTTGGGCTGGAGCGCTGCTCTGCCTAGGGAGCGTGTCCGTTGGCTATAGAGCGGTGGTGGCGGGGAGACGCTCGACTGGGGCCGAAGGCTCGAGCCTCGAGAAGGCCATCCAGGGTCTGGCCCTGGGAGGAGGAGCTAGCGAGGGTGAGACTATGGTCTCCAGAGGGCAGCCAAAGGACGAAAGAGAACTGTTCGAGTACATAATGGGCACCATAACAAATAGCTACGTAGAGGAGGTTGACAGGAAAAAACTCTATGAGAGCGCCTTCGGCGGGATTTTGTCCTCCCTCGATCCTCACTCCAGCTATCTGACGGATAAGGAATTCAAGGAGATGAATCTCCACACCAGCGGGGAATTTGGTGGGCTAGGCATCGTGGTTACCAAGGACTCTGGATTTGTGAAGGTCATTTCTCCGATATACGATACCCCCGCCGAGAGGGCCGGCATAAAATCTGGAGATTTCATAAGCGAAATAAACGACAGGCTGACCCACAATATGAGTCTGAACGAGGCTGTCGACAATATGAGAGGAAAGCCCGGCACAAAGGTAAAACTGACCGTGCTGCGGGTTGGGGAAACTAAGCCGCTGACCTTTGATCTAAAGCGAGAGATCATAAAAACCAACTCCATCAAGGGTAGGGTGGAGAACAGAGACATAATTTACATCAGAATAACAAACTTTACCAAGAACACCTACAGGGATACCATTGACACCTACAACAAATTGAAAAACTCCATCGAGGGTGGAAAGCCTCCTCGGGGTGTCATTCTGGACCTCAGGAATAATCCGGGGGGCCTACTGGACCAGGCAATTAAAGTCTGTGAGCTGTTTCTGGAGAAGGATAGGGTCATAGTGTCCACCAGAGGTAGGAACAATCGACCCATGGAGATGTACAAATCCAGTGCCGCAAAGGTTCTAGTGGATGTCTATCCGATGGTGGTGTTGGTTAACGAGGGGTCGGCCTCGGCCTCTGAGATCGTTGCCGGAGCTCTCCAGGATCACAGGAGAGCCGTGGTGATGGGAACGAAAACATTTGGCAAGGCCTCTGTGCAGGCCGTTTTCCCTCTAAGCAATGGTGGTGCTATGAAAATGACCATAGCCAAGTACTATACCCCTAGTGGACGTTCTCTCCAGGCGGATGGCATAGAGCCTGATCTATGGGTTGACGAGGGCGTGGTGAATTTTGTCTCCGACGGTGACAGGATCCGGGAAAAGGATCTCTCTGGCCATCTGAAGAAGGAAACCGGTGGCTCCGACAGGGGTGCCGAGGAAAATACCCGGGAGGACATAGTGAGCAAGTCAATTCGAGAGAACGCTCTGGCTAAGGATGGGCGCAGGGATAATATTGGAGACTACCAGCTCTCTAAGGCCATCGATCTGATTGTCGGAATAAGCTTCTATGGTAAGAAATAAAATTTTTCCCACTCTACTACTGTTTCTAGCCGGCAGCTGGACCGGAGCCTGGGGAGATTCCCCCCGGACCAGAAAGCCGGGTAGTACCCGGCTAGCCCCAAGAGGGCAGGGGGAGCTCAGGAGGATGCTGGGTGTTGATGACAGCGATAGAATCCTGAGCGAGCTGCTGGTGCCAAAAAATCTAAAGGAGAGGAGAAAATTTCCATCGCGGGCTAAAAATAAAAAAAAAGAGCAATTCGATTCCGTTGTGGTGACAACCTATGACGTGGCCGAGGCCGGGAAGATTTTCGCCAAAATCGGTAGCGGAGGCAGAAAGAGTGGCGTCAGTGGTCGCTCTGCCTATGAGGAGACGCTCAAGAAGGCCAACATAGCGAGGAGGAACAGGATTAGCCTGACATCTCTGGAGAAGGTAGAGCTGTGGCGTAGCTTCTCTAAAGCCTTTGGCATCCTGGGGGATAGGGACAGATTCTGTAGAGAGATTGGGGTCAGTGACCAGTTTCTGCAGAGTTTCATGGAGGACTGGCTTCTCTGGCAGAAGCACTTAGATAAAAATCTAAGGAGGGCAGCTATCTCGGATTTGGGCGAAAATATTATTTCGGACCAGCTGGAATGCAGGGGCATTGGCATTCTGAAGAAAAAATACGATCTCACCGAGTTGGCCATGGGCTATAGCAGTGTCGAGGAAAAGAGAGAGGCTAGGAAAAGATTGGATGGCCTTTGGAAGAGGCTGACCTCTGGTGACGGCGAATTTAGCGCCGCTGAGCTGGGCCCCGTCAGGGTGACGAAGCTCAATTCCATTTTCAAAGATGATCTAAGTGAGCGCATAGGGAATAGCCTGAGAGGTCTCAGAGAGGGTGAGGCCACCAGACCCCTCTGCATTGGTGACGCCAGGGGGTCCTGCCTCATGCTGAGAGTGGATAGGGAGGAGTCTAGGCGCGAGGAGGTGGATGAACAGACAAAACTCGTAGTTACCAGCGCCATTTTCGGCGAGCTGCTGGAAAACAAGACGAAGGAGGCTCTGGGAGACTATTCGGCCCTAGCCATGGTTGTCCACAGGCACTAGCCATGGCTAGGGGCTGTTCTCTGGAGGGTCGAAGGTATAGGACCGAATCTCTAAAGAAGTCTAAAAATAGAAAAACCTCGTCTGCCAGGTGGCTCCGGAGGCAGATGAACGATCCCTTCGTAAGGGAGGCCAGGGCCAGGGGCTACAGGTCCAGAGCTGCCTTTAAAATAGTAGAGATCAACGAAAGCTACAGGATTTTCAGAGAGGGCCAGAGAGTCATGGATCTCGGGTCGGCGCCGGGTGGCTGGAGTCAGCTGGTGGTTGCCAGCGTCGGCCGGGGTAACGTCTTTGCGGTGGATTTGGTGGCCATGGAGCCGATCGATGGGGTAGAATTCACGGAGGGTGATTTTCTCGATGCCAACTTCAGAGCTGCTCTGGCGGCTCGGCTGGGAACGGAGAAATTTGATGTGATCATGAGTGATATGGCTCCCAACGGCAGCGGAGACCCAAAGACTGACCACCTTAGGATCGTTGGGCTGGTAGAACAGGCCATAGACTTTGCTCTGGAATTTTTGAAGGTCGGTGGGACCCTTGTGGCTAAAATTTTCCAGGGTGGAGAGGAGCGCAGACTGGTGGCGGAGCTTAGAAAATACTTTGAAAGGGTCAGCTACTGCAAGCCAAAATCGTCCCGAAAGGATTCGGCGGAGATGTATCTGGTTGCCCAGCGGTTGGTTCCATCCTGTCCCTCTGCCAGTCTATCCCTCTAGCATTGCCGGAAATTTGTTAATGGCTGAAAAACCTTAGCCCTATTGACCCTGTACTCGTTTGTGGTCAGCTAGATTAGCTTCTCCACAAATTTTTCACTAGAGTCACCTGTCGCTAGTTCTAGAGGATATTTCTTTGGTTGTCAAACCAGTGGGATCAAAATTGTGTCTATTCCTAGTCTAGGGAAACGAATAGTCTGGGCAAGCCCTAGGGCCCTCTAGGGGACTTGACAATGCCGTAACGGTACATATTATCCCGGCATAAACCATAAAAACCCATGAAGAGCGGGGAATGGGCCTATTTTTGTCAACATTTGAAAATAGAGTTGATCAAAAGGGTAGAGTTTCTGTGCCTTCACAGTTCAGGAACGTTCTCCGGCAGGAGGGAGAGGACTCGCTGGTACTCTATGAGTCCTCTCTGAATAGCTGTGTGGAGGGCTGTGGTTTGGCTAGGCTGGAAGAACTTAGCAGAAAAATAGACTCTCTGGATCCATTTTCCGAGGAGAGAGACGCCTTTGCCGCTGTGATTCTGGGCGGTTCGGCCCAGCTGTCCTTTGACCGGGATGGCCGCATAGTGCTGCCGAGGCATCTGATGGATTTCGCTGGCCTGGGGGAGAGGGTAACCTTCATCGGCAAGGGCCGAACCTTTGAGCTCTGGGATAGTGAACTGTTCAGCCAGTATATAGCCAGAGCGAGGATCCAGATTGGAAAAAATAGGAGTATATTTAGAAATGCAGAATGAAAAAATTTTGGGGCACAGCCCAGTGATGCTGGAGGAGGTTCTGGCCATCCTGGCTCCAGGAGATGGGGAACTGCTGCTGGATGCCACCTTCGGAGCTGGCGGTTACACGAAGGCTCTGCTAGACGCCAATGACTCCTGCCGAGTTGTGGCCCTGGACAGGGACGAGAATGTTAGGGAATTCGCCAGAGATGTGAAAAACACCTACGGCGACAGATTTGAATTCCATAATATCCTCTTCAGCGAAGCCAGCAGCCTTCTGGGAGGCGGTAGCCTAGCTGGGCTGGTGCTGGATCTGGGTGTCTCGTCCATGCAGCTGGAGGATGGGCGAAGGGGTTTTTCCTTTGCTAGAGAGGCTAGCCTGCTGATGACCATGGGGAAAAACAGTCTGACCGCCTATGACGTGGTTAACGGCTTCGGCGAAGAAGAGTTGGCCTCCCTCATCTACAGCTATGGAGAGGAGCCCAGGAGTAGGGTCATAGCCAGAAGGATCGTCAGCCGTAGAAAGCTAAAGACTCTGGAAACAACGCTGGAACTGGCCACCCTGGTCAGAGGCTGCTTTAGAGGAAGGGGGAAAATAGATAATGCCACAAGGGTGTTTCAGGCCATTAGAATTTTTGTCAATGACGAGCTGGAAGAGCTAAGGAAAATACTCAGAGACTCGCTGGATCTGCTGGGAAAGGGCGGCCGTCTGGTGGCCGTGAGTTTTAATTCTCTAGAGGACAGAATCGTCAAGAGATTTTTCACGGAAAATGGAAATCTAAGACCCAGGAAGAACAACAAATATGGTCCTAGTCCCAGGGAGAGCGAGGTGGTGGCAAACTTCAGTGTCCCACTGAGGAAACCGCTGCTCCCCTCCGAGGCTGAGGTCCGGAGGAATCCTAGAGCTAGATCGGCTAAGCTCAGATGGGGGTTGAGGTGCTGATGACCATTCTGGAGAATTTCAGAAATACACTGGCCATTCTGAACCTAGGCCTCTTCCTGGGCCTTGTCTACACCAAAAAGAAGGGATTCTCCAGGAGGAGGGAGATAGCTACTGTGGAAATTTCACTGAGGGGTGTCCAGAGGGAGATTGATGGCCTCGATCTGGAAATATCCTATCTGACGAATCCCGAAAGGCTAAGGTCAATCTGCGCCGATCTAGATGGTCCCCCGAAACACATAGTGGGCAGGGATGAGATAAGGGTTCTCGATGAGCTAATACCATTCTATCGCATGCAGCAGGAAAAGACGGCCAGCTCCTTTGGTCTAGAATGAATTCCCGGGATATAAAGGTTTCACTGCTCGCCACGGCGCTGGCCCTGCTGTTCTCTACAATTACGGCAAGAATGTTTATCCTGACGGTGCTACGCTACAATCTCCAGTCGGACGAGAGAAATCCTTTCTATCTGGACAGAGCCAGAAGGCTGAGCATAGTGGATAGAAACTATAATCTGATAGCCAGCGACATAGACACGAAGACTCTCTACATCAATGGGAATCTGCTGGAGGACGAGGCAGCGGTAGCCAGGAAACTCTCGGAGGTGATTGGCATGCCCTACGAGCAGATCTACAGCAGACTGACCAGCAGAAATGCAAGGAATAGGTATATTCTGATAAAGAGACACCTGTTTCCTGGGGAGGAGAGCAGAGTGAGGCAGCTGCCCATAGCCTCTCTGGTATTTGAGGATAGTCTCCTGAGGTACTATCCCCAGGATAATTTATTTTCCCACGTGGTTGGCTATGTCAACGCCGATGGCAGAGGAATGCTTGGACTGGAGGAATACTATGATGTCTATCTCCGCAGTAGAAAGAGTGGACAGCTCAGATCGACATTGGATGTGAGGGTCCAGAGTGTTCTCCGGGAGGAGCTCCTCAGAGCCAGAGAATTCTACAGATCCGGTTTTGCGGTGGCCATAGTGGCGGAGATAGCTACAGGCAACGTAGTTGCCATGGTTTCTCTGCCAGATTTCAATCCGAACGATCCTAGTGACCGCCTGGACACATTTAACCATGCCACCTACGGAAACTACGAACTTGGCTCTGTGCTGAAGGTGCTCACTCTGGCTAATGGGCTGGAGCTGGGGCTGATAGATGAAAATAGTAGTTTTGATGTCAGCAGGAGCATAGGACATGGCAAATTTCTCATAGGAGACATTGATTCTCTGAGGAGAAGGGGAACACTCACCAGCGGAGAGGTGCTGGCCCTGTCATCAAACGTTGGTATAGCTCTGATTGCCAAAAAGATAGGAATAGCCAGACAGCTGGAGTTTTTTGAAAGTGTCGGCCTGTTGGAAAAGCTTGACACTGACATCGGCCAACTCTCTCTGCCGCTGCAGCCTCGAAAGTGGAAGGACATGAATCTGATCACCATAGCCTACGGCTACGGTCTGGCCGTCTCCCCACTCCATGTGCTGAGTGCTCTGGGAGGTCTGGTGGGTGGCACCATAGTGCCACCCCGGTTCACCTACGAATTCAAATCCCAGAGAAAGGCAAGGAAGATGTCCAGAAAAACCACCGAGCTCATTAGAAAATTTCTGAGGCTAGCTGTCACGGAGGGCACTGGAAAGCTTGCCAACGTCAGCGGCTACAACATCGGTGGAAAAACCGGAACGGCGAGGAAAATGATGGCCGGAGCCTATCGGAAGGGAGCCCATCTGGCTTCGTTTTTCGGTGCTCTGCCGATGGACAATCCAAGGTATAGCATAATTGTCGTTATCGATAGGCCCAGGGAAACCCCGGACAGGGGAATGGATGGCACCGGTGGCACCGTGGCCACCGTCATAGCTAGAAACATCATAGTGGGGATAACACCCTTCCTTGAGCTGAAGTAAATCTGGGAAACCTCTCTGACTCTCCTCTGGACCGAGTCTCTTTCCGCTGAGATGCCAGGTGAGTGCGGACAGGGGGGTAGAATAGGCTAGATTTGGTCCAATCCGTGGCGGTTGTATTTGTCCTGCCCACAGAAGTCCTAGACTTTGGGTTGAAATTTAACCGAACACCGCTAGAGTTGCGGCAATAAATTGAAATTAGAATTTTATGGGATGCAGCGGAAATTGTAGTGAGATTGGTTCCTGCAGAAAAAATTCGCTAAGGCTAAGTGCCCTGGCTGTGGGTGACGAGGCTGTGGTGGTGGACGTGGTGGCGGAGAGGGACACAAGGCTTAGAATCATGGAGATGGGGCTGGTGAGGATGACGAGACTGAGGATAACAAAAAAATCTCCCATGGGAGACCCTATATCCATAAGAATCAGAGGCTATGAGCTAATGCTCAGAAGTAGAGAGGCGGAGAATATCATTGTGAACAGATTCACGGACTAGCTCTGGGATGCTGAAGAATAATTTTATCATTGCTCTAGTGGGTAACCCCAATACGGGTAAAACATCGCTCTTTAACGCTCTGGCTGGCCAGAACCAGAAGGTTGGCAACTGGGCTGGGGTTACTGTGGAGAGCAGAGGCGGAGTAATCTTCGAGGATGAGAGCACTAGGCTGATCCTGGTGGATCTGCCAGGGCTCTACTCTCTCAGGACAAAGTCCCAGGATGAGGAGGTGGCCTCAAAATTTATCCTCGAAAATTCCCTGGCACTGGTGGTGGTGGTGTTAGATTCTTCGAGGCTGGAGAGAAGTCTCTACCTCTACAGCCAGCTAAAGGAGCTGGGCCATAGAACCCTGGTAATTCTGAACATGAACGATGTGGCTATGTCTGAGGGTATTTTTGTTGGCACCGAGAGGCTAGCGAAGATAATCGGCTGTCCAGTGGTGAAAACTGTGGCAAACAAACCGATGGATGTGGAAAATCTGAAGAAAGCTCTGAGGGCCTCGCTGGAGGGGGAGCAGACGGTCCAGGCGCCCTACTTTCGGGAGGCTCTGGCCGACGTTCTGGAAAAAATCAAGTCACAGCTACAGGATGAGGACATCGGAAAAATCATCAGCCATAGCCATGAGAATAGTCGAAGATCCTTCGGGAACGTATACTCTGGCCACATCAGCCGGGCTGACTATGTGGAGAATTTGAAAAATGCCGTCTCTCTGAAGCTACTGGAGGGTAAGTCTAGCTGGGCTGGTCGTCTGGCCAATGGCCAGGAGATAGAAAAAACAATAGGAGAGGCTAGCGCTAGACTGGAATCGGAGGTCGGGCTGGATCTCCAGACGATGCTGATAGAGGATCGCTGGAACTTTGTGCATGGCATTGCCTCCAGAGCTGTCCGGAGAATAGCCCAGGAATCAACCATTTCGGAAAAAATAGACAAAATTCTACTGAACAGGTTCGCCGGAATCCCGATTTTTATTCTGGTCATGTTCCTAGTTTTTAGCCTTGTGTTCAGACTTGGTAAACCTGTGGTTAGTCTGAGTGAAGCAATTCTTCGCAGAATCTCTAGCTCTCTAGCCCTATTTCTCGGGGCCCGGAACACCCCTCCGCTGCTTCTATCGCTTGTTGTGGATGGCCTAGTGAACGGGGTTGGCACTGTCATCGCATTTTTCCCGAATATTTTTCTACTGTTCACGTTTCTCGGACTCCTGGAGGATAGCGGCTACTTCTCAAGGGGAACATTTCTCATAGACCGGGCAATGACGGCCATTGGACTCGAGGGCAAGAGCTTCATTCCCCTGCTGATGGGATTTGGCTGCTCCGTTCCGGCTATGATGGGCACAAGAATTTTGGACAGAAGAAGAGATAGGATCCTGACCATGCTTGTGATACCGTTCATCTCCTGCTCTGCCAAGCTACCGATTTTTGTTCTCTTCGCCTCGGTGTTTTTTCCAGAGAGGGCGGCGGCCGTGGTGCTTCTGCTGTACGCCATTGGCTTTGGCGGAGTGCTGCTGGCGGCGAAGATTTTCAGCAAAACTCTTCTGAAAAACCGCTACCCATCCTCTCTATTCGTTGAGTTGCCAGCCTATCATCTGCCGATGGTGCGGAATGTCCTGGGCTATGGACTTCGCAACGGCTGGGAATTCCTCAAAAGTGCCAGCACCTACATTATGGCCGGAATTTTGGTGGTCTGGGGTCTGAGTAGTCTGCCGCTAGGGGTTGAATATGCCTCGGAACAGAGTCTACTTGGGCTGACGGGGAGTAAATTGGCGCTTCTATTCAGATACACGGGCTATGGCTTCTGGCAGGCTGCCGTTGCGCTAATATTTGGCCTCATGGCAAAGGAAATCGTTGTCAGTTCGCTGGTCACCCTTCTGCCCACGGGGGGTGATAGTCTGGCAGTGACTCTGGGAAAGTATTTCACGCCCCTCTCTGCTCTTTCGTTCCTCATCACCATACTCCTCTATCCGCCCTGCATCAGTTCGATCATTGTCTTTAGAAGGGAAACAAAATCTCTGGGCTGGACTGTCTTTCTGGTTGCCTACACATTTCTGACTGCGGTCACGGTGTCAACCATCTTCTACCAGGTTGGAAGACTCCTGCACTTTTGACCCGACCCAGGCCCCCCGGGCCCCGGTGTCCCCCTGAACTTCCCTCGGAAAATAGTCCACCCAGGCTGACAGGATGGAGAACAGGACTCCGAGGGGAAAAGTTTTGGAAGGGTAAGCTCTCTCTCTAGGGGATTTTATTTATCTAGTCTCTGGCTCCTCCGCCTCCCTCTCCCTTGCCTTTTCCATTCTTTCTTCCCTTTCCCTCTGATACCTTGCCGCCTCGCTGAGGACAAAGTCTCTGTCTTTTCTATCGATTAGAATAAATACCCTTCGGTTGTATATGCTATTCAGTATGTCAAAAAATGCACTCCTTTCATAGTCGTTCTCTGGCAGAATGGACTGTACATTCTTAAAGTATAGGAAGAGTAGCTCATAGTCTAAGTTGTCGTACCTCATCCATTCAAAATCATTTATGTATTCTTCAAGGGCATCTAGATTCCTACCAAAATAGCGAGGAAATTGCATTCTGTCTGATATTTCACTATAGAATGCGTCTAGTCCTCCGCAACGTTTACCTTCCATCACCGTAAAAAAAATGTCCCTAGCCAGCGCTAGGTCTCTGGCGCTCTCGATAAAAAGTATTTGTCCGTGCTGCTCTGTATTTTTGGCAAATCTGCTGCGATATTTTCTATAGGAATCTAGCTGGGATAGGAAGTAATCCCTCTGGGATTTGTCAAAGACAAAGAACACTCTGTCATTTTTCAGACTGCAGAGCATGTCAAAGAACATGGCTCTAAAATAGCCATCGGCTTTGGCCGGAAGGATTTTATCTATGTCGCTAATGTAAATGTAGATAAAATCATATTCCGAACCGCTTCCGCTGCCCAATAGGACGGGGTCATTCAGGTATTGCTCCAGTTCGTCGAAGGTGTCATGGAGAGAAGAGGGTGCACCTAGCCTGCCTAGGAACTCTCCTGGCAGATAATCCCCGTTCCCAAAGGACTCACCATCAAAACTAACAAAAAGTACTCTTCCGCTGTTCTCCAGGGCACAGAGGAAACTATTCAGATTTTCTGGAAAAATGACATTTTTATAGCTATTATCTTTGTCATACATTTTTATTTCGTCTCCCTCTGGGATTTTCTCACAGTCACGGCTGTACCTTCCATCTCTCCTATCTATGCCAGCTGTTGGCGTAGCTTTTTTAGCCTCGCTCCGGGGATTCAAATTAAATGACCTGTAGTCACCACCCTCAGGAAGTTTTTTTTCTCTGTTGCGGTATATTTTCCTACCCATACGGCCTTCTTTGGCATTTTTCATGGTTTCATCAACCATGCTTTTGATTTTTTTTTTCTTTTTCTCCGCTAGAGTACCCATCCTAGTCACGTCCTTTGTAAAATACTTCGTCCGGACGGACGGAATGGAGTACAGGACTCCGAGAAGGAAAGTTAGAATGGTAAATCTTCCTGGGATTTTCATATGTATGCCTTTTCCACTATTGTTCATGCTTTTCCGAAGGCTTCAGCCAACCGTTCTCTCTGCATATTTTGATCAATTCCCCGAAAATCCTGAATACTTCCACCCGGTAGGCTAGACTATCCCTTCTGCCGATAAGTTCATCCCTATGGACGCCAAAACTTTCGTTATCTCTGACCACAAAGTCTCCTCTGAGGTATTCTAGTAGAATTTTTCTGTATTCTCCAACGTCCATGAGAGCGATTCCTCCGGGTTCCTACAGTCGCTAATGCTAATCAAGCCAATTTTTTAAGTAAATACTATCCTTAGTTTGGAGTTCTCATATCTTTGGAAAAACGACTAGCTAGTAAAATTAATTCCCCAGTCTCACCGGTGACGCAAAATTACTTTCTAGTACCGCAGCTCCATTATATTTTGCCGTAGCTAGTAGTCGATCCTGGAGGCCGGGAGGTAGTTTGAAGCTAGTGTCACAGGGCTATTCTCTCGTTTCGTTTACTAGGACCTTCCCAAGGTCTTCAATGGCGCCATGTCTGGGAGTGCTATCTCCACTAGCTAGGGCTAAATGAATTTTTTCTACAGACCACCGCCAGGCTATTCCATAAATATTCCACCACCCCGGATCCCCTCTGGTGAGCGGAGGTAGTCCGCAGGCAGAATTGTGCCTTTGACCCTGAGAAGGAAATATAATTAGTGGAATGATTTTTAGACTAGATTTTTTATTTTGGCACTCTATGCTGATGGCGACGACTGCATTTTGAGGCGGTTTTTTAAATTTTAATAAACTCAAAAGGTTAGAGATGGCCAGTGTTACGAAGGAAGTGAAGAAGAAGCTAATAGATAGGTTTGCCGTTGGGGATAGTGACACCGGATCCGTAGAGGTCCAGTGTGCAATTATAACCGAAAGGATAAAAAATCTGACTGAGCATGCAAAGGTCCACGCAAAGGATTTTTCCTCTAGAAATGGGCTGATGGTTCTGGTTGCCAGGAAGAAGAGACTACTTAAGTATTTACAGAGACAATCACCCGAAAGATACCAAAAATTGGTGAGGGCCCTAGATTCCAGAGGAACTAAAGCCAAAGGTAGCGTAAGTGGCGAAGGGGTTGGATCTGAACCGAGTAAAAACCATTAGGAAATTAAATGTTTAACATTGTTAGAAAGAAAATTAACTGGGGAAGCGTTTCGCTGAGCCTAGAGACGGGTAAAATGGGAAGGCAGGCGAGCAGCGTCGTGGCTAGGGCTGGCGACACCATAGTCATGGCTAACGTGACCACGGCCACCAGAGAGACCACGGGCATAGACTTCGTGCCTCTGACAGTCTCCTACCTAGAGAGATTCTACGCGGCGGGACAGATACCACCGGGTTTCATAAAGAGAGAAACTAAGCCGAGCGAGCACGAGGTGCTGATCTCTAGGTTGATTGACAGACCCGTGAGGCCACTCTTCCCCGCGGACTACAGGTATGAAACTAATGTGTTCTGTACTCTGCTCTCCTGTGACGAGAAGTTTCCGGTGGAGGTGCTAGCCAGCATAGCCGCTTCGGCAGCGCTGACTCTGTCTAGGGCCGCCTTCGATGGTCCAACGGCAGCCGTCAAAGTTGGCTACAGAAATGGTGAATTCGTCCTAAACCCACCAAAGCCCTTCGAAAATGGCGGAAGACTGGACCTGGTGGTGGCTGGCACGGAGGATTCGGTGCTCATGGTCGAATCGGAGGTAAAGGAGTTGTCTGAGGCTGAGATGCTACTAGCAGTACAGTTTGCCCACAACGCTATGAAGCCGGTGATTGCCATGATAAATGAGCTGGCTGCAGACTTTTCCACAGAGAAACTTTCCGTTCCCGGTGGAGATAATTCCGCATTGGAGAGAGAAATCGAGGAATTTGCAAAGGAGGAGCTGGGCCAGGTCTTCCAGACCATAGATAAGCAGGAGAGAGTCGCCGCTCTTCAGGCTCTGAAGGATCGGCTAGTGGAGAGATTTGTTCCCGAAGGCTCCAGCGAGTCCCTGCAGAATAGCGTGGATTCTATCTTTAAACATCTACAGAAGGATGTTGTGCGGCAGAAGCTGCTGACCTCGGGGAAGCGCATCGATGGCAGAGAGAAGGACCAGGTGCGACCGATAGAGGCGGAGGTGGATATTCTGCCGAGGTCTGCCGTGCACGGCTCAGCCCTCTTCACCAGAGGGGAGACCCAGTCGCTCTGCGTCCTTACTCTGGGTTCCAGCTACGATGAGCAGATCGTCGATGGTGTAGGGATGGATCTCTTCCGAGAGACATTCATGCTACACTATAATTTTCCTCCCTATTCGGTAGGGGAATGCGGTAAGCTTGGTTCTCCAGGAAGGAGGGAGGTAGGCCACGGCAAACTAGCCTGGAGAGCCTTGAATAACATAAGGGCCCCTAACGATGAGTTTCCCTACACGATCCGTCTGGTGTCCGAAATAACCGAGTCCAACGGCTCCTCCTCCATGGCCACCGTCTGTGCCGGCTCCATGGCCCTCATGGCCGGTGGGGTGCCCATGAGAGCTCCCGTGGCCGGCATAGCTATGGGTCTAGTTAAGGAGGGTGAGAGGTTTGTGGTGCTGACGGACATAATGGGCGACGAGGACTTCCTCGGAGACATGGACTTTAAGGTGGCAGGCACGAGAGACTCTATCACAGCGCTGCAGATGGATATAAAATGTAAGGGTGTGACCATGGACATCATGAAGGTGGCCCTGGATCAGGCAAAGGTCGGCAGACTGCACATACTGGGCGAGATGCTGAAGGCCATAGGCGAATCTAGAAAGGAATTGGCAGAGTCGGCACCCCGCATGAAGATCATAAAGGTTCCGGTGGACAAGATCAAGGATGTCATTGGAAGTCAGGGTAAAAACATTAAGAACATAACCGAAACCACCAAGACCACCATAGACATAAAGGATGATGGCACCATAAGGATACTAGCCGTGTCCAGCGAAAATGCCAACGAGGCTGTAAGAATGATAGAGAGTCTAACCTTTGAGCCAGAGATTGGCAAGATCTACAATGGAAAGGTTGTTAAGATCCTTGACGTGGGTGCATTCGTTCAGCTGCCTAACAATGTGGATGGCTTTGTCCACGTTAGCGAACTGGCAGACTACCGGGTAGCCTTCGTGGACGATATCCTGACGGAGAACAGAGACATAAAGGTGAAGGTTCTAGGCTTTGACAAGAAGGGTAAGCCTAAGCTCAGCTACAAAGATGTTGACCAGAAGACTGGACAGGATGTGAGCCCGCGCAAAGTTAAAAAATAGGGCGGAGAGAGAACTAGACGGGTTATCCATCGCCGCGGTCTGTGGGGGGGTTCCGAAGGAACCCCCCCACAGTGGTGTTTATCCAGGAGAGTACGACTACAGAGAGCACGGACTCTCTCTAGAGGGTGTTGCCGGGCAACCGGCGGGCAACCGCCAGCGGGCAGCCGGCGGGAATTTTGGAATTTGAGAATTTGAATTTCGCCTTCCACCTCTGGCCTTTGTCACCACCAACTCTAGTTTTTCCAAGGACTTTTTCTGAGGACTGTCGCTACTCTGGACACAGACAGCCAGCCCGGGGGCGCTAGCCCCCGGGCTGGCCCGGAGAAAAAACCTCCGGAGAAGAAAAATTATCCTCTAGGGCTCTTTTCTCCCTCCAGGACGAATCTAGGACGAACCTCTAGGAGAGTTTAAACCTTGCCCGAATCTTCTCCTTTATAGACCCCAGTCTCTCCAGAAGGTTGCTGCTGAGCTTACCAAATGCGCTTTCGGCCATATTATTCTCAGACCACTCAGGACTTCTCTGCTCCTCCTCTAGCCTTCCCATCGCTCCCTCCACGATCTCCAGAGTTCTCTTAAAGATCAGAGTCGCGAGCTCAGAGTTTAGTTTACTTGTCAGAGACAGATCCTCGGTGAAAACATCGGTTATAGCGTATTCTCCCCGAATTGTGTCTCCCAGATCGTTATAGATAACGATTGGGCAGGCTCCTCTGTCAAGGAGATATTTCACTATCTCGTCGTTTCCTGCCTCTATAGCGTCTCTCAGCATGAAGTGCATTCGCCGACTATCCTTGAGATCCGACGCCTCGTAGGAATCTATCTCCTTTTTAACTAGGTTTTTGTCAATTTTCTTTCCATCCCAGCTATCGCTGCCCCATAGAAAGTTAGAGATTATATTCTCTCTTGGACCAAATGATACCATAATAACACATTTTTATTAACTTGCTAAGTAGAGTAAGTTATATATATATAATAGTCAATAAGTTTTTGAACAAAAACTCCACGGCTCCAATTTCCTCTCCAGTCCCTCTCTCCAGAGAGGAGACTGGTGAACGGGGGCGAAAATTCAAGCTAAATTTCTTCATTCATCTCAAAAATGGCCAAAACAGTGCCAACCCCAACGGTCGCCGCCCATCCTACCGGAGGGCGGTGACCTAGTGGAAGGCCGATCCATAAATATGAGTCTGCCTACCCAGGGTTCGGCCCCGCCAGCACGCCACGCCAGCACGCCCCGCTAGCATGTTTTAAATAGCACTCTCTCGGTGTGCTCTCCCCTTTTGCCTATGTTGAAGCTGTCCAGAGGACGGTGGTAGCCCATAACTCTGGTCCACACCTGGGCCTTTCGGTTACACTGGGGGCATATGTGCTGTTCTCCGTTCAGATATCCATGGGATGAGCAGACGGAGAATACCGGCGTTATGGTTATGTAGGGCAGCTTGTAGTTAGTTAGAACCTTCCTCACCAGATTTTTCGCAGCCTCTCCGTTCGGCAGTCTCTCGCTCATATAGAGGTGCAGCACCGTACCCCCGGTGTACTTGCACTGTAGATCATTCTGCAGATCCAGAGCCTCAAAGGGATCATCAGTGTAGTTAGCAGGGATCTGGCTGCTGTTCGTGTAGTATATATTTTCATCATAGCCAGCCTGTATAATGTCTGGAAATCTCTTCTTATCTATTTTTGCAAATCGGTAGGTCGTGCCCTCGGCCGGGGTAGCCTCTAGGTTGTAGAGATTACCGGTTTCCTCCTGATACCTCTTCAGCCTATCCCGTATAAATTCCAGAATCTCTATGCTAAAATTCATACCCTCGGCGGAGGTCACATCGACGCTATCATGGGTAAAATTTCTAATCATCTCGTTCATGCCGTTAACACCTATGGTGCTAAAGTGGTTCCTGAAACCCCTGAGATACCTTTTGGTGTAGGGGTAGAAGCCTCTGTCGTAGAGCTCCTGGACAAACACTCTTTTCTTCTCCAGTGTGGACTTTGCCAAATCCATGAGCCTTCCCAGCCTGAACAGCAGAGCCTCTCTATTGTCCTTGCAGAGGTAGCCCAGCCTGGCCATGTTTATGGTGACCACGCCTATGGAGCCGGTCATCTCGGCAGAGCCAAATAGACCATTCCCTCTCTTCAGCAGCTCCCTCAGGTCTAGCTGCAGTCTACAGCACATACTCCTCACGGCCTGGGGCTTGTAGGCCTCTGGATTTGGGACCAGCTCACCCTTCTCATTTCTGAGGTACTGGCTTCCGATGAAATTCTGGAAGTAGGAACTGCCGACCTTCGCCGTGTTCTCGAAGAGGGCGTTGGCGGCCTCCGTATCCCAGTTGAAGTCCTCGGTGATGTTGACCGTCGGTATTGGAAAGGTGAAGGGCTGCCCATCTCTGTCACCTCTGGTCATAATTTCATAGTAGGCCAGGTCTATCATCTCCAGTTCCCTCTGGAAATGTTTATAGGTCAGATCCTCCAGAGAATTCACTCCCCTCTCCCTTGCCTTTCCGAGGAGGAGCTCATCACTAATATCTTTAAATAGGTGCACTCCGTTGCGGGTAGGTATCTGGTCCCTCAGATCACTGGGAACGGTGAAGTCCATGGTTACGTTAGTGAAGGGTGACTGGCCCCAGCGGGCTGGCACGTTCAGGTTGTAAATGAAACTGGTTATGGCCTCCTTTATTTCTCTGTGGTTTAGATTGTCCCTAAACACATAGGGGGCCAGGTAGGTGTCAAAGGAGGAGAATGCCTGGGCTCCGGCCCACTCCGACTGGAGTATGCCTAGAAAATTTGCCATCTGTCCGAGGGCAGTTCTGAAGTGACTCGGTGCCTCGGCAGAAACTCTTCCCTTGACCCCGTTGAAGCCCTCGTCCAGCAGGGCCCTCAGAGACCAGCCGGCACAGTAGCCGGTTAGACAGTCCAGATCATGGATGTGGTAGTCACCATCTCTGTGAGCGGCTCCCTCCTCTTCGGAATAGACATTGTCCAGCCAATAGTTGGCCGTCAGTTTTCCGGAAATGTTGCTAACCAGTCCTGCATTGCTATAGCCAACGTTGGCATTGGCATTTATTCTCCAGTCCTGCTTATCTATGTATTCCTGTATGGAAATCTTGGAACTCACCTTGGTATCCCTCTCTATCTTCTTGTCCAGAGATATCTTTATAAACTCCTCCAGCACCTTAGTCAGTCCTAGCTTTGCCAGGGTGCTCTTTATGAGTTCCTCCATCTTCCCGTAGTCTTTTTCCTGGCCCTCCTCTAGTCCAACGGTCATAAATGCTTTATAGAAGGACGACAGGGAGCCCTCTCCGGCTTTCCTGAAGGCTGTTGCCACCTTATCTCTGATAATTGGCAGAAGGAGGATCTTATTCATAGGGTAACTACAAAAAATTGAAATATAACGATGAGACCAAGTCTAATGGACAATAGTTTCAAGACAAGGAGGTAAAAGTGGTTTAATTACCCCTAAAGACTATTGACATTAAAAGGGCCTTACCCCTTCGAATTTATACAAAAAATAAGCATTTTTATTTTTTCCAACACAAACCAACAGTTGTAAATTATTCATAATTTTAGGACATTTGCTGCCAAGAAGACAAAAAGTCCTATCCTAGGGCTATTCTCTAGTATTCCAGAGGTGGTCCTGGCCAGAGAAAAAACGGTGAATGGAGATAAATTCTAGTTATGTGAGCTATATATTTATATATATTACTTGATATGTAGAAATTTTGTGCTATAATTGCTCTAAAGGACACTATCACTTTTACCATGTTGGCAGACTACAGAGCAAAACTAGAGAAATTTCTTAGCGAGGAGCTGGCGGAAAATAATTTGTTTCCAGATCTATTCGGACCCGGTGCCTGCGATAGGAAGATTAAACTTATTAACTCCAGAGGGTGTAGTGCCATCTGCAGAGTGTACAGCGAAAAGCTGGGGAAGCCGGTTATTTTAGAAATTCTGGAGGAAAACGAGAGAAAACCCATAGATACCGGTACTCTACCCTTGGTTCGGGGCTCTCTGGCTCTGGTGGAGTGCTACGGCCTGGAAAAAAGAAGAATTGCCGACAGGGAGAGCAATATCGTGGCCATGGAGTACTGTGAGGGGGGAAAACTAAAGAATATGCCGATCGGTGCCCGCAGGAACAGCATAGAGAAGAGTTTTAGCCATCTGCTGCTGGGACT
>JAITSP010000092.1 GCA_031287725.1 Rickettsiales bacterium
TGTGAAGGACAAATACAGTGACTTGGCAGTTGAATTGCCCATTTCCTTTGTTGATTCTAGGCTAGCCAATTCAGAAATACCTGTTGAACCTGGTTCGGGACTGGTGGTATTCTACGGTGAACACCACACTACATTAATCCTAAAAAGACTTTTGTCCAGTGGTAAAACTGAGGTATATGTTCTAAATGCCAATAGTAATGCCCGGAATCTGTACCTCGACGAGGTCTATGGGGATTCCGAGAAATTTATCATAAAATATCCCGCTACAGCTCTAACCCGGGGTATTTTTCTAGGGGAACCTCTAAAAATCCAATGTGATTCTACGAACTGCATATCCTACACAATGCATTTTGCTAAAAGAATATATAGAGCCGTGAGAGAGGGGGTAAAGGGTGGAAAGGATGCTATGGAAAGCTTCAATGGGGTTGTGAATAGACTTAGAGACCATGGGGCAACAAAGTATCCTAGAATAGGTGGTGTTGTAGATATGTTGTTCAATATGCCAGATTTTCTGGTTAGGTGCAGTGGCAGTGAAGAACTGTTAGATGGTGTCATCGAGTGCAGGGTGAAAATGGAGGGAGGGAGTAAAAGAGAGGAAATTACTAACTACCTGAAGAGTAAACTTATGCCCTACAAAAACAAAAGAAAGGAGGAATTAGAAAAACTAGAAAAAGAATTAGTCTCAGCTGGGCTCGAGCTGGAAAACGCAAAAAAAGTTCTCGCAGAGGGGAGGGCCGGGGAAATAGTCGAGGAAAACAGAGAAAAAATAGAACGGCGGATAGCAGAAGTTAGAGAGCTGGAGGAAGAAGTCAGAGCACTAGATCTAAGAATCATTAGAGTAGGAATAGAGCTACGCCACATCTATAGCCCAGCCCAGAACTGGAGAAAGAAGGATATAAAGAAGGTGGCCGCCAGAGCCAAGAGGAGAGAAGAAACTCTAGGCGGGCTCGCCCCAGAAACGGAGCAGACTGGGCAGAAGAGCGGCCCTGGCAGAGGGAAGCGCTCTGGAGAAGGGCTAAAGCTGGATACTCTTGAAGATGCCTCCTCTGATTTGTCCTCCAGTCTGCCATCGCTGTTGCCAAAAGCAATAGAAAAATTCTAGATCCAGCTAACTCTGGCGGTTATCTCTGGAATACCTTCGCTAGCCGGCGGTGCTAAATAGACTAGAGGCAACCCAGCCAGGCCTAGCTCGAAAACCCCTGGGGGCTCCAGTGTTGAAAAATAAAACCCTAGACTCTAATATCCTGCCAGAGTAAAAGCAACTGGGGATTAGAGAATGCGAGGAAAACAGGTTATTCTATGCATACTGGACGGCTGGGGACTAGCCGATGGACCAGAATATTCTGCAATAGCAAAGGCCAAAACTAGCTTCTACGATTCTCTGCTGGAGAAATACCCCAGCACAAGGCTCAGGGCTTCGGGCCTAGCGGTTGGTCTGCCGGACGGCCAGATGGGTAATTCGGAGGTTGGACATATGACCATCGGCTCCGGAAGGGTTATTTTTCAGGATCTCCCAAGGATAGGGGGAGTTATCTCCAGAGGAGATCTGGGCAGCAATGGGGTCCTGAGGAACCTGCTGCTGAGGCTGAAGGGGGCGGGCGGTAGTCTGCACCTGCTCGGTCTGCTGTCCGACGGCGGTGTCCATTCCCACCTTGACCATATTGTAGCTCTGGCCAAAGTCGCGGCCCGGGAGGGTATCAATGTGTCTATGCACGCCTTTCTAGATGGCAGAGACACACCACAGAAATCTGCCCTGGCCTATCTGGAGAATTTCATTGCCAACACCAGAGACTTTCCAAACATCAGAATAGCTACGGTAGGAGGCAGATACTACGCCATGGATCGAGATAAAAACTGGGACAGGGTCAAGAGAGCCTACGATGTCATAGTCAACGGGGGCCTTCCCAGCTCAGAGGCCCTTGGTCCTCTGGAGGTCGTTAGAAAATCCTACGGGAACGGGGTAACCGATGAGTTCCTGGAGCCAACGGTGGTAAATAACTATGGCGGCATGGAGGATGGCGATGGCTTCCTGTTCTGTAACTTCAGGGCGGACAGGGCTAGAGAACTGTCCCAGGCTCTGGGCCAGAGAGGCTTTAGTTCCTTCGACCGGAGCAGAGTCATAGAGTTTTCCTCGGCAGCACAGCTCACCGAATATTCAGCCGAGCACAGTGGCTACCTGGAAACCATCTTCCCAACGGTCAAGGTGGAGGAGTCCCTCGGAGAAATCATCTCCAGCAGTGGGCTGAGACAGCTGAGGATTGCAGAAACGGAAAAATATGCCCACATCACATTCTTCTTCAACGGCGGGGTGGAAAGGGAATTTGAGGGAGAGGAGAGGATTCTTGTCAAATCTCCCAGCGTCGCCACCTATGATCTGAAGCCCGAAATGTCCTGCGTCGAGGTCAGCGATAGGCTGCTGGAGGCAATTGAGAGCAAAAAATACAGCCTCATCGTGGTAAACTTTGCAAATCCGGACATGGTGGGCCATACGGGAAATATGGATGCCACGGTGAAAGCTGTGGAGGCCGTAGACCGGCAGCTGGAGAGACTGGTGGGAGCCGCCAGAAAGGTTGCCGGAACGGTTTTCGTGACCGCTGACCACGGAAATGCTGAGAAAATGTTTGATGTGGAGAAAAATCAGCCCCATACGGCCCACACAACCAATGATGTTCCCTTCATAGTGGTCAAGGATAATGCCCCCGGACTAGGGCTAAGGACCTCTGGCACCCTTGCTGACGTGGCTCCTAGTGTGCTGGCGGAATTGGGAATAGGAATTCCTACGGTCTTCTCTGGAAAGAGTCTGTTTCTAGAGCGCTAGGAATTCTCCAGCACCTCTGCTTCTCTTCCTCTGGCAGAGGGAGGAATTGCTGTATCGTTTTCCCTGATTTATAAATATTATATGCGAGAATCTCGCCGCCGAAGATAATTCAGCTGGCCCAGAGGGCGGGAATTTAATTTTTTTCTCTGTGCCCGTTGACTATGGGCTAATTTTATTGTACAATATAATTATTCATCAATAATCTTCTAAGAATGTCTAATAATAAATTTGGAACCTACTCTCTGAAAGTTTTGGCCGCCTTATTTTTGTCGCTAACTAGTGCGGTCGGGGGGTCTTCGCCGGAAACGTACTCGGCGGGGGGTGGGGATGAAAAATACAAACCCAACTTCAGCCGATCTTCTGATAGCAAGACGATAACTATAAAATTTGGCGATTACCTCTACAAAATGACTCCGGACAATATAAATGTGGTTGGTAGCCTCGTGGATAGAAAGGAAAATTCCTCTAGATCGATCACGTTCGAACGTCTTGGAGATAGGTATTCCTATGAAAAATATACTCAAGTCTACAGAAGTGTCAGCATGAGTCTCGGATACAACAATATACTGAAAGGTGGTGAGTTTTACTATGGAAAATTTGATGACTCTGATACTTTCTTTGAGGGCCAGGGAGTTTTTGTTAATCATGAGGGAACCATATTTAAAGGAAAATTCGAAGGCGGCAACATCAGAGGGAATGGAACAATTCACTACAGAAATGGCCTTAGATGCGAGGGAAATTTTGGAGATGGTCTAAAAATGAGTGGTCCTGGGGTATGCCGCTCCAAAAACGGCGAGGAGCTAGAGAGCGACAGCTGGTATAGCGGTGAACCCGGTGGAAAAGTAAAATACACAGACAAAGATGGAAATAGGCTTGAGTACGAGGATTTTCCAACTAGTTCCGAAATATACGCAAAGTTTACATTCAAAAATGGAGATGTGTATGAGGGCCCCTACAGAGACGGGAAAGGAAACGGACAATGGAAATTGTCCTTCGCAGACAAATCCGTCCTCGAAACAGAGATGCGGGACGGTGCCATGTGTGGCAAAGGAAAACTCACTAGCCCGGATGGGAAAGTGACGGAGGGGGAATTTAGAGTTGATGAAAGCGAATCCTTCCGGAAGAAGAGCGAAAATCAGGGATCTAAAGACCAGTGGTATTATGAATATTGGAAACAGCAGCAAAATAGTTCTAGTCAGGATGAAGATTGGAAACAGCAGCAAAATAGTTCTAGTCAGGATGAAGATTGGAAACAGCAGCAAAATAGTTCTAGTCAGGATGAAGAT
>JAITSP010000004.1 GCA_031287725.1 Rickettsiales bacterium
GAAGGTGGCAGGTTATTTTTTTATTTTTTTGACAAATAGGAGGCATATATGGATGCGAATGATATAAAAAAGGTTGGGGAAGCCATGGCCTCAATAAAACCGAGTCTACGGAACGAACCCGTCAGAATGCTAGGGGAAGGTAATTACAATTTGGTCTATGAAGTTGGCGATTATGCTGTGAGGAAGCCAAAATATGGCAAGGTGGAGGATGGTGACCTGCTGTGTCACAGATTACAGGACGAAGAAGGACTTTCAACAGATGGAATTGTGAAGATTGAGACCATTAGAAACAATTCTACGGAACATTATGTGGTCATGGAGCGCTGCAAGGGCGGAGAAATAGGGAAGTTAGATGAGGGTGTCAAACTTCTCACAAATGGAGGTGTTCTGGATCTTATGGGGGGGTCTGAATGAGTTTCATAGCCGTGGCTATGTCCATAGAGACATAAAGCCCGATAACATCTTCTGCACAGCTAAAAAAAAGGAAAAGCTAAAATTGGCGATTTTGGGCTTCTGACTAGGTGTAAAAATGATGGCTCTAGGCAAGGTGATGGAATATGCGGAACGCCGATTTACTATTCACCCGAGAAGTTTGTAGCTGCCTATCCTAAGAACTTGCAGGATATGAAGACACGCTTTAGCGAAAAAAGAGCTGACTGCTGGGGGCTGGGGGGCACGTTCTATAAGGTTTTCTGCGGTAAAGATATCGTGCAGCTCGTCTGCGAGTGTAGCGGTGCGCTGTATGATGTTAATGATAATAAAAAACTTGATTGGGCAATGAAGAACCTTTATTGCGATGCTAACGTTCAAAAGATCTTTAAAGGTAAGTTGCTTAGAGATCTTTTGAAGGCAAAAGTTGAACCAACAGTGTGCTATGTTGTGGCGCATCTTCTCGAACCGAATCCTACATTGGCCAAGGGAATAGGTAGGCTTTTAGCGGAAGTTAAAATTTTAGCGGAAGTTAAAAGTAAGGAGGCCAAAGAACATGGAGCGGAATTGCCAGCTCTAGTCAGGGCAGAGGGACGACAACCACCACCTGATGCCAAAGAGGAAAAAAAGAAGGCGGAAGAGAAATTGAAAGAAAAAAAGGAGGCGGAAGAGAAATTGAAAGAAAAAAAGGAGGCTGAAGAGAAATTGAAAGAAAAAAAGAAGGCGGAAGAGAAATTGAAAGAAAAAAAGAAGGCGGAAGAGAAATTGAAAGAAAAAAAGAAGGCGGAAGACAAAGAGCACGGGGGACACCAAAAACATGGGGAACGACAACCATCACCTGTTGCCAAAGAAGAAAAAAAGGAGGCGGAAGACAAAGAGCACGGGGGACACCAAAAACATGGGGAACGTCTTCCGCCATCAATTAATTCAGAGAATACGCCTGGGAAAAACAGCATTATAGAAGTCCTTAGAAAAAACACACGCCCCTCCACCGAGCAACAGGCTACCCCAGGAATACCCGGGGCAGGAGTGCCTGGCGTTCCAAAGTCCCGAAAAACCGATAGAAAAGAATTGTAGGGCTCATGGTAATCTCTGTAAAAATCCTAGAGGACCCGAGAGCGGCCAGGTCCTAGGAAAAATAGCTCTGTCGTCCTGCTCTAGACCGGAGATTCTCCGCAGAGCCATTCTCCCAGTCGACTCAGATGGCCGAAGTCACTGTACTGGGAGTTTCTGTTGGTGGCCAAGTAGCTCTGGTCCTCCCGGTCGAAGAGTCTAGCCAGCTGGAGGACAAATTCCTCGGTTTTTCTGACCATTTCCCCAAGAGAGACCAATTCGTCGGAATTTCGTATTTTTTCGCCGTCCCGGATCTCGATGGTTTGACTGCCCCTCTGTCGGATGAGCCAGTACTGGAGGGAGTCCACGCTGGCACCTGGCTCAGTCCGGGCCATGATCAGCGCCTCGACGGGGAGTTGCAGTCTTCTGCCATTTAGAACATCACTCCGGGTTGGCGCCGTTCCGGTTTTATAGTCGACTATTCTCAGAGAGCTGTGGAGTCTCTCAATCCTGTCAATCCTCGCGAACAGTGTGAAACCCCCAGCCCCTTCCATTTCATAGCTACGCCACTCCTCTGCTAGGACAGAGTAGCCCTCTCTCCGTGATTCCCCGTCAAGAAGGGCGAAGTGTCTGGTAGCCTCCAGAACTCGCCTGAAGTACAGCTCCATCAGCACCTGGCTATGGCTGAAGTGGCGCCGAAGGGTGTCCCTCACCAGGCTAGCCAGGGCATCGGGTCCCCTGTAGCGGTAGCTGTCATAGTTTTTGGAGTACTGCTCGAAGAGACTGTGGAGAATAGTTCCGATCTTTGCATGGATGTTGCCCCTGGCCAGCGGATTTCGCTGGGCTAGGCTAAGGATTTTTTTGGCATAGAGGTCGTAGGGATTCAGATTCAGAAGGTCGACGTTCGTCGCCGACAGACTCCGGGGTCTTAGCTCCAGTGGTGGTTTTGGCTGTGGCCGCCTTTTATAGATGTCGTTCCGCCTGTCGTAGCTGAAACTGTGATAGCTGGTACAGCTCTCCAGAATGCACTGGTCCCCCTCCAGATCCAGGCCGTTGCACCGGAGTGTGGTCTCTAGCCTCTGGAGAAATCTGGATTTTATGGTTGCCAGTCCGTCCAGAGTTCTAGATCTCGTGATGAGAACCTTTTTCTGTGCCACAAGTTGGACCAGGTTGAAATAGGATTTGCCGATTTCAACCTCCCGAGCTGGTAGTCCGAGACTCGTCCTCATCCTTCGACTCATCCAGGGGTCTGGGGAAATGCCCGGGGGATTTACACCGTCGTTCATATTCATCAGCACCACTAGATCGTAGTTTATCAGCTGGGTCTCCTGCAGAGATATTATGTTAACCGCTGGATAGAGAGAGTAGTCATCGCTGTAGGATTTTTCCGAGAGGAGGAAGTTTAGCAGATAGCCATAGTCGGCTACATTTGAGTCACCAAAGCATTTGGCCTGGGGAAGTAGCTCATCGCGAAAAAATTCCAGAATTTTTTCGCTGCCACTGTCCGAATGCCAGAGGACACTGGCCCCGTCGGTCTCTGGGGAACTGGCCACCCTTTCGGCTAGCTCTAGATGCCCTAGAATTAGTTCCCCCAGAGGGATGTCTTTTCTAGGAAAGATGTTAAAATGGGCCTCTATTCGGTCTAGGAACTCGGTCAACTCCTCCCTAGCCTCTCCATCCTCCAGATAGCCGAGGTTGATCCGGTAGGACTCCATGCCATCCTCGTTGACCCTGTCCTGGAGTATGTGTCTTTCGAATAGGCTGACATTTCTGAGGAATTTTTCCCTCCCATAGCCAAAGCGCACAAAATTGTTCTTTAGAAGGCTAAGCAGCTTGCTGGGTTTGTAGTTTTCGCTGTAGACCTCCAGTAGGAGCACGAGGTATCTGACGACGCCATGGAAAAGAAATTTTTTCCCGTAGGTGTTGTTGAATGGCAGGTTCCACTGTCCCAGCAGCAGCTCCAGTCTCTGGGCCAGCTCTTGGTTGGCAACTAGAGCTATGTTCCCCAGGCCATTTTCCGCAATGTGGTCCAGCAGATAGACCATCACCAGGTTTAATTCCTCGCTAATGTCCTGGCACTCCAGATAGTGGATGTGGCCAAGCCTGACGACCCTATCATTCCTCTGCCAGCGGTGGGCTAGCTTAGATGGCAGCATGGCGGTCCCAATGGTGCCCAGAGCTCCATCGTCCACTGTCCTGCACTGTGGATAGGCCAGATCCACCACCTGTCTTCTCTCTAGAGCAAGCTTCTCGAGTGTTTTTTTGATGAGAAAGTGGCTGTTCAGTTCATCCACGGCAGCAAATTCCTCATCCGTCAGCGTGCTCTCCAGGCCTCTGAGGATTATATAGCTGTTATCTCGCCTTGCCATCGCCCTCATCAGGTCTAGGGTACAGTCCAGAGGATCAAAGTTGCCAATCATCAGCACAGGGTTTTCAGGTTTTGCCTCTAGGAGGATTTTTTCGTAGAATCTGATGCTAGAGACCCTACGACTCTGGGTTGAGGTTAGATTATTCCTGTCTAGCAGCCCGTGCCATTTGGCGCCGAAATTCCTAAGGAAACCCAGGATCTGCTGCCAGTGGATGGCAAGATTTTCCTCCACCAGATTGTCCAGTCTGCTAAAATCAATTTCATGGCTCTCCATGTCCGCCAGAAATGCGTCGAGCTCCTTCGCCAGACCTATGGCCCGCTCAATGCTGCTCTCGCCGTTCGCTAGAATTTCTCTGAGCAGCAGCAGTCTGTAGCCTACCGGAGATGTTGTTTTTGTGGATTCTAGATACTCTCGCAGCAGGCTCGGGTTTGTTCCACCCAGAACAATTACTTCTTCGTCGATGTCGCCGATGGCTCTCATGGTTGGAATGGCTCTGGCCCCGTCTGCACTGGCCTCTAGAAACACAGTGCGCAGTGCATTCACCGATCTTCGGTTTGGTAGGAGTAGGAGTACGTCGCAGATGTCCAGGGTGTTCCCAAAATTATCCTCTAGAAATCTGTGGACACTCCTTAGAAAATCATAGTTAGCCCTTACGCTAAAGACACGCATCTGTCAGCTGGATGATCTGCCATGGTTAGTGTGACATTTCTAGCACAGGGTTTTTAATTAGCCAGATCTAGCTCTGGAGTAGGGGCGATGGCAAAGTCGGGGATAGTTCTGTTTTTTCCTCTAGGAGGTTGGCAGTGCTCTCTAGGAGATTCGCCAGCTTTAACTCTTCCTCTGCTAGCCCGTTGGCCTTTTCTCTCGCCTCTCTGAATTTCTCCAGCGTAAGTTCTAGTCTACTAGCTAGCTCATCCGCCTGTTTGTTTATCTCTTCGCCCGCTACCACGAATGTTTTTAGGTTTTTTATGAGTTTGGGGAGTTCTTTGGCCTTCTCCTTGGATTTTTCGTCTTCGGCACCTTCGGTGGATGGTGTTTTTTTGCTATCTCCGGAAATATCATTAATTACCTTCGAAAGCTTATCTTTGTATTTTTTAGTGATCTCCTCTTTACGCTTTCTGTATTCCTCGTCCTCGAGCTCGGAGACTCCACCTTCCAGCTTCTTTAGCTTTTCTCCGAAGATTTCAAACGCCTCTTCGATTCTGTTGTCTAGCTCCGCTAGAAGTTTTTCGCCTTCAGCCAGCTCCGCTATTCTGTCCTTTAAATGGCCCACAATGATACTTTCCACCAGGGGTATATCGCCATCGAGTTTAACAGCCAGGGTATCCACCACCTCCTGAAGCTTCAGTAGCTGTTTCAGCGCGAATTCGTTGGGAATATCGCCAGCCCCTAGAAAGACACGTTCATTAGGTTCATAGGTTGGGTTTTCTCTACTCAGCACCCTTCCCACCACTTCGGGGTTCTCTAGTGCCATCAACTCTGCAGCTATCGCCTGTAACCAGCAGTTCCCTTTCTCCTGCTGGGCTTGGCCTAGAGGTCTGCAGTTTTTTCTGATTCCACCAAAAGAGCCTTTGTAGTTCTCATTGCCCACGGCTCTACTGCTATCAAAGAAATTGATAAAGATTTCATTAGATGCATCTAGTTTATCCCAACCCACCTCCCTTAGCCTTTTTAGATTCACCAGAAAACACACTGCGTGATCGCCCGTGTCTGTTACCATATGTATGATTATATGGTCTTCCTTGGAATCCTTCAGGTTTTGTCTATTCATACCAATGGATTCGAGAAAGGACGTCATGCTGGTGGTGTGGGAGGTTTTTTTTGTGCAGAATCTGAGATTTTTGAGATTTCTATTCCCTACCATTGAGAGCATCATAGCCTGAGCCTCCAGAGGAAAACCGCCACTAAAACCGTCAGCACCCTTGGAAGCCCGGATCTCAGCCATTTTCTTTGCCGCGTCTGTGAGGAGTCCTCTGATTTCACTGGAAGAAACTCCCGATAAATTTCGTTGTCCTTCCCTGTCTTTGGCCACTAGAACCCCTTTCGCCACTAGGCCCTCCAGGTCTGTGGCTTCCCCGCTGCTGAGCAGTGCGTTGGCTAGGTTGAAGTCTATCTCTATCGTTTTCTCTGGGATTCCGTCTTTGCTAGGGGGATAGAGTATGATGCTGTCCTTCATTATCCCGGAGTCGTAGCTATAGATTTCCTTCCAGATTGGTTCCCGCTTGGCATTCATTTCAAATCTGTTTTCTTCACCCCCTAGCCGGACAGGTGTTTTGGACAGCATCTCATGTGAAGCTAGCCTTCCCTCGTTGTCATAGGCTTCGTGGCGGTAGATGTTGCTTCCTTTAGATTTTGTAAACATCCCTAGTGGTTTACCATTTAAAGACTCTCCTTCGGCTATGTCGCCATTTTTATAGGTAACTATCCCATAGCCAGAGCGTAGTCCATTGGAGTACTCGCCATCATAGCTAGAGCCATTGGGATAGGTTGTCCTTATCTTTCCATTGTAAAGGGAACCCCTCAGAAATTCCCCACTCTCATAGTTTCCGTTTAGATGGAAAATTTCCACATTTGTACCGGAGAGAGATCCATCATCTTTAATATCTGCTTTGTGAATTGATCCATCGAGGCTAATGATGTTTAAAGATCCATCTATGAGTATATTATCTCCAAATCGTCCTTTTTTATAGTATTCACCATCCTTGCTCTTCAATTCCCCCATCCCATCGAACTTCCCGTTTCTATATCCTCCTGCGTAGCTGATGTTATCGCTGAGTTCCATTACCACTTCTCCCCCTACAAAATTACCACGTGCAAATTCTCCCTGTCTAAGCTCTTTTTTTTCGGCATCTACCCATGTACCTCGGCCATGGGGCTTGCCATCTACACCAACTCTGCCAACGTAGATACTGTCATCTTCATAGATTATCTCCATTTTTCCACCCTCGAGCGTCTTCGTTTCTTCAGCTTCGG
>JAITSP010000063.1 GCA_031287725.1 Rickettsiales bacterium
CTTCTAGCGGAGCTAGACGACAGAATCGAATGGGCATTTGAAGTTTTTGAGAAAAAGCTAAAGGAGCTGGATGGAACTGTTGAGCTCGAGGGCGAAGAATACAGAAAGCGTAAAGAGGAGATCACTAAAGAATACAAAGTTGAGCTTTCGAAGCTAATTGATGGTATTTCTGGGGATGGCAAAGAAACACCGTTGACCGAGGGGGCCAGCGAAAAAGATGGCGGAAAGACTGGCAAAGATGCTGGAGATGGAAAATCTGAGGATAAGGCCAAAGAACGCCCCAAACTCATAAAAAACCTAAAAACATTCGTGATAGCGGGCGAAAAAATAAACAAACAGGCGAATGATCTAGCTAGTAGACTAAAACTTACGCTGGATAAATTCAGGGAGGCGAAAGAAAAAGCTAAAGAAGAGGGGAAAGAAGCTGTCAAGTCACCAGAGGGAGGGGAAAACAAAAATTTTAGTGTGGTGGCTACTCTAGAGAGCTTTTTCGAATCTCCAGGAGAAGTACCATCCGCAACTCTGCAATTGCTGCCGAATTTGGCAACTGCTCTGAGGGGTGTGAAAACGTCGCCTACAGACCCCAGCGGGCCGCCGCCACAATCCCAGCAAAATCTCCCCAAAAACTCGAAGAACACTGAAAACAAGATCTCAGAAATCTAGGGAGACAGGGCTAGCCCGGCGGATAGAACCTCCTCTGCAGCTCAGTTATTTTTTGATAAATTTCCTATGGCGACGTGGCATTGCCCACTAGATCCGTCGGCGGACCTGCCGTAGACTAGAGTAAATTTAGAGTGTCCCGGCATTTCTCCTCTGGCTGTCTCACTCTGGTTCCGACTGCTGACCATGTCCAAGGTAAAATTTTTTCGTAAAATATTTTTTTGGTCGTTTTTCCTAGAATTATTCCCTATCGTATGATCATTATTCTTAAATGGGAGGACTGGGTCTTCGAAAAAGTAAAAAAGTAGTGATAACACCTAGATGCCTGGCTGAAAAAGCCAGTTGCCTGGGGAGAAAATTTGTGATATGCTGTGGGAACAGAAAAAAATTTTTAAAATATTATGTCTGAAGGATTTAACCTAGGATCCAAAGAACATTGGGAAAAAATAAGAAGCGCTCTTATTGAGAGTAAACTGTTTGGATCAGTAAAGCTCGAAGACGACGGCCTTGGATTGATTGTCGGAGGAGAGAAGATGGGCTTGTGCAGCTGGATTGGAGATTATAACAATATTGTCTTTAGGGCTCTAGGAGCAGATAAACGCTACTATGCTATAGGACTACCTGTACTCACACAATTTGTTGCTGGTACCAGTGGGAACTTTGTGTACGCAGAATTTTTAAAAGCACAACAAGGTGAAATACTGCCAATATCTCTGCCAAAGGTTTTCCAAGCCCATTGTTTTATTGGAAACTCAAGCATCTTTATAATGGAGTGCTATGAAGGAGGGTCACTTTGCATGGGAGGTAAAAAAATCCCTGAAAGAACCAGAAGTATCCTGAAAAACCCCAAGGTACTGGTGGATATTTTGGAAGCACTGTCCTATCTGGCGAAACATGGCATTGTTCTCTTAAATCTGAACCCTAGAAGTCTTCTGGGACATGATGATACTGTGGTTATAACTAACTTTGGCTCCATGAGGAAGAACCCCACCATTGCCAGTGTCGGAGCTAAGCCAACGGCAGACGCTCCAGATTATATGGCTCCGGAGGTTATAAATAATACCAAAGGATACTCCGGAGGATACTTTGACAGGGCTGATTTGTGGTCTCTGGGGGCAATTCTCTTCGAGATGGCGACGGAGAAGGCTCTCCATGAGGTACCATTCTATTTTAACCATAATGTAGCCGGGTTCGAGATTATAATTACTAGCGAACTCAATGAAGCAGAGAACGTATATGCAAATGACGACCCGGGAGACAAGGAGCAGATGTGGGAAAACCTTAAGGCACTGATCAAAGGGCTCCTAGTTGCGGATCCCTATAGAAGAAGTACAGCAAAAGATGCACTGGGACTCGCTATAAAAATGAACAAAGACTGTAGTGACCAAAAGGAACTTGATTCTACCGGAGCGTTGAAATTTATCCCTTCTGATGGGGAGAGAAAAAAAGAGGAGGATAAAAGAAGTATGGAGGAAGAGAAAAAAATAGAAGAAGAGAAAAAAATAGAAGAAGAGAAAAGAAAGATAGAAGAAGAGGAGAAGAGAAAAGAAGAGGAGAAGAGAAAAGAAGAGGAACGATTGAGAGCTGCTACGCAAACCATTGAGGAAGAGACTGACGAGAAGGAGTGTGCCTGCTGCATCATATCCTAGGACCTCTAACCCTGGGGAGAAGGAGAGGACGGCACTGTCACAGAGGCCTCTCCTTCACCTCCCTCTTTCCTCGGACTCTGGGAGCAATCGTTCTGCTTCGGAGTAGGGTGGTGGCGCAATCCAGCTAGCCCGCTTCTGCTCTGGCCAGAACACTTTCTCCCTGTGCCAGGGGCTAGAAAAGGTTGGCCGGGTCCCTTTTCTATCTCCTCTGAGAGTTCTTTTACTATAGGGTCCTAGCTGAATTCTGTTCGCCACTCCGAGTCTGCCGTAGACTAGAGTAAATTTAGAGTGTCCCGGCATTTCTCCTCTGGCTGTCTCACTCTGGTTCC
>JAITSP010000099.1 GCA_031287725.1 Rickettsiales bacterium
AGACCGCCCTGACAATGCTGAGAGATAGCGTTCCGCTGCCCTCTATAGCTAAATATACCGGCCTCAGCGAGAGTGAAATTCTAGAACTAATGGAAAATCCCAGGAACAACGGATGGTGGAGCTAGAAGAGTGCTAGAAAAGAGCTAGCGGCTATGGCTATAGATAGATATCTGGACCTAGACCCGAGAACCTCACCCTGGCCACCATTCCTAGCCAAATTAGTAGTTCTCTAGCCCAGCGGGCCAGGGATTCCTAGAAACAGGTCCTTTCTTGTTTTTTATTTGTCCTTGGCTATAGTTAGACCCTGTTTCCCATTTTTGGAAAAATTTTATCGCACACAGATGACTATAAGAAATATCGCTATCATTGCCCACGTTGACCACGGCAAAACCACTCTGGTGGACCAGCTGCTGAGACAGAGCGGCACATTCCTGTCCCATGAAAAAATTGAGGACAGAGTTATGGACAGTGGTGATCTGGAGAAAGAGAGGGGAATTACCATACTGGCCAAATGCACCTCCATAGACTACGACGGACACACCATAAATATAATCGATACTCCCGGCCACGCAGACTTTGGTGGAGAGGTAGAGCGGGTACTATCCATGGTAGACGGAGTCATAGTGCTAGTGGACGCAGCCGAAGGTCCAATGCCCCAGACAAAATTTGTGCTCTCCAAGGCTCTGGCGCTTGGTCTAGAGCCAATTGTCGTTGTGAACAAGATTGATCGGGGCGACGCTCGGCCAAGGGAAGTGCTCAACGAAATATTTGATCTCTTCATAAATTTGGACGCCAACGAGCGGCAGCTAGAATTTCCCGTACTCTATGCGGTGGGAAGAGACGGCTGGTGCGCCAGAAGCCCGGAGGAGGAGGGCAAAGACATGAAACCATTGCTAGACCTCGTGCTAGAGCACGTCAGAGAGCCCAAAGTGGACCGGGAGGCACCGTTCTCTATGCTAGCCACAATACTAGACTACAACAGCTACGTAGGCCGCATGCTCATCGGTAAGGTCTACAGTGGCAGAGCAACGATGAATATGCCTATAAAGGCAATAAATTTGAGTGGCGAAACCGTTGAGAGAGGGAGACTGACCAAAATGTTCGTCTTCAGAGGCATAAAGAAGGTCCCGGTAGAGACCGTAGAGGCTGGAGATATAGTCTCCCTGGCAGGACTAGAGAAAGCCACGGTGGCCGACACCATATGTGACCCGGCGCTGACCAGACCCATAGAGTCAACCGCCATAACGGCCCCAACAATGTCAATAACCATCTCCGTCAATGATTCACCCCTTGCCGGCAGAGAGGGTACGAAGGTCACCTCCAGACTACTGAGAGACAGACTATTTGCCGAACAGGAGAGTAATGTAGCCATAACCGTCAAGGAAACAGGGCTGATGGACAGCTTCGAGATTGGTGGTCGAGGGGAGCTGCAACTTGGAATCCTCATAGAGACCATGAGGAGAGAGGGCTATGAGATGGCCATCGGCAAGCCCAGAGTTCTATTCCGCACAGACGAGAGAGGCAACAGACTAGAACCCCTAGAGGAGGTGGTCATAGACATCGATGAAAAATTCAGTGGTCCAGTTGTTGACAAGCTGAGCCGGCGGAAAGGAGAGCTAAAGGAAATGAGGCCCTGTGGCCACGGCAGAACGAGGATTGTGATGATTGTTCCCTCCCGGGGCCTACTGGGCTACCAGAGCGAGTTCATGACAGATACCAAAGGCTCCGGCGTGATTCACAGGATATTTCACTCCTACCAGGAGTACAGAGGAGAAATTCCCAATGCCCGGAAAGGTGTTCTCATAGCCAACGGCCAGGGAGAGGCCATCCCCTATGCCCTGTTCAGTAGCCAGGAGAGGGGTATCATGTTCATAGGCCCCCACGATAGGGTCTACGAGGGCATGATCGTCGGCGAGCATGCCCGAGACAATGATCTGGTGGTCAATGTGCTAAGGACAAAAAAACTAACCAACGTCAGGGCAGCTGGCAGCGATGAAAATATAATTCTAACCCCGCCCCGTCAGATGACTCTGGAGCAGATGATAACCTACATCAACGACGATGAGCTGCTAGAGGTTACACCCAAAAACCTGAGACTAAGGAAAAAGTACCTCTCGGCAAACGAGAGGAAAAAATATTCCCGGGCCGAGGAGGAGGAATAGGAGAGAATGGCGACAGCTAGGGCCTAGGCTGCCTAGGCATCTCTCTCCGGCTAGCTATAGGCCCCTAGATGTTCGGAGCCGGCCGACCCTCCTGGTCCTTGGAAAAATCTACGCCAACCACATTGCCCTCACCCTGGCTACTTTCCCTAGCCATAAAATCTTTCTGTAGTCCCAGAGTATTTTTCTCTACCTCAGATAGCATGTCCTGCATGCCATCACAATTGTTATTCAGGTATGGGACAGCCTCGGTGTTGTCTGGAATGCCAAAGATCCTGGGACTAATCACGTTGCTAGGCTCATTGCTATCTTCTTCCTTTTTTGACATATGAATAGTTAGATTTATAGTATCTATGGTAGACGTACTTTTTAATATTACAACACCAATGATCTGGAAAAACATAATTTTATCTTTGGCAGTGCTAGCTACTGCTGCCGGCGGAGTCTCTGGAGAAAATAATATATTTATCAAAAAATCCCCACCGGAGGACGCTGGGAGATATTTCATGGGTGCCGAAGATGAAAATATATTCAAGCAGATCAGAAAAAAAATGGCCACCAGAAATTGGAAATCGGCCGAGGCTCTGCTGGGGAGCATTAGGAGTGAAAGCTACCGAAAGGCCATAGAAGTCTATCTGAAATTGGGAAAGCTCAGGACAACGTTCTCTATGCCAAGGGAAGAGGTGATTAGGTTGATGGAGTTCAACTCCAGAAACAACTTCCTCAGAGAATTTGAATCTATCCACAGGCGCATAGAATTCCACTACCTCAACGGCACCGTGAGATTCTCGGACGTGTCCAAATACTTTGACAGATTCCGGACTAGAGACATCAATGTCCAGATAAAACTTCTGAGAGATGAGAGGGCTAGTCTGGAAAGGATGAAAAACCTGGAACCGAAGCGGCTGGCAGCCCTCAGAGAAAATCTAAATGGTAAAATCCGCAGAATTTGGGTGACGAGTGACTTCTCCGCCGATGACCAGGAAATCTTCCACAGCAACTTTGCTCCCCAGCTGGGGGCGAGGAGTGTCCTGGAGAGAGCCGAGATGCTAGTGTTCAAATGGCAGCTGAGTACTCTGGAGAGACTTCTGCCGATGATAGAGGCCAGGGGGTGGAGGGCGCTATTTGGCTCCATCGTGAAAATCAAAGACTATCCAGAGTCTCTGGATGAGATTCTGAGGGATGTGCCGAAGAATCTGTTGGAAAACGAGGCACTCCTCTACGCCAGGGTAAAATACTCTGAGCTAGGGGGATCCTCCGAGGATTTACCCAGAATCCTGGGGAAGGTCAAAAAAAACTCGCCCCATGGGCAATTCTGGTCCAACATTCTTGCGGCCTGCGGTCGACAGCTGATGAGAGCCAGGAGGTACGAGGAAGCCTACAGGATGGTCAGCGGCTACAGCAACCTGGCAAAGGGAGACCATACCAACAGGATCTGGCTATCCGGCTGGCTAGCTCTGAGGTTTCTAAAAAACCATGACCTGGCCCGGAAACACTTCCAGGATCTTCTGGGACACGTCTCTAGACCAGCCAACAGAGCCAGGGCAGCCTATTGGCTGGGCCGCACGGCCGAGGCAGAGAAGGATAGTGGAAAGGCTCTGGACTGGTATAGAGTCGCCTCCGGCTATCCTCTGGTGTTCTACGGCCAGCTGGCCACCCAGAGGATCGATGAGCTACTCCAGAGAGAGGAATCACCTCTGGCGCTACCAAGCGCCCCCAGTCCAACCCCAGAGGATGCACTGGAGCTGGAGAAGAACTGGCTAGTTAGCTACGCGCTGCTCTGCCATAGATACGAGGGGAAGATGAGTGAGGCCGCTAGCATATTCGCCCGACTCATCTCCGAAAAACTAAAGACAGCCGGAGAGATTGTCAAACTCCTGGAGCTGGTGGAGAGCCTCGGTGACACCCAGCTAACCCTTAGAATGTCTCTGGAGGCCGAGAGGAGAAAGGTATTCCTCCTGGCTAATCTCTACCCCACCATGAGAGTACCCGACAGATCGAATCCCAGCCGGGCGCTAATCCACGCCATAGCGAAGAACGAGAGCAACTTCGTGAAGCACGCCGAGAGTAGCAGGATGGCCCAGGGCCTCATGCAGATAATTCCCTCCACCGCCAAGGCTCTCTGCAGAGAGCTTAAAATAAAGTATAGCAGCTATAGACTGAAGGGCGACGTGGCCTACAATGTCAAAATAGCCGACCACTACCTGGGCCAGCTGGCCAAACGGTTCAACGGCTCCAGAGTGCTGATGGTGGCATCCTACAATGCTGGACCGGAGGCGGTGGCCAGGTGGCTAGAGGAGATGGGAGACCCGAGAAAGGGCAAAATCGAAGATGTCGTGGACTGGATAGAATCCATAGACTATGGAGAAACTAGAAACTATGTGCAGAGGGTGCTAGAGGCTCTCCGGGTCTATGAAACCATTTTCAGCGGCGAGAGATGAGGATAGGAATTGCAAAGATGTACGTGAAAAACGCACAGCTGGACTACAACTTTGCCGTGCTAGAGAGACTCTACGGAGAGGCTCTGGAGAAAAAGCTGGAGATTGTTATTTTTCCAAGACTGGCCACCAGTGGATTTTTCGATGGCACCAGCCCAGTGGATGAGAGCTACCTGGAGAAAATAGAGGAGTACACCGAAAAAGTGATCTCCCTCACGGAGGGCAGAGGAACAAAGATTCTTCTGGGGACCCCTCTACAACAGCTAACCCGCGGGGAGGAGGGGGAAATCTCTAGGACAGAGCTGAAGGATTCCGCTCTCTTCATCGATGGTGGCCATCTGGATACAGAAATTTTTAGAAAGGAGATAGACAGGGACAACCCTCTGGATGACTACAGATATTTTGACAGACATAGGTTTCTTAAACATTTCAGCTATAGAAACAAGAAATTTCTGGTGCTCCTGGCGGATGACATCTACTCCAATTTCAATCTCCTTCTGGCCAAGGACAGCGAACCAGACTACGTCCTCTGTCTGGACAGCAGCGCGACCCGCTCCAGAGAGGCTAGAGAAAAACATCTGCTAAAGCTGGCAAAATTTGCCAATTCCCCTCTATTCTACCTGAACAGTGCCAGCTACAGCGGTGGTCTGCTCTTCCGGGGCGAGGTTGTGCTCATAGACGAGGATTTCAGGGTTGTCTTCGAGGATTTCTACCGGGGCGACGAACTTGTCCCCTTCGAAATAGACTGTGAAGATGGCACAGAGCTCTTCATCAGAGAAACTGGCGGCGGCAGGGGCAACCCCTTCCACGTCCTGGAAAAATACTTCGGCCCCGGAAGGGTTGTGCTAGATGTGGACCTATTCTCGGACTTAGAACTAGAAGAGATGGGGAAAAATGGCTGTGAGCTGGTGACATTCTCAGGAGAGAGTGGGCATAGAGCTAGATTTATAGAAATGACGAACTATATCAATGGCAGATTATTTGAAAGATTGACAGCGAAGGAGCAAAACATGATAAAAGGCAAAATAGTCGATCTACTAGCTACCGCTAACCATGACCAATAGGACCGTCATCATATACACAGATGGTGCCTGCTCTGGCAACCCAGGCCCCGGAGGTTGGGGGGCGGTACTCCGCTGGGGTGAGCACCAGAGAGAAATCTATGGAGGAAGCGCAGTCACCACCAATAACCAGATGGAACTGACGGCAGCCATAGAGGCTCTGGCCACACTCCGCTATGGCTGCGACGTCGAGCTCTACACAGATAGCCAGTATCTGAAGAGGGGCATCTGCGAGTGGATAGGGGTCTGGGAGGCAAATGGCTGGAAAAACTCAAAGAAACAGGCCGTAGCTAACAGAGAGCTCTGGCAGAGACTAAATGATCTGGCGAAGAGGCACAGCGTCAGTTGGTTCTGGGTAAGGGGCCATGGCAACAGCGAAATGAATAATCTAGCTGACAGTTTAGCACGAAGATGGATAGCGGAGAACCGCGGCCAGTTGAACTAGAAGATGTCCGCAGAGCTAATGGACATCCTGCCAGTCTCTGTGACCAGCAGCAGAGTGCCATCCCGGTCTAGATCCTCAAAAATACCCTCTATCACTGATGAATTCACTTTCACAGCTATCTTTTTCCCAAAACCATAGGCATAGCCCAGCCAATCGTTCCTTATGGGGCTAAATCCCTGGCTTTCGAGTTTCTGACAGTAGAAGTCAAAATACTCTAGAAATTTAGCCAGGACCTCCTCTCTCCCGAGACTAAAACCCTCCCTCTTCAGGTCTGTGGGCTCGAACATCATAGTCTCCGGCATTTCCGGGTGTCTGTCCAGGTTCAGTCCAATTCCGATGACTAGTAGAGATCTCTGTAGATCTCTCTCGAGGAGGATGCCCCCAATTTTTTTACCGTTGGCCAGTATGTCATTTGGCCACTTAGTTTTCATTTCCATCTTTCCCCCTGTCAGCTCCTCTACTGTCCGCACCATGGCAATGGCTGTCAGAAAAGAGTAGTTCGAGTAGTTGATTTGGCCATCGGAGGCTTCTATGGCTAGACTCATGTAGAGATTGCTAGATTTCTCTGAAAACCATTTCCTGTCCTGCTTACCTCTGCCCCTAGTCTGTTCGTCAGCAATGATAATTGAGTTAGGAGGATAGTTTTTGATCACATCCATGGTGGAAGTGACACTACTAAAATAATATAAATTAAATATTCTATTCATTAGTTATTAGATTTGTACATGTCAATTTGTCTATAACATTCTGTTGACATTCTATCAACATCCCTATTGACAGAGGCTACCCCAGAATCCGCCGAAGAATCGCCTCAAATTTACTATTGACCATTCTGTCAACAGAGAGAGATAGGTTATCAACAGGTCAATAATTTGTCAAACGGATGCCCATAGAATGTCACCAAATCGGACTAACATTTTTCTTGACAGGGTTATTGACAGGTAAATGACAGGTCCGCTTCTCTAGCGGATGGTTTTTAGGTTCACCCTGGGAGAGATAGATTTGGGAGACCATAGAGTCTCCCACTCCCAGGATTGGGTGCATTCGGGGTAGAGTGGGAACGCAGATGGTCATCCCCTGGCCAAATTTAATTTCTCTGTCCACAGGGAATCTAGGGATTTCACTGTTAATATTTCTTCAACCTCCCGTTGCAGACCTTCTGTCCCCGAACCAGTTGTACCCATGGCATAGCGGCAACCGCAAATTTCTGTACTTCCCGAAAAAGGGCAACAACTCAGAGTATCTGCCATGGTTAACATTTTTATAAAAACGGCGCTGCGTGCGCGTTGTTTTTATAGCATCCCCTATTAGCTATGGATAGAAATATTTTGGAATTCCTACACAACAGCGAACTGGACCACGAACAGTCTCTCTGGAAGGCCGTTATTCTCCAGGCCTTCATCGATCTAAAGAATAACTCAAAGAAAAAAATAGCCAATACCTACAGAGTGAAGGCTCTACTGTGGTTTAATTTAAAGAATAGCGATTTCCTGACCGTCTGTGGCTTTGCCAACCTTGACCCCCACTACGTCTGGTCAAGGGCAAACTCCATTAGAGAGGTTAGCCATGCCAACCTTCTGGCCAGACGGCAGCGCTAGTTTCTTCCCATCCCTCTGGGATAGGGATAGGCTGGTGGAGAACCGGATAGCCTGGCCTTCCGACGGCTAGCGGTTCTCCGAGAGATCCTGGGATTTGCTGTGAAATTTTTCCTCGATCCAGTCAGGCCTTACCTTGACGAAGAGGAACAGATGAACCTTTCTGCCGAACAGCCGCTCCATGTCCTTCCTCGCTAGGATACCGACGTTCTTCAGCGCCAGGCCAGCCCTACCAACCACTATGGCTCTCTGGCTCTCCTTCAGCACCACAATGGTCTGATGGATTCTGATGGCCCCGCTGCTAGAGTACTCAAAGCTATCGCTCACCACCTCTAGCGAGTAGGGAAGTTCTTCCTCTAGGCTGAGGAACAGCTTTTCTCTGGTTATCTCGGTTGCCATAAATTTTGCCGGGGCGTCCGTCATCTCATCCTCTCCGAAGAGCCAGGGTCTCTCCGGAGCCAGAGCTAGCAAGTATTTCCTGAATTTATCCACATTTTCACCGCTGCGGGCTGATAGCATGAATATATCTCTGAACCCCGGGCAGATGTCAGCTAATTTCTTCGCCATCTCCAGCAGTCTCTCCTTTTTGACCAGATCCACCTTGTTTAGAAGGAAGACTAGGTCCTCCCGCCGGGTTCTGATGTTTTCTATGGTGCCGATTAGTTTTTCACCCATTTCCTCCGTGCTGTCCAGGATTAGACAGAGTAAATCCACGTCTCCAATGCCTCTCCAGGCGTTTCGAACTATCATTCTCTCGAGGATGCGGTTTTTCTTCGGCCTGAAGATACCCGGAGTGTCTACAAATATGAGTTGGCTGTCCCCCTCTGTGAGAACGCCTCTGATCACGTTCCTTGTGGTCTGTTCTCTGGGTGACACTATGGACAGCCTGTTGCCAACAATTCTGTTGAAAAGGGTAGATTTGCCAGCGTTTGGCAGGCCAGCAAAGGCGACGCTCATAGATCTCTGTCTATTTTCCCTGTCCATCGGAGATCCCCTTCATTTTTCTAGTTTGTCCAGTCTATCTAGGTTTCCCAGAGAACTGCCGAAGTTTTCCGCATAGCCAAAGGCCACCACCCTGTCCCGATTCCTATCCACCACTATCCAGAACTCATGACCCGTCAGAAGCAGTGGGTAGAAACCAAAGAAGGGCGCCCTCCTCTGGCTAAAGACGAGATCAAAGAGTGAAGCATGCAGGTAGTACACCAGAACATCCATTCTGCTGGAGGCTCTCTGCTCGGCCGGGTCGCTGCCCATGGCGGCTATCGCCTCCCCTCGGGAGCTTCCACCTCTGAGCTCTCTGGTCAGATGGATGTGAACGATGCCGGTGCAGGCTGTCACCAGCAGCAGCGGCACCAGGAGAAGACTCCGCGCCAGCACTAGACCCCGTGACTAGTCCAGCTTGGCCTCTCTAAAGAGAACATGCTTCCGGAGGACGGGATCGTATTTGGAAAATTCCATTTTCTTTGGCCTTTTCTTTGGATTTCTTCTAGCAACATAGAAGTAGCCTGTGTCGGCACTGCTGACCAGTTTGAAGAGGAGTGCCGCTCTTTTTTTCTTTGCTGTTTTCTCAACCATAACAATTCCTACTGGGACAAGGGTAAAATGCGCTTGAAATAATAAAACACGACTATAGGCTGGCCAGTGTAGCGATAACTTTTTAAAAGACAAGACTTGCGCCTGGTTTTTCTGATAATTTCTCTACTGACTATAGCTAGCCCAGGAGTAGCGGAGGGGAACAGTGTCATTACCGATGGCAAATACTATGACTGGATAGTGTACCACACCGATGATCTAGGGGAGGAGAAAAAATGCTACATAGCCACCTTTGCCAAGGCGGACAAGTTCGTCGGCAACTACAGACAGAAGAGGGAGCCCTATCTGATGATTACCCTCTTCAGGTCCAGTGGCCTCATGGAGGTGAGTCTCTTTGCCGACTACGAGTACAGGAAAAATGGCAGTGTCTATGTGGCCGTGGGTAACCGGCAGTTTAGAATGGTGGCCAAGGGCAAAATGGCCTGGAACAAAAGTGCTGAGGAGGATTGGATCATGATCAGAACCATGCTGGAGTACGGCAGCGAGATAAAGTCCAGAGGCGAAACGCTGCTAGGAGAGTACACCATAGATACATTCTCAAGTCTGGGGCTGGGACGAGCCTACGAGAGGATGAAGCAACTCTGCAGAGAGTAAGCATGGCCCGGCTAGCTGGCGGTACCCTGATTCTACTGCTGCTGAACACTCTGGCCGAATTTCTTCCGATCTCCTCGACGGCCCACAGTACACTGGTGGGCAGGTTTTTTAGTCCGGAGATTGACCTGCGGCTGCTTCTGGCGACTTCCCAGCTGGCCATAGATCTGGTTCTCTGTTTTTACTTTAGGAAATTTCTCTGGAGAATCGCCAGAGACTTTTTCTTCGACAGGGCCGTGAGGTCTCTCTGCCGAAGCCTAATTTTGACCTCCATGCCATTTCTGCTGGCTGGCGCGCTCTTCGGCGGACCGGTGAGAAAATATTTCTACTCCAGTGGTGCCATAGCCCTGTGCCTGGTCCTGGGCGGGGTGTTTCTGCTGTTCGTCGAAGGGCAGCTGGCCAGGGGGAAGGTTGTTCCCCAGAACCTAGATTCCCTGGAAGGGATAGAGCCTGGAGACATGTATAGAATAGGTCTAGCACAGATGGTTTCTCTGGTGCCAGGTGTATCGCGGCTGGCTTCCACGCTGGGTGCCGCCCTGCTTCTGGGACTGCCCCGGGCTGTGGCCGTTGACTTTTCGTTTCTCATATCAACTCCGGTGGGTCTGGCTGGTGCTCTATTCGACATTCTGGGGGGAGTCGGGAAAATGGGTGTCGGCGATTTCCGTCTCCTCCTTGGCTATTTCATAGCCAATGTGCTGTTCGCATTGTTTTTTGTGAAAGGAATGCTAGGGTTCCTGAAGAGGTGCAGACTGGATATCTTTGGCTACTACAGAATAGCGCTGGGGCTGGTGATTGCGCTGTTTTTTTAATTTTACAGGGTTTTTAGAATTATCATGATAAAATATGGAGATCTCGGCTTTGTCAACGGCAGGCTCATGCTGAAGAAGGCCTATGAGGGTGGCTATGCCGTTCCAGCCTACAATTTTAACAACATGGAACAGATCCAGGCCATAGTCATAGCCTGTCTGGAGAGTCAGTCGCCGGTACTAGTGCAGGTTTCTGCCGGAGCAAGGAACTACGCCGACCCCGATCTACTGAGAAACATGGCCAGAGGAGCTCTGGAGATGATGAAGAGGATGGCGGGGGAGCTGGGGCTCAGGGAAATACCGATGGCGCTGCACCTTGACCACGGAGCTAGCTTTGAAATCTGCAGAGACTGCATAGAGAATGGCTTTTCCTCGGTTATGATAGATGGTTCCAGTCTAGACTATGGAAAAAATATTGAGCTGACTCGGAGGGTTAGCGACTTCGCCCACCGCTGGGATGTGACCGTCGAGGGTGAGCTGGGTGTGCTGTCGGGTGTGGAGGATGAAGCTAGGTCGGAAATTTCCAGCTACACTAGACCGGAGGATGTGGAGCATTTTGTTGCCGAGACTGGTGTCGATTCTCTAGCCATTTCCATTGGCACTTCCCATGGTGCCTATAAATTCAACGTCAGAGACGAAAAAGAGATACCAACCCTGAGGTTTGACCTGCTGGAGGAGATAGCCAGAAGGCTGCCAGGCTTTCCTATAGTGCTCCATGGGGCCTCCTCCATCCCCCAGGAGCTGGTCCGCAGGATAAATGAATGTGGAGGTAGGCTGGAGAGAGCCTTCGGTATCCCCGAAGAGCAGCTGAGAAGGGCTGCGACTATGGCGGTGTGCAAAATAAACGTTGACTCTGACGGCAGGCTTGCCATGACCGCCTCGGTGAGGGAGTTTCTGTGGAACAATCCCGACAGGTTTGACCCCCGGGACTACCTGGGCAAGGCACGGCAGAGTCTGGTGGACATGTACATGGATAAGAACAGGAATGTATTTGGCTCGGCAGGTAGGGCCTAGAGTAGCCCGGGGAGAGGCTCGACCCCTAGGGTGGAGGGGGGTAGCTCTATGAGCTCGAATGATGATTTCGTGTACATTGCTCTGGGATCCAACGAGGGTGACAGAAAGGGTAACCTGGTGGCCGCCATCGATGGGCTGCGGGCCTATGGTGTGGATATTTTGGAGGTGTCCCCACTGTACCCAAACCCAGCTCTGCTGCTGGAGGGGTCCCCCGACGACTGGAACAGGCCATTCTATAACTGCGTGGTCAAAGTGGACACGGAGCTCTCTCCGGAGAATCTGCTGGCACTCTGCAAGCGGCTGGAGAGGGAGCTGGGACGTGATCCTAGCAGGAAATTTGGCCCTAGAACCATTGATCTGGACATACTTTTCTATAAAAATCAGGTTATCAACAGCGATAAATTGACCATACCCCACAGAGGCATCTACAGCAGAAGTTTTGTGCTGGACCCGCTGTCCTTTGTCTATCCGGAGAAGGCTGGAGACTACTATGGCCGGTCACACCAGCCGTTGACCATGGGTATAATAAATGTTACTCCGGACTCCTTCTCGGATGGTGGGAAACACTACGCTCCGGATTCCGCTGTGGAATTGTTTGAACAGTGGGAAAGGGCCGATGTCTCCGCCATAGACATCGGGGCCGAATCAACCAATCCGAATTCCCGGCCTCTAGAGGAGAGGGAGGAGATCAGGAGGCTAGAGCCAATATTTGACTACATCAGAAACAGAAACTTTGGCTATTTTAGGCCTCTGCTCAGCATAGACAGCTACCACCCGGGGACAGCCGAACTGGCCCTGGCCAGTGGTTTTGACATGGTCAACGATGTGTCTGGCCTAGGAGACGAGAGAATGCTAGATCTGGCCAGGAACTATAGGGATGCAAAATTTATTTTCATGCATAGTCTGGCTGTTCCGACCAGAAGAGACGTGGTTCTGGTCGGTGACCCACTGGAAGAGATGGGAAAATGGATTGGAGACAGGGCAAGGACATTCGAAAGGATTGGTCTGGATAAAAACAGACTAATATTCGATGTTGGCCTGGGGTTTGGCAAGACTGCATCCCAAAATCTAAAACTGCTGCAGAACATGGCCCACTTTCACAGCTACGGCTTCAAGATTCTGGTGGGACACTCGAGGAAGTCCTTTATGGACATTTTCACTGGCGAAGCGGCGGGACAGCGCGATCTAGAGACGATCGCCCTGTCCCTGGGACTTGCAAAGGACGTTGACATTCTCCGGGTGCACAGTCCCCTCGAGCACCGCAGAGCCCTCCTAGCCTCTGGCCATCTGGCTAACCAGTTCATAGGGGGGTCTCGGGCCGAGGGCTAGCTCTCTTCGGAGCTTGGAGGAGAATTCAGTTTCTCCTTTAGTTTTCTGATCTTATCCTTCAGACCCTCGCTGGTACTGCCTCCCCCTCCTCCTTCCTCTGTTTCTTCCTTTTTGTCCTCACTTTCCTCTTCTTCACTCTCACTTTCTTCCTCTCCACTTTCACTTTTCTCTTCACTTTCGCTTTCACTCTCACTCTCACTTTTCTCTTTGCTTTCACTTTCTTCCTCTTCACTTTTACTTTTCTCTTCGCTTTCTTCTTCCACTTTCTCTTCTACTTTCTCTTCTTCACTCTCACTTTCACTCTCACTTTTCTCTTTCTCTTCCTGTTTCTCTTCTACCTTTTCTTCTTCACTTTCCTCCTCTTTACTTTCCTCCTCTTTACTTTCCTCTTTTTCTTCCTGTTTCTCTTCTACCTTTTCTTCTTCACTCTCACTTTCTTCCTCTTTACTTTCCTCTTTTTCTTCCTGTTTCTCTTCTACCTTTTCTTCTTCACTTTCGCTCTCACTTTTCTCTTCGCTTTCTTCTTCTACTTTCTCTTCTACTTTCTCTTCTTCACTTTCACTCTCACTTTCTTCCTCTTTACTTTCCTCTTTCTCTTCCACTTTCTCTTCTACCTTTTCTTCTTCACTTTCACTTTCTTCCTCTTTACTTTCGCTTTCCTCTTCTACTTTCTCTTCCTCCACCCTTCCAACCACAGCCTCCACAGTCCCACCAGCTGGACCAGCGGCAGCGATAGCGGTAGTGCCAGCGGCAGCTAGTCTCTCTTCGATTATTTCCACTTTATTCAGCAGACCCAGCAGGCTACTGCCAAAGTCAGCGAATCTCTGCTCAAGATTTCCAATCCTATCCGCTATTTCTTCCAGTTTTCCAGAGCCATCTGGAATCCGGGGAGAGTCTCCGGAGGTCGAGGAACCAGAGTCCAGCGAAGATGCAGTGGCTCCAGCCCTGACAGTCTCCCCGAGGGTTTTCAGTCCGTCGGCCAGACCAGTCAGACGCCCGGCCAGCTCTCCAGAGGTCTCAGCCACCCTGCTAGCCACCGCCTTCCCGATTGTTTCGATTTTTGACCCCAGTCCAGCCACTGCGTCGAATTTTAGCAGTCTGATGACTTCGTTCATTTTGGTTTCGATGACATCCGCATGGTCGCCAATATCAACGTTGCTACCGCTGTGATGTATCTCTATGTACTCCTTCCTGCGGCAGCAGTTGATCTCCAGTATGATCAGGAGTAGAAAGCAAAATAGTAAACTTGAAAATAAAACTAGCATATGGCATAAAATCTTAGCTCTACCTGGATGGTAGATTAAGTATTTATATTTTCAAGGATGGTAGAATTATTATGAACAACCCAGTGGCAGTGGTTCTCTGTGCCGGCAGAGGCTCCAGAATGAAGTCCGGCAGACCAAAGGTCCTGCATAGAGTTGCGGGACTGGAGATAGTGGCCCATGTGCTAGGAACCCTGGAGACCGTCGGGGTGGAGAAGATTGTGTTGGTTGTGTCCGAAGACAACAGAGAGGCTATAGAGGCTATTATTCCGGAAAATGTGAAAACTGCCGTCCAGAGTGTAGTGGACGGCACCGCCAGTGCCACCAGGGTTGGTCTCGGAGCCCTGGACGGTGACACCGAGGGTGTTGTGCTGGTGACCTACTGCGATGTCCCTCTGGTCCAGGGGGAGACCTATGGAAGAATGCTGGATGCCCTAGAAAAAACGGGGGATGCTCTGGTTCTGCTGGCCTTCAACACAGGGAATAGAAAGAATGAATATGGACGGCTAGTGCTGGGAGAGGATGGAAGGCTAGGGGGGATTGTGGAGTACAGAGACGCCAGTGACTCTCTGCGAAACAGTTCTCTCTGTAACGCGGGCATATACGCCGTCCGAGGCCGAAAACTTCTTGAGCGACTTATCGGTGCCGTGGGCAATGACAATGGAGCAGGGGAATACTATCTCACGGACATTGTGGAAATAGCCATTAGACAGAACTACCCCTGTAGCTACGTTCTAGTGGAGGAGGGGGAGGTCCAGGGGATAAACTCCCGAAAGGAGCTGGCCGCCGCAGAGCGCGCCTTCCAGGATAGGATGAGGGGCGAATTTATGGCTAGAGGGGTTACCCTTGTGGATCCCGCCTCGGTATTTTTTTCCTACGATACGGTACTGGGGAGAGATGTGACTGTAGAGCCGAATGTCATATTCGCCCGAGGGGTCAGAGTAGAGGAAGATGTCCAGATAAGAGCCTTCTCCTATCTAGAGGGGTGTGAGATAGAAAGTGGATCCACCATCGGGCCCTTTGCCCGTCTGAGGCCGGGGACTAGTGTGGGCAGAAATGCCAGGATCGGAAATTTCTGCGAGATAAAGGGATCCACCATAGGGAATGGCACAAAAATTAGTCATCTCTCCTACATCGGAGATACAGAGGTGGGCGAGGATACGAACATCGGAGCGGGTACCATCACCTGTAACTATGATGGCTATTCAAAATTTAAAACTAGGATTGGCAAGAATTCCTTCATAGGCTCTAACAGCGTAATTGTGGCTCCGGTGGAAATCGGTGAAAACTCACTGACAGCTGCCGGCAGCGTCGTGACGGAGAGTGCTGGTAGCAATTCTCTGATAATAGCGAGGGCTGAACAGAGGGTGGTGGCTGAAGGAATGCTAAGGTATCGGGCAAAGCGCAGCGGCAGGCCCGTGGATTCCTAGGCCAGAGGCTGTTCCCGGTGACCACCGGGTGCCAGGGCTACCTAAAGTTCTCGCCTAGATAGAATCTCCGGACATCCGGATTGGCGAGAATTTCCCTTCGGTTTCCAGACATGAGAATTTTCCCATCGTAGACTATGTAAGCCCTGTCGACGATGGCTAGGGTTTCCCGAATGTTGTGGTCCGTTATTAGAATGCCTATGCCCATGCCCTTCAGTTTCACTATGATCTCCGTGATTTCGCCCATGACTATGGGATCTATGCCGGCGAACGGTTCATCCAGAAGAATAAAGAGCGGGTCCAGAGCCAGGGTTCGGGCTATCTCCAGACGTCTCCGCTCTCCGCCGGAGAGGGTGGCTGCGATGGAATTCCTCAGATGGGAGATCGAAAAATCCTCCATGAGCTGCTCCAGCCTTTCGGCCCTTTTTTTCCTGTCTGGCTGCGAAATCTCCAGGATAGAGTATATGTTCATGCTGACAGTCATGCCCCGGAACACGGAGGCCTCCTGGGGCAGGTAGGCTATGCCCAGCTTCGCCCTCCTGTACATGGGAAAGGTTGATATGTCTCTGCCATTCAGCAGGATTCTGCCGCCATCGGCCCTCAGCAGACCTACGGCCATGTAAAATATCGTCGTCTTACCGGCGCCGTTGGGCCCTAGGAGTCCCACCACCTCTCCCTGCTCTACCTCCAGGGCTACGTCCCGGACAACGGTCCTTCCGCCATAGGCCTTTTTCAAATGTTCAATTTCCAGAAGGTTTTTTGTCATCTTTTCTCCTACCTAGCTCCTCCAGGTTATCCATAATGATTATAACTTTTTTTTTAGAACCATCCTCTCCGCTTCGGTTCCCAAACATATTGATCTCCTCGCTCAGAGTATCATAGACAGCTCTGTCCACAAAGATAACTGAATTTTTCTCATTTACCACAACATTATCTCTAATGGTCAAAATTGAGTTGACAAAGTCATAGTCTCCACGATCGCCACTGATCCTAACACCCCTGGCGCTGCTGGCCTCGACATCCTGCATGTACATGATGCTTGGCCTGATTTTGCCATCCATGTCCCTGTAGTGGATGGTCAGGTCCTTCCTTACCAATATTTCTAATCCCCCCTTCTCTATTTGGATATTTCCAGTGAACACCATGAGGCCCTCGTTCTTTCGAATGCTAATTTCGTCGGCTCGGATCTTCACACTTTCCCCTAGCCCGAACTCCTCTGGCCGGCAGCTGAAGCCTAGCAGAAGCAGTGGCAGCAGAAGCGACAGCACAGAGGGCAGCCTAGAGAGCCAGTGATCTGCGTATCTCATCGGCCATTAGCTGTGATGCCGGACGGCCGGCTCCGAGGCTGAGCTGCTCCAGAATCCGCCGGCTGTCCTCCAGCTGTCTGGCTCTGGCCTCTCCGCTCTCCAGAAGATGAATGGCGGCCTCCACTATATTTTTAACTCTACATTTGGAAACTATGAATTCCGGAACTATTTCTCTGGCGGCCAGAATGTTTACAATGTTCGCAAATTTTGGGCCAGATTTCATCCTAAGGAAGAGACCAACCAGAATGTTGGTCAGGAAATTAAATCTATAGATTACCACCAGAGGTACCGACCGGGCGGCTATCTCTAGGGTGTTTGTGCCAGATTTGGCTATTGCCAGTGAGGATCTGGCCAGAGTCTCCAGCTTTCTCTGGGGATCGGAGATAACCTCCGGCTGGCCAATCTTCCCTGCCCCCAGATATTTCCTCACCTCGGCCTCCATGTCTTCGCTGGTTAGGATGCTGAAGTTGAGGTTGTAGGTCTTTCTAAGATCTCTAGCCACAGCCAGCATCAGGGGCAGCATGGCTCTGATCTCCGTGGTTCTGCTACCCGGAGTCAGGACAATGGTTCTGCTGTCCCCCGGACCGGCGGAGTCTCTGGCGCTGGCACTAGGCTGGGCGAATCCTCTCCCAAGGATCGGGTGACCCACAAAAATCGTCCTCAGCCCATATTTTTCAAAGTAGGGGGGCTCGAAGGGCAGCAGGCAGAAGAGTTCGTCGTAGAGCCGGGCTATCTTTTTAGCTCTACCCCCTCGGTAGAACCAGACACTGGGGGCTACGAGATGGAAACCTTTGATTCTGTTTGCCCTGTCCAACTGTCTAATCTTTTTCATAACTCTGAAACAGAAATCTGGTGAGTCTATGGTTAGTACCAGGTCCTGGGCCGTGTTGACCGCGAATCTTGCCGTTTCCCCTATTCTTCGGAGGATTCTGGGCAGTCTGGGTAGCAATTCAAATATCCCCATCACCGCCAGCTCCTCCATGGGGAACAGACTCCTCCGGCCACTTTTCTTTTCCATGGAGGGACCTCCGACTATGCTGATGTCGAACAGATCTCTGTCCAGCTGGTCCAACAGGTCTGAGCCTAGAGTGTCCCCGGACCTCTCTCCGGCTATCAGCAGTATTTTTTTCCTCATGCCCTGCCCTTGGAGCTTATTTCCCTGTCTCCGTGGATGCGCACGTTGAGCACAAAGCCTATGGCTATCAGGGATGAGACGGTCACGCTGCCGCCGTAGGAGAACAGAACCAGGGGTGTTCCCACCACCGGCAGTAGCCCCGTTATCATGCCTATATTTATGAAAAAGTGGCAGAAGAAATTTACCAGCACGCCGGCCACCAGCGTCTTCCCAAATGTGTTGTTACACCTGATTATAGTGTAGATGAACATGGAAAACAGCAGAATGTAGAGAAAAACCACAAAAATACTGCCCAGAAAGCCGAACTCCTCGCAGAACACGGTGAATATGAAGTCAGTGTGCCTCTCCGGCAGAAACTCCAGCTGGCCCTGGGTACCCTTTACGAAGCCCTTACCCCAGAAGCCCCCTGAGCCGATGGCTATCTTTGACTGGGCTATGTTGTAGCCGCTATTCAGCGGATCACTCTCCGGATCTAGAAATACCAGTATCCTCTGTTTCTGGTAGTCGTGGAGGCCAAATTGCCAGACAAGGGGTGCCACCAGCAGAATGGCCAGGAGGCAGGTAACAAATTTAATTAGCTGTACCCCAACGAAAAACGCTATGGAAATGCCTATGGCCATGAGTATCAGAGCTGTGCCAAGGTTAGGCTGCCTCAGGATCAGCCAGCAGGGTACTAGCAGCAGTAGCGCGGGCACTAGGAGAGTCCTGTTTTCCCTTATGCTCTTCAGATCTGTCTGGAAAAAATATCTGGCAAGGGCCAGGGTGGTGCATATCTTCATAAACTCCGATGGCTGTACCTTTACGAAGCCCAGATTCAGCCATCTGGTGGCTCCCATCGACCTGTGGCCGAATATTTCCACCACAGTGAGTAGGAAAAGCCCTGCGGCATAGATTCTATAGGAACTTCTGAACCAAAAGTTTATGTCAATGAGGGCTATGGCTATGCAGAATGGCAGGCAGAGGATGAAGTAGATGGTCTGCCTCAGAGCCCAGGGCCTCATGCTCCCATTTCCGATGGAATAGAGCATGGCAACACCCAGAGAGAATATGGTGCACACCGTCATCAGCATGTTCCGGTCGATCTCCATGATCTTATCGCCGAGAAAGTCTCTAAAGATGTTGGAGCTCATTCTGGCATGTTCCTCTCTGTTTTTATTATGCTAGCCAGATACTGCTGTATCTTGCCCCGGTTAAACCTCAGGCACAGGCCATAGGCCGTTTCTCCATCCTGATTCCTAATGCGCACGTCCGCTCCATTCTTTAGCAGTTCGTAGGCAATTCCATCATAATTTTTTATTATGGCAAGCATCAGCGGAGTCTCGCCGAATGAGTTCTGGCTGTCCAGATTCGAACCACTTTCCACCAGAAGTTTCACAATTGCTAGGCTGTTGGAATTCACCGCCAGGTGCAGGGGGGTATTCAGGCCGGGTCCCTGTCTGTTTATGCTGGCTCCGCTGTAGATTAGATATCTGACTATGCTGTGACTGCCGTTCTCGATGGCAAACTCCAGCACGGTTCTGCTCCCGTCGACCATAAAGTCCGGATTCCCGGTCTTTTCCACCAATCCCCGCAGGGCGGCCAGACTACCCTCCGCTATGGCCCTCCTGGCCATAGCCCGGATATCCTCGCTGTTGAGAACCAGCGGGATGTGGGCGTTGGTCTCTGACCTTCTATAGTCTAGCAGTTCATCTGGAATATTACTGTTGCGGAAACTCACTATGCTCTTGGCCGATGTGTGAAGTACAGGTATGTCCTTCTCGTCAGCCATCTCAACCTTCCTCAGCTTCACCTTTCCGCTTTCCCTCAGCAGATCCGCGTACTCTCTGGAGAGTAGAAAATCGTTGGACACATTCGTGTCCGTTATGTTGTATATTTTCTCCAGAATCCCTCTGTCCTCCCCCCCCTGGGCTCCGAGACTTCCGGTTTTTCTCTTGCGGAGTGCTGGCAGGTCGTTGGCGAAGGAAGTTCCCGAAGGTTCGGGAACTTCCTTCGGCTCTCTCCTGACCCTGCCGCTTCTCTCCGGAGCTGGAGCTATTGTTTTCTCCGGTTCTGGCGCCGAGGACTCTAGGACATCTTCCCCTGGCAAATCCTCATCGTAGTTCTTTTCTCTGGTGGCCTCCTCCTCTCTGAATGTTTCTTCCTCCCTGTGGACTAGAGAGCTGATGTCTCTGTCGCTCATGGCGTTTCTTCTGATTTTCTGTTTTCCCTTTTTGACCTCCTTCCTAGTTTCGATTTCCTTCTTTTTCCCATCGGAGTCCTCCGATCCCTCCTCAGCGCTAGGCACTGCGGCCTTTAGGCCCTCATCCCCTAGCCCGCTCCTCCTCCCGGAGCGGGTACTCTTGCTTTCCGTTTTCTTTGGCTTAGGGGTCTTTTTCTTCTTTTCCTCCGGCTCCCCGCCTTCTCCGCTCCAGCGGGGAGGGAGTCTGGGTCCCATACTATTTCTTCTCTGGGTGGGGGTACCGCCCTCCCGGTCGACTCCTTCAGCAGCTTTCTCCGGAATTTCTTCGGATCGTTCGCTTCCATCGCCACCCTTCACCGCCCCATCGCCACTGTCTCTGGTCTCAGAGTCATTTTCTTCGCTGGCGGTGGCCTCCCCTTCGGCCCCTCTGCCATCTCCCGGCTCTGGCCCGGGGCTATCTCCAGGGGTTTTCCCGTCTTCCCCCGGAGAATTCGAACCCCCCTTCTCTGGCTCGACCCCGGGCTTTCCACTATCTGCATTCTCCTCCGGAGGCTGTCCCTCGTCATCCAGCAGAGGTTCAAAATCCTCGTCGCTCAGACCTGCCTTGGGATTTCTCAGAGCCTCCTCCTTGAAAATTCTACTCTTAAATTCCTCCCTCTTTTTACGATCCTCTGGACTTTCTCTAGAGGCTGCGGGTAGAACCTCGGAACTAGATAGAAGGAATAGAACCACCAGGGCACGGCCATAGGAGAGAGTCATGGACTAATTGTAATTTACAGCGGAAATTATATATGTACTTTTTTGAAATAAAATCAAGTTTGCCATGATGGATTTTCTCCTATCCTCCTCCCTAGTCGCTCTAGGCACTCTGCTGTCGAGAGTGTTCGGCCTCCTGAGAGATATGCTGTTCGCACGGCATCTAGGAGCTGGACTCTCCTCCGATGTGTTCTTTGCGGCCTACCGGCTGCCAAATTTTTTCAGAACCCTATTTGCCGAGGGAGCCTTCAGTGCGGCCTTTGTGCCAATTCTCTCCGGCCAGCTGGTGGAGAGGGACAGAGACGGGGTGCTGCAGTTTTTGAGAAACATGTTTTCCCTCCTCCTCTACTCGATGTTGCTCTTCTGTCTAGGGGCGGAGATATTTATGCCCCAGCTTGTAGCTCTGGTGGTGCCTGGCTTCAGCAGCAACGTGGAAAAATATAGACTAACGGTAACTCTCTCCAGAATAACGTTTCCCTACCTGGTTTTCATAGCGCTGACCAGTTTTATGGCGGGAGTACTGCACTGCCGAGGAAAATTTCTGGCCGTGGCTCTGAATCCTCTGCTACTGAATCTAGTTTTCATCCTAGCGTCCCTGCTTTCTCCGCTGCTTACTCCGGACATCTCCCGGCTGCTCTCCTATGCTGTGCTCATAGGAGGGTTTCTGCAGTTTTTCTGCCTTTTTCTTGCCGTAGCCAGTCAAAAAATAATCCTTCGTCCCCAGAGGCTGGAGATAGACCGGGCGACCAGAGAGTTTGCGAAAAAATTTTCCTCCGCTCTTCTGGGCAGTGCCATGGACCAGATAAATTCCGTAGTTTCCTCGATCCTACTCTCCAGAGCGGCCGGGGCCATATCCCTTGTGTACTATGCGGATAGGCTTGTGCAGCTGCCCACATCCCTACTGGGAACAGCTCTGGGTGTTAGTCTGGTGCCTCTGCTGTCGAAGAAAATACGCCGGAACGACGGTGATAGATTCGAAATCCAGGAGGATGCACTGCTGACAGCTCTTTTTCTGGGTCTTCCGGCCATGGTCTATCTCTACAGGCTCTCCTACATTTTTGTGCCCATCCTCTTTGAGAGAGGGGAATTCTCCAGTGCCTCCTCCCAGGCGGTGGTGGAATACACAAAAATCTACGCCTGCGCTCTGCCCGCCTTCATACTGTCAAAAATTCTCCAGAGTATATTTTTTTCCAGCGGAGACACAAAAACTCCAATGGTCTCCGCCCTAATTTCCCTTCTGTCGAATGTGTCCATTGCCCTGGCTCTGGTGGGGCGCTTTGGCTCCAGAGGTATCCTGATTGCCTCCGTCCTGTCATCCTATCTAGACTTTGGTTCGCTGCTGGTGATACTTCTGGTCAGAGGACAGCTGATTCTATCGGAGAGGTTTCTGCTAGTCTTCGCTAAAATACTCTATTCTCTGATTTTTCTAGTGCTCACCGCCGTGGCCTGTGACAAATTTATTCCTCTGGACCAGATGCTGGCTCCGGGATTAGTAAAATTCGTTGCCACCGCACTCCTGTCAGGAATTGTCTATTTAGCCATTTCCTATCTTTCGGGACTAATTAGATTAGGGAAAAAACATGCTTCCACTGGTGGCAGAGCTGGTTAGCACTCCGAGCTACGGAGGCAACTTCCCGGCGATGGACCGCTGCTTTGGGCTGTGCAGAGAGTTTTTGTCCCAGAGTTCTGCCATCCGGCTGGAGGAATTTGAGAAAAATGGCCATAGATCTATGATATTTTCGAATTCCGCTGGTCGCAGCTTCGACGTCCTCAGTCTCTGCCATCTGGATGTGGTTCCCGCCAGAACCTACGAAATGTCGAGGAGCGGGGACAGAATATTTGGCCGGGGAGTATTTGATATGAAGGGTTTTCTGGCGGCTAGTCTGGTGAACCTGCTGGCGGTGGCCGAAAGTTGCAGAAACCTGAGCTACGCTGTCGCCGTGACCTCCGACGAGGAGACTGGGGGCGAAAATGGAGCGGGCTATCTGGTCGGCGAGGTTGGCCTGGAGACCACTCTGCTTCTGGACAGCGATAATGGAGAGGGTTTGGACTCCATAGTGGAGGAGAATCTGGGGGCTATCACCATCGAGCTCAGAGGGGAGGGGAGTGCTCTAGAGCAGACCATGGTGAACATCAGGGACAGATTTGCCGGCTACCACTGCGAGACCTATGGGCTGGAGATGGATATAAATTTTGCCGCTGTTGATGCTCTCGAGGTCATAGAGGGCTGTCTCCAGGGGGACGTGGGATTCAGGGTACTTATGCTGAATAATTTCGCCAGGCACGACATTTCTAACGAGTATCACCGACTCTACAGACAGACTGCTGAGAGAAATGGGATAAAAGTAAAATACTCTAGGGCCAGCGGAACCAACGATGCCAGATATTTCTTTGGCCGAGGGACCAGCGTGATCAGTCACAGGGCAGACGGTGGCGGTGCCCACGGAGAGGAGGAATGGCTGGACGTTGGATCTCTCTTCGATTTTGCTAGGATCCAGAGGGAATTTCTAGAGGCTCTGGATGAGCTCTGTCCACTGCCGCTACTTTAACAGTCTTTTTATTTCGCTCAGATATTTGTCGATTTGCTCTGTATTTATTTCCAGCTGGGCCTTCTGGGTAAAGTTCTCGGTAAATTTTACTATAAGGTAGAGGGGGATGTCCATTTTCCCCACCCTGTTTAGGATTATGGAGGTGTTCAGAGCGTCTATGCGGGTGTCGTTGTCTCTGTTGTCTATTTTGAGGGCTAACTTCGTTGAAATACCTTCTCCCATGGCATCCATGGCCAGGTCTGTTATGCCGCCCTTGATGGTGAATAGTCCGCTGAACTCGCCGAATGTGGTGCCACTGCCGTTGAGGATAATTTCGCGGCTTTTCATATTCAGCAGACTGCTGTCCTGGTAGACCATCGATAGTTTTTTTCTCAGATCGTCCAGACCAATGCTTTTTATAAAAAGATTCCTGCCGACAAATTTAAACTGCATGTCCAGAGAGGCATCGAAGATGGTCTCGGAGGGGCCACCCCCCTTTAGGAGTCCTCCTAGGCCCAGGGTCCCTTTGAAACTCGGCTCCGAACCGTTCTCCCCGCTGTTTCCGGACAGGAGTTTGACAATCTCCTCGATGCTGTAGGTGGTTTCGGTGAGGACCAGATTAACAACCTTACTGCCCTTCAGGTCCAACAGTCCTCGGAGCTCCGTTGTTCCTCCCAACCCGTTGAATTTGAAATTCCTAATGGCGAATACTCCCTCCTCCAGAGAGGTGGAAAGAGACAGGTCGCTCAGCTGGGCGTCGTTCACTAGGATGCTGCCGACGATGATGTTAATCCTTCCTCCAATCTCGTCAAACTTTGGAATGGTAAATAGCTTGTTCACCCAGTATTTTGACTGGTTGCCTGGGTTGACGGGTTCCTTCAGGATTAGATTTCTATATTTCTCTACGTCGAACACATAGCCCATCAGGTTTCCCGCCACCTTTATTTTTTTAATTCTGAGGTCTAGGCCCAGGACGGGGTTTTTCCCGCGGATGTCCAGTAGAATTCTGCCGGAAACCGCCTCCGCAAAGTCAAAATTCATATTCTCTATGTTGTAGAGATGCATAAATCCAGGGGAATAGTTAATTTTGGTCACAACATCGGTGATGCTGAGCTTTTCATTGTACTTCAGTTTTCTAATGTGCAGCTCCGCGAATACGTTTTTTGTAAAGTTGTTCAGCCAGAGCAGGTTTTCCTTCATGGTTAGAACCTTGCTGGCGCCGACGTTCAGACTAAACTCCTCCAGATTGGCTATGTAGGCTAGATAGCTGCTGTCACCGGCGATGGAATACTCTACGGAGCCGCTTATTTTGGTGTTTCCGCCACTCACCTCGTAGTCGGTCAGATAGACAGTGCCGTTGTAGACAAAGACCCCGGACTTTAATTTAAACTCCTTTAGTCCGAGACTGTTGGGAACATTGAAGAAGCGGGCTATGTCATCGAAATTTTTACCGGTTACGGTCAGATCGCTGATGAAGAAGCCGTTGACCTCTCTCTGGTTGTCGACCTTGATCCCCATGTCGTTCAGATTCAGAACGAAATTGTTCATTTTATAGCTGCCATCGATTATCTCAAAGTCGAACAGAGAATCAGTCAGAGTGATGCTGTCCTTCGTCATTTTCTTTATGTTTATTTTTACGGCACTGTCTATGGGGCTGTCTACTCTGGTATTTCTGATGATGTCGAACAGTTCGTCACTCCTCCTAATCTTAAAAATTGATATTTTGTCCTGATCCACGGCGGTTTTTGTTTTCATAACATTCAGAGTGATGCCGTTCAGGTTCAGATTATCCACATTGACCTCCAATTCCTCCCAGTTCTCGGCACGGCTAAAGCTACCGCTGGCACCCAGATCCTCGCTCTCCAGGCTAAATTTCTTTATCCTCAGAGAGGACTTGTCCTGCTCCACCTCCATGGCCAGGCGGACAGCCTTCTTGTAGTCGACATAGTAGTGGAATTTAGAATTCGTGGGCAAGATCCACTGGAGAAGGTTATTGAATCCAGCGGTTCCCAGTTTCATCCTATAGCTCGCCGTCAGATTGGCAAAGTCCTCGGCCAGTAGATTGTTTCCGCTGTATTCGATGCCAATCTCGTCGAGCAGATCACTCGTGAGCTTCACTTCGAATTTCTGGCTATCCCCATCTCCGTCCAGCAGGAGGGAAAGATTGCCTGCCACGTTGTTCAGGACAAAGCCTGCCTCTAGTTTTTTCTGTCTGGATAGGCTGAGCTTTCCCGAGATGCTGCTGATCTCCTTTCTAGCCACGCCGTCAGAAACGTAGACGATGTTCATGCCGGAAAAGTTTATGTCTCCGCGGCTAAAGCTAGCGTCACTGATCTCTAGGGTTTTCATGAGCTTCAGCAGCATCAGTCTGGTTTTGCTGTTATCAACGGTCACGACCCTGTCCTCTATCACCTCCACCTCCCGATAGCCGTCCCTTATGTCGCTGTTCCCGGTGAAAATTGTCTTAAGTTTGTCTCTGAGGCCAACAACCTCGTTTTCCCCTAGCTTGACCATTTTTTTCACCGTCTCCTTTTTGACGTAGGAGTCCCTCAGAGGATCGTTCACTACGGTTAGCTCGACGCCACTGACTGTTGCACTGGTGATATTCAACTTTTTCCCTAGTAGGCCGATGAAACTCGGAGAGAGTTCGATTTTTCTGACATTTGCGTTCAGAGAATAATTCCTGTACTGTACTGCCGACAGATTCAGGTTATTTACCCGCAGCTTTATGGTAGGGAACATGGACAGTTCGATCTTGCCGTCTATGGAGAAGCGAACATCTTTATTCTGGAGGAAATAGTTCTCCTTGTATTCAGCTATCTCTGCTCTGAGGCTGTCGTTTATCTGATTTCTCATTTCTGGGGCATTCAGCCGGCTTCTGACTAGGGCGATAGAGACAGGGTAGGAGAGCAGGATCGTCCCAAGGAGGAATAGTATAATTTTTCTCATAGTACATGCGAACCACTTTCTCTTATAATAAGAGGGATTTAGTAAATGTAAATGAGATAATTACAATTAAGCTCTCCAGAACCTCTAGCAGCCGGGGTGGCGGAGGAGAAAAATCCCCCCGGGGTATCCGGCAGAGTGGTCAAGAACTTTCTGAGGTTAGCTACTCCAGGGGGCATTGGCGGAGGGGCGGTTGCCCCGCCCCTCCGCCAATGCCATGGAAATCTCAGCTCCTCAGCGCCGGTTTTCCGAAGGTGATCCAGTCAATCCTCTCCATAGGTGTTCACTGAGGAAAGGGGCGAGGGGGGCTATTGCCCGGGCCATGGTCAGCAGAACGGAATAGAGCACATTGTAGGCATTCTGCTTGTCAGCATCCTTCTCCGATTTCCAGAATCTATTTCTATTTCTCCTTATGTACCAGTTGTTTAGAATGTCGAAAAAATTCTCTGCCTCCCGGCAGGCGTTGCCAAAGTTATAGCTATCCATTTCAGTTCTCATCCTCTGGACTGTCTCCCTCAGTTTGGAGAGAATGTAAATGTCCATGCTGTTGTCTAGGAGACTATTGCCCTGGGAATAGTCCTTCCCTAGCAGGTCTCTGGCCAGGGCAGTCATTCTGGAGTAGCCAGCTCCGGCATCTCCGGACTCTCCGCCGCCAGCCATAGCTCTGAAGCCAAGGGTTTCGCAGAAATCTTTGGAGGAGGAGGGCAGGGAAATGTCTATCCTCTCCACAGCATCTGTGCCTAGGAGCTTTCCGATGGTATATTTTATGAACTGTCTCAGAGGAGGTCTGTCCCCTAGCTCTCTGCTGGAGGAGAATTTCTCAATTTTCACCACAGCACCCTCCGATCTGACTCTAGCGGAGGCCACGGGTCTAGCACGTCTATAGAAAACGTAGTACTCTAGGTCTTTCCCGCCGTCTCTGTGGCCAGCCTCGGATGGTCTTTCCTCGGCTAGCCCTTCGGCCAGTCTTGAGTCTCTGGCCAGCTGGGCGCCTCTGCCCACTCGGACGGCGAAGAGATCCTCGATCCGAAGAATATCCTCGGCCTCCAGACTATCGCTGTTGGCATAGAGACAGAAAAAATTGTAGGAATTGAGCACGGGCCTTAGAGCTAGTCTGAGAATTTCCCTCATATCCCTCCCATCCTTGCTGATGCGCATCTCCTCACCCTTTAGAGCTGGAGATTTCAGCATTAGCCACCTGATGGCGTCGCTGCCGTAGGTGTCGAAGGCCTCGAAGGGGTCAACATAGTTTCGTAGCCTCTTAGAGAGTTTTTTCCCATTTTCATCCACTATTGTCCCGAAGGATATGCAGTTTTTGAAGGGATTCCTGTCGAAGAGAGCTGTCGAAAGGACCAGCAGCGTGTAGAACCAACCCCTCAGCTGGCCATCGCCCTCGGCTATGAAGTCCGCAGGAAAATTATTCTCGAAGTATTCCCTGTTCTCGAAGGGATAGTGTAGCTGAGCGTAGGGCATGGCTCCGCTCTCAAACCAGCAGTCCAGTACCTCTGGCACCCGGACCATTAGAGATTTGCCCGTAGGATCGTCGGGATTCCTTCTGGTCAGCCGATCGATGAACGGTCTGTGAAGATTCTTTGGTCTGACCCCAAAATCTCTCTCCAGCTCGTCCAGAGACCCATAGACATCGATTCTCGGATATTTTGGATCATTACTCTTCCAGAGTGGAATTGGACAACCCCAGAACCTATTTCTGCTGATGGACCACTCCCGAGCCCCCTCCAGCCATTTCCCGAATCTGCCGTGTTTCACGTGTCCTGGGATCCAGTTTATCAGCTCATTGTTCTCTATGATTTTGTCCCTTATTTTGGGAACATCCACAAACCAGGATGACATGGCTCGGTAGATGAGGGGAGTGTCTGTCCTCCAGCAGTGGGGATAGTTGTGCAGGTACTGCTCAGTTTTAAACCAGAGATTCTTTTGCTTTAGTTTAGCTATTAGCTGGTCATTGCTGTCGAAGACCTGCTGTCCAGCGTGGTCATAGATTACGTCCGTGAAGCACCCTCCATCGTCCACTGGACAGATTGTCGGTATGCCGGCGGCTCTGCAGATCAGCTGATCGTCCTCTCCGAAACCTGGAGCTACGTGGACTATGCAGGTACCCTCCTCCTCCGTGACAAAATCTCCCCTTAGAATGGTGAAGCATTTTTCGGACCTCTGGACCTCTGGGTTCGACAGGAGGTAGTCGAATAGGGGTCTATAGCTTAGACCCAGTAGATCATTGCCCCCTAGGACCTTGACAATATTCAGCCTGCCGTCGCCGTCGGCTAATTCTCTCTCGTAGCGGCCGATGGCCTTCTCCCCGATCAGGTAGAATTCGTCGCCGCGGCGTATCAGAGCGTAGTTTAGAGTTCCGCTAAGGGCCAGAGCCAGGTTAGAGGTTAGTGTCCAGGGGGTTGTGGTCCAGACCAGCAGGTAGACATTGGTGGCCTCCCAACCCTCCAGAAGCGTTGGCAGCTGCTCCAGCTCGAATTTAGCGGTCACTGCCCTGTCGGCGCGCTCTCTGAAGGAGTTGTCCATCCTAGTCTCCATATTGGAGAGGGGTGTCTGGCATTTCCAGGAGTAGGGCATGACCCGGTAGTCTTCATAGAGCAGACCCTTCTCGTAGAGTCGCTTAAAAACCCACATTATCGACTCCATGTAGTCTAGATTCATAGTTCTGTAGCCATTGTCGAAGTCAACCCAGCGGCCAGATCTGTTCACGTATCTCTTCCATTCATTCACATATCTTAGCACATCCTCCTGGCAGTAGTTGTTAAATTTCTCTATGCCGTATTCCTCTATAGCCCCTCTACCGGCCAGGCCAAGTGCACTCTCGGCACTCTGTTCAGCGGGGAGGCCGTGGCAGTCCCAGCCAAATTTCCTCTGGACTCTTTTGCCCATCATGGTCTGATACCTGGCCACCGTGTCCTTGATGTAGCCTGCCAGCAGATGGCCGTAGTGGGGTAGTCCATTGGCGAATGGGGGACCATCGAAGAACACAAAATCTCTGTCCCTATTCTTCTCCAGAGAGAGATCGAATATCTGCCGCTCGTTCCAGAAGGTGAGCACCCGATTCTCGAGATCTCTGGGATCCACATTATTATTCGCTTCCGGATAAAATTTATCTCTATTCATAGCCCAAAATAAAAGCACCAGTGACTGGGATTGTACCGACTCATTCTATTTAGTCAATCAGGCCGGCACGCCTTCTCCGCCAGAGGCCGGTGCCATCCTGGCCATCCAAAAATCTGGGACCCAACTTCCCTCAGATGTCTCTGGATATGCGCATTGCCAGCGGGCTGAGCACTGGCCAGGAAATAGCTGGCTTCCCAGCCAATTTTTGATTTAATAATTCTTTTGTATAGGTCCAATTAACCAAATAGCTGACATAAAAAACAATCGTCCGGAGGCCTATTTTTCCCATCTATGTATGGACCTGTGCAATCATAGGCCCCTGACAATCCTCCGAAATTCATCCCCAAGAGATTCATAGTAGCTACTATTCATCCTGTCACTATGGATTGGACTGATCACTAGGGCAGACTCCTCCTCCTCTCTTCTCTCGCTGTCTATGATATCGCCAATGGCAGCGACAGCCTCTCGGATGTCCTTTGCCTTTTTCACAGTTAGTTCTCCGAATTCTGCAGCATCGAGGTCGAACATGTCGAAGGCGTCTATCAGAAAAACCGATTTTAGCTTGTCTCTGTAGTCCCTAGGTCTAATCATGGCTTCTCCCACCCTGCCATTGGCTAGGAAGATGGCGTGTATGGCGTTATACATGTCAAAGGGGGATTCTAGGATATCCATAGTCTCGGCGCAGACGTTATTTATAAATATAACACCATCGCTCTGCCGGACACACTCCATTCTGCCAGCTGTCCCCTGGAAAAACCTCAGAGCGGTCGTCACGGCCAGAGGATCTAGGCCAAATCTGGTGGCTGCTACAAAGGATGAGAGAATGGACAGTTTATTTATTTTACTTCCGACCAGTCTGTCATTTGTGAGATCATGGGAAGAGTTCGAATCATAGTAGTTATATATTGTCTCATTAACATAGGAATAGCCGTTTTCAATCATTTTATCCGTGGACAGAGGGATTAGGACGGTGCTGCCGCTGCCAAACCTTGGACCATTCCAAAACTCTCTGGAGCCCTCGTCATCCAGATTTATGATGGCTATGCCGGTCATGGCCTGCTTTGACAGAAACCTCTCGACATCCGCCGTACTCTGCCCCTCCGCTCCGAGGCTGAGGATCGCCACTATGTCAAAGTCGATGTTTCCCAGGTATTCCAGAATCTGCCCGGTCAGGTTCATGAGAAATAGGTTGTCTCCCTGTAGATTCAGGCCTCCGTCCGACTCATCTCTGCCTATTTCTGGCAAATTCATCTCGGATGGTAGCAAAATCGCCCGGCGGGGGCTATTTTCGAATATGCAGTCCAGAGCGCCGTGGACTATTTTTGCATAGCTATCTCCCACAATGGCCATGAGTCTACTGCCATGGAATAGAATCTTGACAATCTCTATGTCCAGGAAGACTTTACCCTCCAGTTTTTTGATCCTCCGGCCAAAGCGCTCCATGAACTCCTCATCCCCGGAAAACAATTTTTGACTTAGGATCAGACAGTCGACCGACTCCAGAGGATAGCTATCTATGTCCTCCAGAGCCGTCAGCGTACTGTTTATAAATCTCCGGTAGACTCCACTGTCTCTGTCCCCATCCCAGAAAAATACGCTATTGCCAAAGCCCTCTAGGGCTTTTCCTAGAGCTAGGCCCACATCGTCGGTCCCGAGCACCAGCACGGTGCTTCCGCCGCTCCTCAAATCATTAACCAGCATTCCAAACCAATAGTATGTTAAAGATCATTGATAAAATTATCTAACTCTTCCAGAGAATGGAACTTTATGTTCACCGTACCACTGTCACTCTCCTCGCTGTAGTTTATTCTGCAGCTCATTTTAATTTTTCTAGACAATTCCTTTGCCCTGTCCCCCAGGGATTTTGAGGCTGTTGGCCTTGGCTCCCCTCCAGATTTTGAATCTTTCAAATTTGTGTTTTTCACGAGGTTTTCCACCTCCCTCACGGACATGCCATTCTCCACAATCTTCTCCGCGATTGCTTCGGCCTGGGGGCAGCCGACGAGGGCCCTCGCGTGGCCCATTTCCAGCTTCCCCTCCTCAACCCGCCTCTGGACGGCGTCGGGCAGACTCAGCAGCCTCAGCAGATTTGCTATGTGGCTCCTACTCTTACCCATCACAGCGGACAGATCCTGCTGGCTGTAGCCACGCTCGTCGATCAGGTGTCTGTAGGCTAGAGCCTCCTCTATAGGGTTCAGATTTTTCCTCTGCACGTTCTCAACGACGCTCAGGCTGAAAATCTCTTTCTCATCGAAATCCTTGACTATCGCTGGGATGGTTTTCAGGTTTGCCATCCTAGCCGACCTATACCTTCGCTCACCAGCAATTATCTCGTATCTATCCCCCTCAACCCTTCGGACCAGGATCGGCTGCAGGATTCCATATTTTTCTATGGATCCTGCCAACTCCCTTAGGTCCTCCTCATTGAAATCTCTGCGGGGCTGGTTACCTCTGGTCACCACATCATCCAGTGCGATCTCGGTCTTCAGGTTTATGATGGAGAGGTTCTTCTCACCCAGCAGGGAGGACAGACCCCTGGCCAATTTCTTATTTTCTAGCATATCTGGCTACCAGCTCCTCTATAAAATCGATGTAGGCCACCGAACCAGCACAGCTTTGGTCGTAGACTATGGCCGGAATTCCGAAGGAGGTTGACTCGGCGAGTTTCACATTCCTCGGTATGACGTTTTTGTAAACTAGATTGCCCAGACAACCGCGAACATCCTTTTCTACCTGATCCGTCAGTCTATTCCTTCTGTCGTACATAGTCAATAGGATGCCATCTATGGACAAATCGCCGTTAAAATTTACCTTCACCCGCTCCGCTATTTCCAGCAGATGGCTTAGTCCCTCCAGAGCAAAAAACTCACACTGGAGGGGGATGAGAATCGAATCCGAGGCTACCAGAGAATTTACAGTGAGTAGTCCCAGAGATGGCGGACAGTCTATGAGCACATAGTCATAGTTTTCCCTCGTTTCCCTCAACTTTTCCCGGAGCAAATACTCCCTCCCCTCAATTTTCACCGCCTCCATTTCAAAGGCTGCCAGATTCATATCTGATACCGCTATGTCCAAATTATCTATCCTAGTCTTTTTTATAGAGCCATTGATGTCTGCCCCGTCTCTGAGGACATCGTATATGGTGTCTCCCCTAGCCCCTAGCTCTATGCCTAGACCCGAACTCATGTTGCCCTGGGGATCGAAGTCCACAGCCAACACCCTGTTGCCTAGAGCGACCAGACCGGCGCTAACGTTCAGTGCCGTGGTGGTTTTTCCCACTCCTCCCTTCTGGTTTACGATCGATATTACCTTTCCCATAGATAGCCATGTTCCACGTGGAACATTTTCCTAAAATATTCAGCTGAATTCATTGTACAATACAATTTAGATTATTTCAACATGATTTTGCAGAGATTTCGTATTGAATATTATCATCCATCCTCTATAGGTTAGTCATAAACTTGACCACTAGGAGTTACCTATGTTTAAAAGTATAGAAGATTGCAAAGTAAAAGATAGGGTAGTTTTTCTCAGAGCAGATCTAAACGTACCTATAAAAAATGGCGAAATTCTGGACGACACCAGAATCAGAGCTACCATCCCCACCATAATCTACCTGACTGAAAATGGCGCCAAGGTGGTTTTGGCGAGCCATCTGGGTAAAGCCTCGGGCAAGGGCTTCGAAAAGGAGTTTTCTCTGGAGATTGTTCTGGAGAGGCTAAGGCAACTTTTGCCCACCCTGAAGTTTTACTATTCCAGGGATTGCATTGGTCCTGGGGCAAAGAAGATTATAGAGGACGCACCCTGGGGCAGCGTTGTGCTGCTGGAAAACCTGAGATTCCACAGAGAAGAGGAGGAAAACGGAGAGGCATTTGCTCGGGAACTAGCTGGTCTGGCCGACATATATGTTAATGACGCCTTTTCCACCTGCCACAGAAAACACGCATCCATGGTGGGCATTCCGGCTTTGCTCGAATCCTACGGGGGTATCAATCTGATCTACGAGCTGGATAACCTCACGAGACTCGTCTCCAACCCGAAGAGGCCACTGGCGGTGATCGTTGGAGGTTCGAAGATCTCTACAAAGCTGGAATTGCTGAGGGCATTGGTCAGGAAGTCTGACTATCTGGTGGTTGGTGGCGGAATAGCAAATACCTTTCTATTCGCCCAGGGAGTGGAGGTTGGCGCCTCTCTAAGGGAGGAGGAACTCAGGGGTGAGGCTCTAGCCCTAGTGGCCGAGGCAGAGAGAAGCAACTGTAGAGTCCTACTGCCAGTCGATGTGGTGGTTACGGACAGGGTCACTGAAAATCCACGGACAGAAGTCAAGGACACTAGGAACCTAGCTTCCCATGACATAATAGCCGATTTTGGTCCCAGAACCCTGAGTCTAGTGGAAAATAGTCTGGGCCTCTGCAAAACTATCATCTGGAATGGCCCTCTGGGTATATACGAAATCTCTCCCTTCGACAGGGGAACAAATTCTATCGCCAAATTCATAGCCGCCGAGACCTCCCAGGGCAGAGTTGAATCTGTGGCTGGCGGTGGAGATATCCTGGCCGCGCTGGCCAAAGCCTCCGTCTATGATAAATTCACCTATCTCACTACGGCTGGTGGGGCTTTTCTGCAGTGGCTCGAGAGGGGCATCCTGCCTGCCATAGAAAAGCTAAAGAGCTAGTGCTCGGGCTGTGGTCCCGCTACAAATTAGGTTTCAACTGGCCTCTTCTCCCCGTGGAGAGGCCAGCCAGGTGGTGGAGAAGTATCAAAACAATTTCACATTCGGCCTAATCTGTGGTGGGGCCACCAGCTCAGCAACTCCGACCCGGCCAGAGCACAAAAATACAGTGCCATTGGTGGCGGAACCAATAGGAATTTGAACTAGGATTTGGACTTCGGTGACACTCCAGTGGTAATAGAGCCACCCAGAGCATTCGCAGCCATTCCAAGGGCGGTGGCTTTTTCCTGGTCGGTCTTCTCTAGAGGACTTTTCCACTTGGCCAACAGATTCTCAGCTACTGCCATTTCTTTCTCTAGAGTGTTATGCCTCTCCTCCTCGCTCTTGCCCAGCCAAAATTTCTTTTTAGCCATATGGGCTATCGCAGCGGCAGGTGTCAACCTTAGCGGGGCGTTGAGTGTACAGCACTGCATGATCAGTTCTCCAACAGTTTGGTCCAGACCTTCTCCTATTGCCTTTTCCACTTTTGCCCTGACAAAGGCATCCCACTTTGCCAAACCACTCTCTCCTTCACTGACACAGAACAAAATTTTAAACCCGGGGCTTCCTGGCCAGGTCGCAACTTCTGGTTCCTCGAACCAGAGGCCTCCGCAGGTGAATACTTCAAAAAGCGTCAATCCAAGAGAGAACATGTCAATTTTCCTCGAATCTATAGACACATCGTTCCTGATTGTCTCTGGGGCCTTGTAGGCCATTGTTCCCTGGCCAATGCCACCGAGCCCCTCTGCAAGATCACTCCTACTCTCAGGAAAGGCGCTAGAGGGGCGAATAAAACCCTCCTCCCCCTCCATCCTAGTCCTAGAGAGAGCCACCGCCGTAGACCAGTCACCAATTTTGATGATAGGAACTCCTGCCACATCCATCGCCACAAGCAGATTGCTTGGCTTTAGATCAAGGTTAAGCAGTTGACAAAAGCTTTTCTCCCCAGAATCTTCTCCTGACTGGAGGTTCTCTAGTCTCCGCAGCGTCTCAAACAGTCCGCAGACATTGCACTCCATCGACAAAATGGCCCTGGCCACATCCCGTGGCATGGCGCTAAGGCTTCCCAGTTCGCAGCATTCGGACACACTCAAACCAACCCCAAACAGGCCACTGCCCATGGGGTCGCGGTGAATATCACCATAGCTAAATATTCTAACCAGATTAGTGAACTCAAGAGGACAGACAGGACCAGTGATTCCCTTCCACAGACTCTCATAGTAGAGGATGTCGCTAGACCACTCCCCACTCCACCAGCCAGTCATCTGGGAAAAGAGCGACACCTTCAGCACCACATCTTTCTGCAATTTTTTACTGAAAACCCGATAGGCACAACCATAGGAGCCCCTACCGATCTCCCTAGCATCGCTACCATTAATCCGCAGAGCACCGGAGGCAGGATGAAATTCAACCTCAGAAATCTCATCATCCCCGAAACTGGTCCCACACTCAAACTTTAATATATGCCCGACTCTTTCCTTTATCAGAAGTAACCCTTCATTTTTTTCAGACATAATATCCCTCAAGAAAAATGAACCACAAAACCCCAGGTCTTCAGGAAGCTCCTGGAGACCCTCGCACGAAAATACTCGGCCAATGAGAAACAATAACAAAGGTGACAGCTGGAAGCATGGCCAGAGGCCAGCTTCGAACTCTTTAAAGGAGGTAATCCAGCCACAGGTTCTCCTACGGCTACCTTGTTACGACTTAACTCCAGTCATTCCCACTACCGTGTTACACTGTCTCCTTGCGGTTAACTCATGTAATTCGGGTAAAAAGAACTCCCATAGCTTGACGGGCGGTGTGTACAAGACCCGAGAACGTATTCACCGTAGCGTGCTGATCTACGATTACTAGCGATTCCAACTTCATGCAGAC
>JAITSP010000062.1 GCA_031287725.1 Rickettsiales bacterium
ACCTCCTTCTAATGGGTAAACCCTACCCATATTTTTTCTATTGCCAGTATAACCTATTTTTGGAGTTCTGTCAACAGAGTTTTTTGCTAGGTTTTAGATAGAATTTAGGCCCCGCTGCACAATTAGGTTTCTTTCGGGTCCCATTCCCAGAGAGGCAGACAGGTGCCGGAGAAAGAGGAGAAAAATAGGAAAACAATAGCAGCTGGGCAGTCCCGCCGGCAAAACACCGATCCTTGATTTTTCTCTCCGAAGAGTTTAGCGTCTAGGCGTCCTAGATAGAATTTATTTGATGAGATTTCGACACAGTCTTCTGGTTCTGGTGGTGGGTATGGCTCCGGGCTGGTGTTTTTCCTATCAGCCGACGAGTAACTACTCCTACCTGAAGAACTCCAACTTCATTGGGAACTACGCCCTGGAGGTGGGAGGCAAGCTAAATTCGGAGCTACTGCACAGCAACGCACTGGCCTCCCTCATAGCTGAGAGTGATCTCTCCCTGACCATAGATCTCTACCACCTAAACGCCGGAGTACTAAAGTATGGCGTCAGAATTAACCCAAGCCTGAGCAGCTACTCGGCCAGCAGCATGGACTACCATCTTTTCATCAATGGTCGTCTCGGAAAAATAGAAATCGGTGCGACGCCGAGTGCCGCTGAAAATCTAAAGATCAGAGCCACCCCCCTCTCTCTGGGCGCTGGGACAGTTGGCAGCAGCTTCGGCAGACACATAAAATTTCCTCTGGACTCTGGACATCTCCTCTTCGAGCCAACCACCCTGGCAAGTCAGAATTTTGGCTTCGTCGATGGCCAGTCCATCAAAAAATCCTGGAACCACAGCAAATATCTAAATAAAATAAACTACTACTCTCCGGAACTGTTTGGGTTCCAGCTGGGCCTGAGTCTAACTCCCAATGCAGTTCTAACAGACGTAGAGCTAGGTTTCGACACTGAGAATAGATTTGACTTCGGCTACATTCTGTCCGGCGCCATGAACTTCATAGAGACGCTCTGGGATGTGGCCCTGGCAGCGTCGATGGTCTTTGAGAGCAACATCACGGATCCAGCCCGGAAAATTCCTCTCTGGGGCAGGATAGACACAGAGGATCATTCTCTGGCGGCGAAGCTCAATTCCTACGAATTCGGTCTAAGTTTTAGCTATTTCGGCGTGACCATCGCGGCCTCCCTTGGACACGTCGACAGAGCTCCAAACGAGGGTCTGAAAATTAGTGTGGACAATGTAGAAAAAATCAGTGGTTGGTACGGGACTGGAGGTGGAAGCTATGAAATCGGTTCACTCCTGATGAGTGTTGTCTACTCTGAAACCAGGCTGGACAGTGGTACTACCCTAAAGACCTTCGACTATGGAATCAGGAAGAGCATTGCAAGGAATATGGCCTACTATGTGAGATACATTGACTATAGGTACAGATTTGAATCCCAGGGCTTCACAAAGGAATTCGGCGTCGGCACCGGCATTGTCATTAGCTTCTGAGGGGTGGCGGATGCAGAAATTTCCAAATATCTTTCAGAACCTGAGAAAAAATGAAAATCTAGGGAAGTATCTGAACTTTGGCTGTGGTGGCAGCGCGGAACTGCTCTTCAGACCAGAAACCCTGGAGGAGCTCCAGGAATTTATGAAATCCAGAGACAGAAGCCAGAAAATCACTGTGCTAGGTGGAGGAACCAACATGCTGGTCCGGGATGGGGGTGTGGACGGCGTAACCATTCTGACCAGAGGACTCAACAGAATAGCTCTGGTGGATGGGAATATAGTTGCCGAAAGTGGTGTGGCAAATGCCAGACTGTTCAGCTTTGCTAAGAATCTTGGCATTAGGGGTTTTGAGTTCCTGGGCTGTCTAGCGGGGACGGTCGGGGGAGCCTGCGCTATGAATGCCGGCTGCTATGGCAGCGAGATAAAGGATGTGCTAGTCAGTCTGGAGGTGCTAGACTTCGATGGTAGGGTCCATAGCCTTAGCGTAGCTGACTGCTCCATGGGCTATAGAAAAAACAACCTGCCGAAAAATTTGGTTTTCTCTAGAGCGACGTTCCGGGCAGATAGGTCTGGGGATAGAAAAGAATTGGAAGAGATTTTCAGAAAAATGTTGACCGAAAAACTAAGGACCCAGCCCCTGGACGAGAAAACCTGTGGTTGCACCTTCAAAAATCCTCCGGACATCCCAGCCTGGAGAGTCATAAAGGACCTCGGACTCCAGGGAGTGGACCTGGGTGGCGCCAGATTCTCTGAGAAACATGCTAATTTTCTGGTAAATCATGCTGGTGCCACAGCCACGGATCTGGAGAACCTGATAGATCTGGCCAGAAGCAGGGCCAGAGAGGAGATGAAGGTGAATCTGGAACTGGAGATAGAGGTGGTCGGGAATGCTAGCCAATAGGAAAATCAATTTTTTCCTTGCCCTGTCCTCTGTCTCCCTGCTCTTCCTGGCCCTGCTGCTGTGGGCGAGAATATATTTCATAGGTTCCTATGTCAGTGGCTTCAGGAAAAATCTTAGCCGGGTGATGGGGTCGACTGACTCGGGGATTTTGAAGAATGTCGATGCCAACGACTTCGTCCTCTTCAATTTCTTCACGGTGGACGATCCTAGCCATAGGGATAGTCTATGGCTCTCGAAGTATGTGCTGGGCAGCTACAGGAATGTCAGTGTGTACAATCTGATTCTAGGCGACGGAGCCAGGACAAATGGCGGAACCTGTGCTAGTGACGCTGGCACCCTAGAAAAATTTCTGCGCAGGCACAACATAGCCACCGGAACAATATGCCTGGATAGTGAAAGAGCAAAGAAATATCTAGCACTGGCCGGACCAACTAGGGTGGTGGTTACGGATCGCAGATATACTCCGAGGGGATCCTTCGATGACCCTAGAGACACTAGATCACTAGAAAAATCCCTGGCCGCCGTAGCCCGAAGGAGAGTGTTCTACAGCAGGGCTAGGCTAGGAGATGGGGATGAAAAACCATCCGCCGTGACCGACGAATATCTGCTAAACTCATTGACCAGAATCATCCTGATCAAAAACTTCGATGGCACTCCGGCTCCACTCCTTGCAATTCTGGATTCCTACGGCAGGCGGGTGCTCATAGCAAAATTTACTGGAGAAATACTGTACATTCTGGAGAGCGAACATTTTTGCCTTCCCAGCAGCATCAAGTGGGTGGATGACAGAATATTTGTGCTGGATAGCTGCAGCGGTTCTCTAGGCTATGTGGATTTTGAGAGGCAAAAATTCCTAGTTCTCAGAAACAGTGAGCATCTCCGGGGAGCAACGGATTTTGAACTTCTCAAGGATGGCAGCCTGCTATTCTCCGGAACGGGGGGAGGGTCGCTGAGTTTTCTTAGAGAGGGCCATCCGGCTACCCCTGGAGGGGTAGATCCGGCCGGAGAGGTGGACATAGTAAAGAAATTCAATGGCAATTTTTACTATCTGGACAGGAAAAACAGGGTCCTCCGCTCTCTGGAGGGTGAAACCAGCCGCGTGCTCCTGGAGCTGGATAGAGTCGAGGGCATTGGACCGGAGGTCAGGATTAGCAATTTCTACGTGAACAGAGAGAATGACATATATCTCATAGACACTCTGGACCACAAAATATTCCGCTGCTCCGGGGGACAGTGCTCTAGACAGCTGCCGGAGGAGGTTCTGCCCTATCCAAACGATCTGGTTCTCTATAAAAATCTCATGTTCATAGCCACTGACAGCCATGTCCAGCTGTTTGATGTGTACAGTGGCAAATCCTCCCGGATAGACCTCCGCATCTCCGAAAACACCAGGTATCTGTCGGATACTCTGAATAGCCTGGAGCCGACGAGCATTGGCAGTGTGCTGGAGGTGGAGGAGCTGCTGGCCATGTTGCAATCTACGGGTCCAGAGGGGGCTGGGCTCCTGAACCCGAGCTTCCTGCTGTTCCTCAGAGACTACGACGGCAAATTATTTATCGAGAGATTCCTAAACTATGAAAATATTCTGAGGAATGAAAATATCTATTCTACCGAAAACGGCGGATCGATAGTCTATGGAAAGCTCTTCCACAGTGATTCCGGTGAAATAAAAATTAGAACTCTGGTTACTAGGGTGGCCGACCGGAGAAAAAATAGACCCAGAGACACCAGAGCCAATCGGAAGAAGCTAGGGAGCGGGATCTAGCCTCTGGCCTGGGATGCCGGTGGTTTTAGTCGGAGAACGGTGGGGCGACAGGGCTTTAGAAATAATATGGAGGGAGAACTCCAAGCCTATTCTGGGGGGAAATGGAGCGGGGCTGCTGGCTGTGGCTAGGAGCCCGGGGTCTGTGAAACCTCTAGATGTACCTCTAGAGAACCTCCAGCACAGCCCAATTGTTTTTTCGAAAAGCGGATCTACAATGGACCGAGCTCCGGGAATCTCCTGCGGATAGGTGACAGAGTGGTTGAATGTTCCGGTCTTGAAAACCGGCGAAGGCGCAAGCTTTCCGGGGGTTCGAATCCCTCCCTATCCGCCATAGACCACAGAGAGCGGAGGGGGTCTTGGCTCCTGGAAAAATCTGAAATAAAGGACACCTCTGGTCCGAGGGGACCGGCTGGTGGGTCTGGGCGGACTTGAACCGCCGACCTCTGCTTTATCAGAGCAACGCTCTAACCAACTGAGCTACAAACCCGACGGGGGCGATGTTAAACAATAGTTCTGAAAAAGCAATGAAATCCCTAAAAATCAGGAACTAACGATAGTTGCACCCCAATCACCGGCCTGCGAGCAATTTGGCGTAGACTAGACATCCCAAAAAGCCACAGGAGTGGGGAAGTCATAGGAAATGGCAGCTATAGTGCGCCTTCCCTGGCGAGGGTTTTTATTGTGTTTTATTTTTTGGCGACTAGAGTTCAAGCATATCTATGAGGAATTCTCTATGGATCCAAGGCTAGTTTCTCTTGCGATTTCAGTCCTGGGCGGCGCTCGGAGGGCGCTAGTGCCGCTGCTGCTAGCGGTTCTGGCGAGCCTGGTGGCCTACCTTATCTATAGAAATGGTGGCTCTCTGGGGGGCACCACAGGAGCTATTTTGGCTACGTTTCGTACCAGGATCCTGGGTCTGATGGGTAAAATTAGAAATATTCCGAAGATCTAGTCTAGTGTCCGGAGAGTTCCTAGTGGGCTGCCTAGATGACTGCGTCCCCGTTGCCCCGAGAGGGCTAAGGTTCGCTATTGCCGTTTCCGGAGGTCGTGATTCGCTCTGCCTGCTGCTGGTGGCAAAAAAGTGGGCCGAGGAGAGGGGGGCGGGACTCGTAGCTCTGACGGTAGACCATAGGCTCAGGGAGGAATCGGCCGGAGAGGCACTCTACGTCCAGAGACTCTGCGAAATCTATGGGATTGAACACAGGACTCTGGTCTGGACCGACGGAAAATTGGGGAGCAACCTCGAGTCAAGGGCTCGGGAGGCAAGATATGGGCTGATATCCAGCTTCTGCAGGGAAAATTCCATAGAATACCTATTCGTCGCCCACCACCGGGAGGATCAGGCAGAGACGTTTTTTCTCAGGCTGTTCAGAGGTAGCGGAGTTGACGGTCTCAGCTCTATGCGAAAGGTCACAAATATATTTGGCCTAAATATCCTGAGGCCATTTCTGGATGTCCACAGGAGCCAGCTGGAGCGCTATCTGCTGGACAGGGGGGTAGAGTGGATTGAGGATCCAAGCAACAGCGACCTCCGGTTCCTGAGAAATAGAATTAGACACTTTCTGAATGGTTTTGAGAACAGAGACGAAATAACGAACAGGATCAGTTTTGCTCTGGAAGAGATAGATAGACTGAGAAATAGGGTTGCCGGGCAGATCCGAGACGCCCAGAGGCGCTATCTGGATTTCAATGATTTTGGCACATGCCTTATGGACAGAGAGATTCTACTCGCCGAGGATCGGGACATTGTTCTTGGAGTTCTGGCTAACACGCTGATGAGGCTGGGGGGAAGGATCTATAGGCCAAGGCGAATAAAACTAGAGAGACTGTTCGACCATCTGACCGCTAGAGCGGCCTCTGACCCAATCCTCCCCTACACTATCTGTGGATGTGTGCTGGAGAGCTATGGAACCAGGTCCATCATAGTCTACAGAGAATATAATTCGCTGGCCGGGGCTAGCGACCTCACTGTCGCTAGAGAAATTGTCTGGGATGGCAGGTTCACTGTCCTGCTGGAGGAGGAGAGAGAGGGTATAGCTGTGACCCACCTCAGAGAGGGAGAATTTAACACTCTCCTTAGAAGAGCCAGAGAAGAGAATTCACCTCTCTCTAAGGATCTGGAGAGTCTCCGAGGCGTTGAAAAGCGCATACTCTACACCCTCCCGATCGTCACCCAGGGCGCCAGCTATCTCCTCCACTGCAAATCGGTTAGAATAGCGGCGGTCCATCCGCAGACTGTCCCAGCCGACAGCTAGACAGGCTATCCTCCCGCACCAGAACCTGAAAGTCCCGGGGACTTGGCCTCGTCTATAGATCTGGTGAGCTGAAGTTTTGGCGTATTAGGTGGTTTTATATCGAACGGCAGTCCACTGCCAATATTTTCCATGTTCGCAACCTTTCCCCCAAAAATGGCGGCCATAGCCGCCGCAATATCTATCTCGGAAATACCCTTCACATTAACAAACAGAGGGTTAGTGGCGGCTATTATGTCAGTATTGGTATCCTTGACGATGTTTGAAAACGGACTCTCGGACTCACCTCCCATCGTCGTTGTGCTCATTATAGTACCTCTATTTTTTGATGATAAATAAACTCTAAAGATCCTACTTTGCTCTCTCCAGATAGGCTGAATCCTCCGTCCTGATGACAACTCTCTCGCCAGCCGTTATAAACTGTGGGACAGTGACCCTCACTCCGTTCTCCAGGATAGCTGGCTTATAGGAGGCTGCAGCGGTCTGTCCCCTGACCGTGGGCTCGGTCTCTGCGATTCTCAGAACAACGGTCTCTGGCAGCTCTAGGGACACGACCATATCATCGCAGTAGCAGACTCTGACACTCATACCCTCCACCAGATAGGCGACTCTATCACCCAGCAGCTCCTTCGGAAAGGACTCCTGCTCATAGTTTGCCAGGTCCATCAGGAAGACGGAGTCATTGTCACTGTACTGGTACTGGAATTCCCGCTCGTCCAGCAGGATTTTTTCCACCTCCACTCCAGCTCTGAATCTCTCGTTGGATTTACTGCTGGTCAGCAGGTTCTTCATCTCCAGCTGCACGAAGGCACCTCCCTTTCCCGGTTTGACGTGCTCCTTCTTCGTCACCACCCAGTACTGTCCTCTAAACTTTATAACATTTCCCAGGGCTACAGAATTTACATTCATAGATCACAATAGTAAAATCCGTTGCATTATGAACATTTTTAAATTAAAATCAACAGAAAAAAATGTAGTGGAAATTTGCCAGAGGATGGTGTATTTGGCCTCCGGAAGGAGAGAAAATCCGCCGGCAGCCAGTGTCTAGCTGGACTTTTCCATTGATTTTCGCAGGAATGTTACCGGGAACGGAAGACACCTCACTAGGGCACCGGAAGAAATCACCAGCGAGACGGTTCTCCGGAACCAACCCGGCTCTCCCGAGGGGTCCAGAGGGTAACGGATCCGGTTGCGGGGGTAGGATTTGAACCTACGACCTCCAGATTATGAGCCTGGCAAGCTACCGAGCTGCTCTACCCCGCGTTAGCCGTCGTCGACTCTAGAATGGAAATTTAAAACTTCAACAGGCGCTCCAGGAGGGGGCCGAATTATAATCATCCTATTCCACGGGATTTCCTCATCTGTTCCGCTCATTTCACTTCCTGGGAGAAGGAATATAATCTGCGGCATGGTCAAAATACAGTAACCACAACAGTTTCCATTTGTCTCCGGATTCCAGGCAGTCTTGACAATTTTTTGCTTTTCCCCCAAAGTCAAGTCCCCTGAGTGTCTGTTGGACTCTGGGCGGGTGCATGTATTTTTTATGTTAAAGAATTTAAAAGAGTTTATTGTTGGTGGTAGAAAATTTCTGCCAATAGTCGAAGGCGGAAGAGGAATAGGCATATCGACCGGGCTAACCGCCGGCAATTTTGCTCTGAATGACTGTGTGGGTACCTTCTCCGGGGTGAATCCTGATCCAATCGATAGAAATGGTAGGGTTCGGAGGGTCATTCTGAAGGCTAAGACAAGAGTAGAAAGGCATCTGGAGATGATTCAGAATTCCATTGCGGGAATAGTGTCTCACGCCAGAGCCGCTAGAGATATAGCCCGAGGTCGGGGGAGAATTCACCTGAACGTTCTCTGGGAGATGGGAGGAACTGAAAAAATACTGGATGGTGCACTGTCAAAGCTGAGAGGAATGGTGCAGGGGATAGCCTGCGGAGCGGGTCTGCCCTATAGACTGGGGGACATATGTGCTAAATTCAGGATAAACTATTTCCCCATAGTCTCCTCCATGAGAGCCTTCAGAATTCTATGGAAAAAAAGCTTCGAGAGAACCCGGGAATGGCTGGGGGCCGTAATCTACGAGTGTCCCTGGAGGGCTGGTGGTCACAATGGCCTCTCCAACGGAGAGAATCCTCTGGTGAAGGGCAGTACCTATGAGAGGGCAAGGGAGCTGAGAAAATTCATGAACGAGGCAGGGCTGGGGAATACCTATGTGATTATAGCCGGAGGGGTGTGGAATCTGGCGGAGTATGAAAACTACTTCGATAACCCGGAAATTGGCAATGTTGCCTTCCAGTTCGGCACGAGGCCTATGCTAACGAAGGAAAGTCCGATTTCTGACGACTGGAAGGAGAAGTTGCTCCAGCTGAGACCCGAGGACATAAAAACCAATAGCTTCAGCCCGACGGGCTTCTACTCTTCGGCCATGGATAACGAGTTTCTACGGGAACTGTTCGACAGAAGTTCAAGACAGGTGGACTATGCCAATGTGCAGAGTGAAGAGTTCAACTCCAAATTCCTAATAGCTGGCGGATCGACGGTGTTTATCCGGGAAGGTGATCTGGAGATCACCAACGGGTGGTTCAACGGAGACTACAGCGAGGTCCTGAGGACTCCGGCTGGAACGATCATTTTTCTGAGGCCCGATGAATTTGAGGAGCTTAAAAAAGATATGCGCAGCTGCTGTGGCTGCCTGAGTCAGTGTCAATTTAGCTGCTGGAGTCAGTCTTCGGAAACCCATAGCACCGGAAGAATTCCAGATTTTAGAAAGATGTGCATCCAGAGGGCACTGCAGAATGCAAAGAATAATGAAAATATCTCCAGACAGCTATGCTTCGCTGGCAGTGAAGCCTATAGGTTTGGAACTGACCCCATGTACAAAAATGGCCACATCCCATCCATCAGAGAATTGGTGGAGGCTCTAGCCGACGGCAGGTAGATTTCGCTAGGCCATTGGAACAGCCTCTAGAGAACTGTGGTGGTCACTATATTTCCTATGTCGCCGCTGTGGTCTTCTCCGAGAGGCACCTGGAGGTAGTTCTCCAGACGCCCAATACCGGCAGTTTCAACGAATACCCTCTGCTCCGTGCCCCTCAGACTATCCCTCAGTTTGGCTAGATTGGCTGCGGCAGCCTCTCTGAGCTGCCTTGCCCTCTCCCTCTTCAGCGCCCTAGGTATCTGGGCCGCCATAGAGGCGGCGGCCGTGCCTGGCCTGCTGTCGTAGGGAAAGATGTGGCCGTAGACTATGGGGAGTTCGCCAATGATGGTCACGGAGTCTCTATGCATGGCCTCTGTCTCTCCAGGGAAACCAGCTATGAGATCGGCTCCAAAAACAACTTCGGCCCTGGTCCCTAGAATATCCTCTGCCAGCCTAAGGACATCCTCTCTGCTGTGCCGCCGCCCCATTCTCTCCAGAATTCTGCTGTTCCCCGACTGTAGACTCAGGTGCAGGTGGGGCATTAGATGTTTCTCATACTTTATCTGTTCGATGAGATCTGGATCCAGAGCAGCCGGGTCTAGCGAGGACAGTCTGAGTCTCTCGGGGGATGCTTCCCGGATCGCCATTTCGACCAGTTTGCCCAGCCCCAGAGGGGGCTCCAGTCCTCTGCCGTAGTCACAGAGATTAACTCCCGTGAGGACAATTTCTCTGTAGCCCAGATCCACCAGTTTTTTGATCTGCTCCAGCACCTCCGCCGGCGGGGCCGATAGGCTCCTGCCCCGGGCAAATCGAGTTAGACAGAATGTGCAGTGGTTATCACAGCCATCCTGGATCTTGACGGAGCCTCGGGCTCTCCTCTCGAATCTCTGGACCCCTCGAAAGGTGAGTGCTTCGGAGCTGAGACCATCCGGAACGGTGTGAGGATCTTTTCCGAGGCTGGTGTAGCTCTCCAGCCTGAGCCTGCCCCCAGCGCCAATGACAAAGTTGACCTCGGGCATTTCCCTGTAGGTGGCGCCGTTTGTCTCTGCGGCGCAGCCAACGACACCTAGTAGGACCTGGCTGCCCCTCTCCATTCTAATTTTTCTGATGGACTGCCTGAGCTGTCTCTCGGCCTCCGACGTCACCGCGCAGCTGTTAAACACAACCACATCTCTGGCGCCGAAGGCCCCTCTCTCTCTGGCCTCTCCCAGGATATCTCTCAGGATCTCACTCTCATGGCTATTAAGTCTACAGCCAAAGGTTATAACCTCAATTCCACCAGCCAAACCATCTCCTGGCTCTAGCTCTAGCTATCAAGTTGCTATAATTTCGTTTTTGGCAGCCCCTAGAACATGTCCTCTGCAACTATGCCATCACCCTCGGCCACAGCAGACCTTAGAGTCACATGGGATACGTTGTAGGCCAGTTCTCCACCGTTCTCCTTGACAATGCGCATAGCCCTGAGAAGCACTCTGTGTCTAATCTCGGCGTGGCCGGGCAGATCAATTGCCGTCGTATGGGTCAACAGCTTAAGGTTCAGTGTCGCAGGTCTAGCGACCGATTCGAAGAACACCAGGGTGAAGCCCTTCCTGCTTATGTTTGAATCTTCCAGCAGCATCTGCTTCACCTCATTGACTATCTTCTCTAGCCTATCGAGGTCGACAAACCTCACAGGTATTATCTCATTTATAGGCCTACAGGTCATTCTTCCCTTATTTTCCACAACCATATTGGTGAACAGAGAGTTGGATACGTATATGGGGTATCTAGCCAGAGCTAGGATCGTCGTTCGCCTCCAGCCAATTTCCTGGACAATACCCTCGATGGATTTATCCGGAGAGGCTATCCACTCTCCTACCGTGAACGGTTTGTCTATGTAGAGAAGTATTGCCCCGAAGATATTAGCAATTGTATCCTTTGCAGCCAGACCTATGGTCAAACCACCTATTCCACCAATTGTCAGTATGCTCTGAAAATTTACCCCCAGTGCGCTCATCGTAAAGAGGGATATGGCTAGGAAGGCTATGAACTGGAATATTCTTTCGACGAATATTATTCCACCATAGTCGACAGCCTCGCCCTTTCTCTGCTTCCTGTCTATGACCACCCTTGTATATTGGGTTATGATTCCGAAGACAAACCAGAAAATAACGTAGGCCGTCATCACCACTTCCAGATTTTTCCAGAATGGCACCTCATGCAGCCCTGCGATTTCCACCACGTCGTACATGCACACCACCCATAGGTAGAGCAACAGTGGTCCTCTGGCAGAGAGAAATACGGTGCCGACAGACATCCGCTGTGCATCCCCAGACCTCCTCCCCAGCCTATCGAATAGGTATCCAACAATTTTAGTTATCACATAGGTAGCCGCCAGATAGACAGCGGACCTTAGAACCATGTCGTGCACCTCTCTGCTCTTTAGGAGACCAATCAACAGGTTCAGTATGACCTCAGACGTCAACATAGAAAAGTATATAAAATCACTCTGGCCGAGACCCTACCATTGGGTTTTTCCTAAGTCAAGCAATATACGAAAAATCGGGACACTCTCCGATTATTTTAGCGGGATTCCCTTAGATCCGGGATATTTTGGCTGTCAGCTTCCCTCCAAGCCCCCTCTGGACTCCGCCGTCAGGCTGAATCCCTCTAGAGGATAAGTTCCCTCCAGTGGGGGAAGGCGATGTCTAGAACTCTCTCCATATGTCTGGGGACGCTGGCTTCGAACATCAGGTCCCTCCCGGATAGGTTCAGGGTGATGCGCCGGGAGTGTAGCTGCAGTTTATTACTCAGACTCTGGCCATCGTCCCCGGCATATTTGAAATCTCCTAGCAGAGGATTGCCAATCTCTCTGAGATGAACTCTAATCTGGTGAGTCCTGCCGGTCACCGGCTCTGCCTCCAGCAGAGAGAGGTTGTAGTCTTCGGAATAGGCTAGAGTCCTGTACTTTGTGATCGCCTCTCGTCCCCCCAGCCTGTCTACGTAGACCTTCTCTGCGCTATTTTCATACCTTTTGGTGAGTGGATAGTCTATTAGACCGCTATCCCTCCGGACACGCCCCTTGACGATCAGCAGGTACTGTTTTCTGAGATCCTCCCGTTTCCTGAAAATTTTTGCCAGCCTTCTGGCCGTTGCTGTATTTTTGGCCACCACCAGCACTCCGGTTGTGTACCTGTCTAGACGATGAACCAGTTTAGGTTGCTCTCCGGCATTGGAAAAGTTCTTTAGTATACTGTCTACACTCACGGCCAGGGCAGTACCTCCCTGCACCGGCAGACCGTAGGGCTTGTCGATGGCCATCAGATCGGCATCCTCGTAGATGATGTGGTCCCTGATGGGTCCTAGGGTAGCGGAGGCTGCTATCGCTCCATCCCCAGCGCTAGGCCCTGGGTGTCTGCCGAAGCCGGCCCCGTTTCTGGCGTTCGAAGATTTTAGCGGATTGTTCAGTATTTTTTCTACGAAATCTGAGAATGTGATGGTGTCCAGAGCTCTGAGCCTATAGTTCTGCCTCGCCCTCTGGCCGTTGACCCGGATCTCTTTCTTTTCTATGAATCTCCAGATGTCCAGGATGCTACTGTTCCCGTAGACAGACCGGAGAAATCGGTCGAGGGTACCACCCTCCTGATTCTCCCTAATGACTAGACTAACCATTTTTCAACCTAACTCCTCTCTCAGCCACTCCGGTCCTCTAGGGCAGAGACCCGCGGCCTATAGACTAAATTTACCCCACCCTGCTGGGAAAGGGACGATAGCCCTAGCAGTTTTGAAATCAAGTCCCGGATAATTAAACTGACAGGGAAGATGGGGGCGCAACCCACCTCTTAGAGGAGTGATTAGCTACGGGAGGCACCCCCACGGGGGCCTCACCCAACGGTGCGGCCCTCACAAAGGAGGCAGGGGCCAGTATAAACCGTGGATTGTAACAATCAATAGATACAACTTTTAGTTTAATCGATTTTAGCCTGATATTTCGGGGTTATCTGGCAAAAAATATTTTTTTGTTTCAGAACAACTTAAATTTTTCCAGCAGCTGGCTATCTTTTCCGGGAAGAGAGGGAAGAGAAATCTATTTCTACCTTGCAGCGGGGTCCCAGAAGATTCACAAGCCTCTTGTCTGCGCTCATCTTTTTTAGATCTGCCATAGCCTCTCCTATCAGCTTCACTCTTTCCAGGACACTCTTCGGAATGGCTCTAGGATTCTTTAGGAAGGCCATCCAGAGAATGAACATATTCTCCTCTTTCCCTAGATTTCTGCCACACTTCACCTTTGGCAACTCCACAACCACCGTTTTATGTTTATCGGTGATGGGCCTATTCGGCTCTCCTCCATTGCCCCTAAACATGAGAATTACATCGTAGGTGTGGTTGTCCTTCTCGGAAACAATGCGTTTCAGGAACCATATGGATATAAAAGTTTTTCTAGGGGGAGGGTTCATTTTTTCTGGAGGGCCAAAGATAAACAATCCAGCCTGGTATTCGAAACCTATATTGAGGAAGCCGGGAATGGCCTCACACTGGATATCTATCTCCACCTCTGCGCCATCCGGAGTTACGCCTAGAATATCAAATCCGATGGTCACATCCTCCTTCTTTTTTTTAATAGCCTCCCGATTTAAAACGCGCAGAGACTCTAGCTGGGGTTTACCACCTAGAACGGCATTGATGAGACTTAGGAGTCTCTCCTCCTGGCCCTCCAGGCCAAAGAGATGTTTAAAGACAAAGTCTCTATAGGGATCCAGCAAAAAATCTTTGGACCAGACAATCTTTTCTTCTGGGAACATCTTCTCATTTCGTATATTCTAATAAATACTATTTTAGCACGTTTTTGGCATCCTGTCAACTAAAATTATTTTGCCGAAGGGGCTGGAGCATCCGACCTAGGAGTCCATTTCTCGCCCTGCCACAGATTAGACTGGACCTAGGGCTGTTTTGATATTTCTTCCCTGGCCCCTAGCTCCGGCCCGGAGAGAAACCTAGGAGAAGCCTAATTTGCGCCGGGGCCTTGAAAAATAGTTTATAGAGCTCTATGGTACTAGCTAAATTGTCAACGAGAAGCTAATGTCAGAGGAAACCGACCGCAGTCAGGGAGACGTGGTGAGTGTCGATATTTCAGACGAGATGAAGAAGTCCTATCTGGACTACGCTATGAGCATAATCGTCTCCAGGGCAATTCCAGATGCCTGTGACGGCCTGAAGCCCGTGCACCGGAGGATACTCTACTCCATGCATGAATGTGGCTACGAATACGGCAAACCATTCAAGAAATGTGCTAAGATAGTGGGGGATGTGATGGGTAAGTACCATCCCCACGGAGATAGCTCCATATATGAGGCTCTAGTGAGGATGGCCCAGGATTTTTCCATGGGCGTCACCCTCATAGATGGCCAGGGAAATTTTGGATCCATAGACGATGACCCGCCAGCGGCCATGAGGTATACAGAGGCTAGAATGGAGAAGATAGCGGCTGCCATGGTGGATGATCTGGACAAGAATACCGTCGACTTCATGGCGAACTACGATGGGACTGAGAAGGAACCCTCTCTGCTGCCAGCCAGGTTCCCAAATCTGCTGGTCAACGGCAGTGCCGGAATAGCCGTGGGTATGGCCACAAATATACCTCCCCATAACCTGGGGGAGGTGATCGATGGCGTCATAGGGTACATAGATAATCCCCAGATCACTCTGGAGGAACTGCTGAATATAATTCCGGCCCCAGATTTTCCCACCGGCTGTCTGATCATGGGAAGGGGTGGCTACAGCCAGGCCGCCAGAAGCGGCCGGGGTTCGGTGATAATGCGAGGCGAAACTTTCCTGGAGGAAAAGAAGGGGAGAGAATCCATAATAATAAAGTCCATACCATTCCAGGTGGTCAAGTCAAAGCTCGTAGAGAAAATAGCTGAGCTGGTGAGGGAAAAGAGGATCGAGGGAATAGCCGATCTGAGGGATGAATCTAGCAAAGAGGGCATACGGGTGGTGATAGAATTGAAAAGGGATGCCGTCAGCGATGTGATTTTGAATCAGCTCTACTCCTTCACTCCACTCCAGTCGAATTTTCCAGTTAACATGCTGGCTCTAAACAGATGCAAGCCGGAGCTTCTGAATCTGCCGGAGGTGATAAGGCTCTTCACCGAATTCAGAGAGGAGACGGTGACCCGGAGGACCCAGTTTCTTCTGCAGAGGGATCGAGATAGGGCCCATCTGCTCATAGGCCTGCGGGTGGCTGTGGATCACATAGACGAGATCGTGAAATTGATCAAATCCTCCAGAGACGTGGCCGAGGCCCGGGCAGAGCTCATGAGGCGGGACTGGAGTGCCGCCTCCGTTCTCCATCTGATAGAGCTGGTGGAGGATAGGGGAAACCTGGTCAGGGATGGCAGGTTTTTCTTTACCGATGGACAGGCCAGAGCCATTCTGGATATGAAACTGTCAAAATTGACTGCTCTAGAGGATGACAAGATAGACAGCGAAATAGGAGAAGTGGCCAGTAGGATCGTGGAATACATAGCCATACTGAGTGACCATGGCAAACTGATGGAGCTAATAAGGAAGGAACTGGTTGAACTGAGGGATGACTTTGCCTCTCCGAGGAGAAGTCAGATTGTCCAGGAGGAGGAAGATTTTGATGCGGAGGATCTGATTCCAAAGGAGGATATGGTGATCATCACGACTCTGGGCGGCTACATAAAGCGCGTCTCCCTCTCGAGCTACAGAGCACAGAATAGGGGTGGGAGAGGGAAGGCCGGGATATCTGTCCATGGCGATGACCTGACTAATAACATATTCATAGCTGACACGCACACGCCGATTCTGTTCTTTTCGAACAGAGGCATAGTCTATAGACTCAAGACCCACCGGCTACCGGTGGGTGGAAACAACTCCAAGGGCAGGGCTATAGTCAATCTACTGCCGCTAGAAAAGGATGAGGTTATAACCACCGTACTGCCGCTTAGCTCCAGAAAGGAGGAGTGGCTGGGGAAGAACATAGTATTTGCTACGGAGCTAGGTAATGTCCGGAGAAATTCCATGGACGCCTTCGAGAGTGTCCAGTCGGGTGGAAAAATCGCGATAAAGCTCGACGAGGGGGATTCCCTTGTGCAGGTGGCTCTGTGCAACGACAATGACCATCTGCTGCTCTCCTCCAAACTTGGCAAATGCATAAGATTCCCTCTAGAGGTGCTAAGGGTATTCCAGAGTCGCAGTTCCTCCGGAGTGAGGGGTATGAGGCTCGAAAATGGTAACCGAATAGTGTCCATGTCCATCCTAAAATATAGTAAAATAGAAGACTCCGAAAAGCGCGAGGCCTACCTTAAGATTCCGGCCATGGATAGGCTGGCTCTGCGGAATAGTCTGGAGACGGCGGAGAAAAACGGAGAACTCTGCTTCGATCCGACAAAAATTGATGAAAACCTCCTGACGATCCTAACTCCAGAGGAAATAAAGCAGTTGGCCCTGGATGAGGAATTTATTCTGACCATAACGGAGAATGGCTTTGGCAAGAGAACCTCTAGCTACGAGTATAGGACAACCAACAGAGGTGGCGTGGGCATAACGAACATCATAACCTCCAGAAGGAATGGCAGCGTAATTTACAGCAGCGGAGCCTGTGATGACTGCGATGTGCTGATGATGACTGCCCGGGGCACGGTCATACGGACAAAAATTAGGGACATAAAAATATCCGGAAGAAATACCCAGGGTGTTACTCTCATGCGAACGGAGGACAAGGTGATATCTGTTGCCATAGCCAGAGGTGAGGGCGGCCCCGGAGAGGGCGAAGAGGTGATTGGAGAGGAGGTCCAGAGCTAGCCATGGAAAACACTAGAAACGTTATCTGTATAAAGTGGGGCAGCTCCGACTACTATGGGGCGAGGCATGTGAATCGTCTCTATAGGTCCATTCTAGAGAACAGCAGCGGAAAGATAAATTTCTACTGTTTCACCGATGATCCGGAGGGTCTGGAGGCCGGCATAGTGCCAAAGGCCATGGTGACATTGAAAAACGTTGAAAAAACTGGCTGCTCCATCTACAACAAGGAGGTGGGGCTCTGTGATGATGGTCTGGGTGGACTAGAGGGCCAGAGAGTGCTATACTTTGATCTTGACACGGTTCTGGTGGGCAACATAGATTCGTTTTTCGAAATTCCCCGGGGAGATGAATTTTACATAATAAGAGACTGGAACCACGGCAGAAATGCGGCCATAGGTCAGGCATCCTGCTATTCCTGGAGAGTGGGGACCCTGGGCTATGTGAAATCCTACTTCGAGGAGCACTGGGGGGAGGTGCACAGAAAATTCGGCAGTGCTTCGCAGGAATATTTGTCTAGCAAAGTCATGGAAAAATTTGGTAAAATGAATTTCTGGCCGGACTCCTGGTGTAGAAGCTTCAAGTGCCATTGCCTGCCAAGTCCCCTTATTCCCTTTCTGAGGAGATTCAAAATGGCTACCATCCCGGCGGGAGCCAGGGTAATATGTTTCCACGGAAGACCAAAGCCGGAGGATGCGGCTCTGGGTCTCTGGCCCGAGCGGTCCTGGTCCAAGCGCCTGCTCTATAAGCACCTGAGGCCTGTGGCCTGGCTGGAGGACTATAGGGCTATAAACTTTTTCAAATAGCTGGAAACCGGTCCAGGATGGTTGGCGCGACCATAGAGATAAATCTAAATTTTGTCAGGGACAACTATCTGCTTTTCAGAAGAATAGGCGGCCAGGGGAGCAATTGCATCCCGGTTGTCAAGGCAAATGCCTATGGACTGGGAATTTTTGAGGTTGTGGATACGCTCTCTCGGATGGATGACCCCCAGAGAGACTTCTTTGTCTACTCTCTGGAGAGTGCCTGTGACCTTAGGCTCAATTTTGGAGACAGACTGAGGAACATCTACGTTCTAAGGGGATTGGTGGCCGGACAGGAGAGAATTTTTCTGGAGCAGGCTATCACTCCCGTCATCAATAGCCGAGAGCAGCTGGAGATCTGGTCTAGCTGTGGCAGGGCTCTGGCTAGGAAGCTGGATACGGTGCTGCAGTTTAACGTTGGGATAAATAGATCGGGAATAGAGATGAGCCTCGCGGAGCAGCTCCGGGATTTCGTCTCCGACAGGGAGAATATGATAAATTTGACCATGGCCATGGGCCACCTGGGCTGCCAGTGCCCGCTCCATAGCCCTCTGGGCCAGCGGTACACCAGAGTGGAGCTGGAAAATTTTAAAAAAATTGCCTCCCTTTTCCCGGACAGCAGGAAATGTCTTCTCGAGTCGAGGGGGGTTCTCCAGCTGCCAGAGGCTCTCTATGACTGTAGTAGGATAGGAATAGGTCTCTTTACCTTTGAGAGGGAGAAAAATGCCGAAATAAAAACTGTGTTCACTCTAAGGTGTGCTCTAGAGCGGGATGAGAGGTCCGGCGAATGCTATATAAATTTTGGAACGGAGAATGGTCTGGCGGAGAGCTACGGAGACGGTGGTTTTGTCCAGGTGGATGGCAGGAGGGTTGCCGTGAAAAAACTGCAGAGCCAGAGAACCCTGCTGGACCTGGAGGATGCGGGTGTACTGTCTGAGGCTCTGCTGGTGGGCCATCTTGGAGAAAATCATATAGATGGCTATGAGTTTTCAAGAATGAATGGTACCATTCCGGAGGAATTCTTTGCCCAGATCCTTGTCAGAAATAGAGATAGACAGGGAGTGAAAATAGAATTTATTGGCAATGGATTCGATAGGGCGAAGCTAAAGAGGTTTGGTCCTCTGGGTCCGCCAGAAATCCAGCTACAATTTGATTCGGTGGGACGGCTGGTCAGACTGGAGGCCACCGTCAGTGAAAAGAGAATAGTTGAGGAGGATGGTTTCTGTGGCTACGACGCAACTGAGTCTGTAAGAAGGGGGGATGCTCTGGTCACAATTTCTATCGGCTATCTGGACGGCTTCAGCAGGAGACTCAGTGGAACCGGGGTAAAACTCTCCATAGAAAATTCTGTCGGCAGGATTTTTCCCTGCATCCTCTGCGGCAGAGTGTCTATGGATCAGATCTGTGCCAGAGTCAGCGAAAGGGATTTCGGAGAGATAGAAATTGGCAACAGGGTTCTGCTAGTCAACAGTTCTGCCGGCACCGGCGCTGAACTGGCTGCCGCGCTGGATACAGCGCTGCTCAGAGCTCGCTGGCTGGAAAACCTGGCCGGCGAGAGTAAGAGGGTTCTAGTCCTAGCCTAAATTCTGCTATCTAGAGTCTTAATCGTCCTCTGAGTACTGTCTTAGCCAGCAGGAATTTGGTGAATTTAAACCCTCTGGCCAGAACAAACGTGACACCTCCTCTGACAAGGTAGGCGCCACCACCACATGCTACTCCCCGGCCGAATCTATAGGCTATGGATTTCACCCCGGCCCACACGGGATACTTTGGATCGTCCTCCAGGGGGTCAAAGTGGTCTGGATCTGGCAAAAAACTACCTATGGCATTATAGGCAGCACCCTCTATAGCTCCGCCCAGAATTTCTCCGCCAAATTCCGCCAGAGTTAGGACGCTATGCCCAAGTAACCTGGCTGTTGCCAGCGTTGCGAAGGTGGAGACAGCGCTAGGTATCGCCCCTCTTATAGCAATGTCATCAAATTTACCTGCGGTGCCATTTCCCATCCACCGATCTAGCCGGTGGCCAAATCTAGTATTTCTGGCGTCTGGCACCAGATTGGCCGCTAGAATAAATGTGCCTCTAGCCACGACCTCTGCGGCCAGTCCTCCCATCACCTTTCCAAAGGCCGACCCGCCCTCGGTTACCTTTGCTTCAGGAGTATCAGAAACTTTTTCTGACTCAGGTTTTTTCAGAATTTTTCCGGATAATAGCTGCTCAGCTACCTTAGAGGCTACAGCAGAAACTTTCTCTTTGCTAATCCCAAGGATCTCGCTTAGCTCAGCTATTCCTCCTTCGTCTCCTTCTTCCCACTCAACCATCTCATTGATTGTCTCATAGGCTGTTACATAGATCTCTACTCTAGAGGTTGTTTCAGAGGTTGCTTGGGGGACTCTATTGGTTATTAGAATAGAGGCTACTTCGGAGACTATAGTTCTGGCTAGCTTTCTAATCGCCCAGTAATTATCTATCACACTGGGAGTTTCAGCGTATAACTTAGAGACCATTATATCGGTTGTATCTGGGACTACCCTACTGAGTGTACGGCCGATCATGTTTTTTGTGTTCTCGTCGACTATCCCGGAGGCTGCATCGAAAGCCTCTCCGGGGATCTCGTAGGTTGTCCTAGGAGCTATCTCAGGGGCCGCTTCGGATTTTAATTTAGAGGTCGCCCCAGAGATTGCTCCAACCGGTGTTCCACGGCTAGCCCCACTGTAAAACATATTTCTCATAATTCTATGGCCAATGCTCTCAGGTTCGACGTCTCCACTGTCAAATCTATCATACCCTCCACTATCTCGCATGTACGACACTACACTAAGGATACCGCTACCTATAGCCTTTCCTAGGGATCTCACCATAACCTTTCTATGGATGCCACTGGCCCCTAGGAGGTCAGCTCTAGCTCCTATAACCAGCGCCACAGCCGCTGGCAATAAATTTCTGTAGAGTTTTTTCATAGAATTCTTTAATTTATTAATAGTCAGACATGTTATATCACCGTATAATTTACCGTTCAACCCCTGGGAGAAACTTGGTATTAACCTCCATCTCTTCCTTTCACTCCCCCCCTCTAAGCCACTTGCCCCCTAAACTCTCCTTGGAAGATCCTCTTCTGATGGAAAATATAGTGTCTTGGAGTTTTAGTATTTTCA
>JAITSP010000056.1 GCA_031287725.1 Rickettsiales bacterium
CTAGTTTTAGACGTTTTTATAGACGCAACTACCTTCATCAGCTAATCTAACACACAGCCTAGTCCCACTATAGGATCTACTTTCCCTTTGTCAACGGCACAGTGCCATTCGGTTCCACCGCCCCAGTTATTTCTTCCATCCCAGGTCTTCCCCAACTAGAGTGCCAGAAATGGGCTGTTGCCCAGCTCCCAGTTCTGGCTCAGCTATCTTTCTGGCTGGTGTGCTGAGTTAGGTAGAGATTTATGTCCCGCTTCCCCATAATTCTCTGGAAACACTCTTCACAGAAAAACTGGTAGTCCTGGAGCGTTGCCTGGCTAAAAATGAAAAGCCCCTGGCGCAGCTTTTGCTCGTTTTCCGGACTTAGTCTATGGTTAACGGCATAGCTGCCGCAGCCTGGATACTCACATCTGCCATAGAAGGTAATCTTTTCCTCGAAGGCTACTCCATGCCTCCGACAGGAGGCCTCCACAATGCCGTAGCTAGGCCAAATGTCGCCGTTGGCATAGTATTTCAGTCCAGACAGGACCAGGAGCTCGACACCCTCCGATTCCATATTTCCTATGAGTCTATCGATGGTTTTTGGCTCGAAGGCATGAAATTCTTCGATTACCACATATTTTCTCCCCTCTCTGAAGAAATCAGCCCCGTCATCCACCATCAGACAGGGGAATTTTTTGTCCCTGTAGGCCCTAGAGACTATGAAACCACCGGAGCGAGTCTCGGTGTAGTGCTTAAAGAGGCTAACGTTGCCCCTTTTGTATTCCTCGGCTAGATCTCCCTCGAGGTAGTCATCTATTATACTTCTAGACTTCCCGGCCCCCATTGTGCCTGTGATTAGAACAACTTTCAAATTCTACGGAATATTCCATTCCGACAGACTAGAACCCTGCCATTATATTTTCAAGGTTTGCGAAGCACCTCTAGAGCCAGGGCGGAAAATATTCGAACTGGACTAATGGCCATGGCCCTATCTGCCCTCCGGGGGGAAATAAATTTCTACATCCCGAGGTTTTTCCGAACATGCCCAGCAGCTGTCCTCTAAAGAACCCCGGGAGATCCATTTGTTTTAGCGGCGTTCTGCACTACCTCCACGATGGTCCATTCGAGGAGGCTGAACGTCCTCTGGACGACGGTGTAGTTGATGGTGCGCCCATTTAGCTCTGTCTCTACTTGCCGCGACCCTGCTCTGGATTTAAGGTATTGTCCACGGCTACCGTAGCGGCACCTAACTTCGCCGACTCCAGCCTCTGGCCGCTTCTGGCAACAAACCCCAGCTTCGACAGCAGACTAGTCATTAGTCTAGCCAGAGAGTCAACCAGTCTTCTATACCACTTTTTCTTCTGTTCTGGCTCATCCATAGTTTTCTTTACTACTTCGGCTGGCGTTTGTTTAGCAATTTTTTGGGCTTCCTTGGCCTTCCTGAGTCTATCGGCCACTGACTTTAGCTCCTTCATTCTCCAGTTATGGACTATAGCATATTCTGCGCGTATTTCATTCTTTACTCCGGCGCTCACTGGGTTGCCAGTGGTTAGCGATATTGTTGCCTCCTTCTCATCTCTTTTCCCCTTATAGGGAACAAGTTTTCTCTTCATATTTGTCTCTATTTCTTTAACTTTACCTTCAATTTCTTTCTCCGTCAGGACAGCATTATCGTCCCCCCTTTTTTTATTTTCCCCTTCCAACTGCTTTTTTGCCTCGGCTGTGATCATCCTATCCAGAGCTCCTTCACTCCCACTATAGATCCAAAACTCCTTCGGCATAGAAAACATCTTGCGGTTCACCATATTCTTCCCCTCATTCATATCTGTCATCTCCACTTTGGCCGAATAGGTACCCTTCCCAATATCAGCCATAACTTCATTGAAACAATCTACTGTACCCCTTGCAGGGATACTTTGTTCTTTTACCTCTTTTATTTTTTTGTAGAGTCTGTCGGCAAAGTGGACTGCGTAGGAAGCACAGTGATGGATATCTTTCTGAATGCCCAGAGAGTTTCTTGGGGATGCGCCAAGTTTAGCATCTATTTCAGAAAAGGCCTTCCATGTCTCCTCGTTGAATACTCTCTTCAGAGCTGCACTAGCTCGCCTTTTTGGCTCTTCCAATTGACGATGTAGTTCCCTGTTCTGTCTAGAAACCTCCGTATCAGGGTATATTATGGTGTATTTGGTTGTGTCCCCGTAGGCCTCTTCGATTAGTTTGTCGTAGCTATTGGTATTAGAATCCATTATGTATATCTCTGTTTTGCCGTTAGCTCCCCCAGGTCTGGTCACAAATAGCTTAGTGTGTGTACCTGTTCCACGCAATATCGTTAGACCTGCTTTGTTACTCACCTTCAGTGCCTTTTTGTCATCACAGTCGGCATAAACTATTGGCAGTTCGGCTGTCAGATCTCTATATTTCTCCCGGAGAATCTCAAGCCTCTTTTCCATAAAGGCTGGAGAAAAATAACCTAAATCCAGATTAAAATTCTCTCCCACCAGGCCCTCCTCCTTTAGAAGTTCGATATCATCATCGTTGACCCCGTCCTTCACCTCTAACTTACCGGAGTCTTTGTTTCGCCCGTAGATCTGCGGATTTGACAGTTTAGCCTTACCGTCCCCTTTACCTTTATCTGTTTCTGGCATAAAAGTCCCTTATTTTGTGTGACATGGGGAGTAGAATAAATTATTATTTGTTAAATGTCAATACATATCAACTTTTTATTTGATATATTTTAATTTCTAGCATATTCCATGGACAACCCGGACCCCCTCCGGGCCTCCACCTGCCCTTCGGGGGAAATAAATTTTTACATCCCGAGGTTTTTCCGAACATGCCCCACAGCTGTCCTCTGAAAAACCCCGGAAAATCCATCTGCTCTAGTGGTGCTCTACACTAGTGCTGTCACGGTGTGAATCCTCCTCTAGGGAAGCTTGGAGGTCCGTCAGGCACCGCTGGTGTAGTTGGCACGTTTGCGTTGATGACAGAATCGAAAGGTTTTGGACCTTTCACACCACCCTTAAGGGCTGCCATTGTGGAGTCTTCTTCTAAATCGGTCTGAGATTTGCTGTTCGCTAGCTCGATTGCTTTCTCTACTATTTCGGCTAGCACCTGTCCGGTGATTTCCTGGACTTCCTTGGCCTTCCTGAGTTCATCAGCCACTAACTTCAGTTCCTTCATCCTCCAGTTATGGGTTATAGCATATTCTGCGCGTACTTCAATCTTTATTTTTCCACTCACTAGCTCAGTGTTGGCTAAGTTTGCCTTTCTATTCTGGATTTCTTCGAATCTTCCGTACTCCTGATTAGTTATATCCTCAGCCGCCTTCGTCCTAAGCTCTAGAGCCTCAATTTCATTTGTCTTCTCTCCAGGACCCGAATCTCCCATCTCCTCTTTCTTTTTAGCCAACTCTTCCTCCAATAGCGAGTATGCCACGTACGCGTCATCGGCTATTGTAGACCGTGCCTTCCCCAATCTCTCCAAGAATTCCAGTTCCTCGGCTCTCTTTTCCTCTCCCGCTTTCATTCTTATTTTCTCCTCATCTTCTCTTTTGGCCTTATAGGGAGCAAGTTTTCTCTTCATATTTGTCTCTATTTCTTTAACTTTATCTTTAATTTCTTTATCCGTCATGGCAGCATCACCAGCCTCCATTCTTTTTTTATTTTCCTCTTCCAACTGCTTTGTTTTCTCGACTGTGATCATCCTATCCAGAGCTCCTTCACTCCCGCTATAGATCCAAAACTCCTTCGGCATAGAAAACATCTTGCGGTTCACCATTAAATTCTTCTTTCTGAACTCCACTTTTGCCTCGTAGATATCCTTCCCAATATCAGCCATGACTTCATTGAAACAATCGATTATGTTCTTTTTAGAGTCACTGTTTTTTACCTCTCTTATTTTCCTATAGAGTCTGTCGGCAAAGTGGACTGCGTAGGAAGCACAGTGATAAACATCTTTCTGAATGCCCAGAGAGTTTCTTTGGGGGTCACCAGTTTCAAGAAACATTGATTTAATCTCTTTTTCAATCTCTTTTTGATTTTTACTGGGATCCAATTGAAGTTGCTCTATCTTTTCTTCTTTTTTGTCGTACTTTTCCCTATCCTGTCTAGAAACCTCCGTATCGGGGTATACTATGGTGTATTTGTTGGTGTCATTGTAGGCAGCTTCGATATCCTTGTCGTAGTCATTGCTATTAGAATCCATTATGTATATCTCTGTTTTGCCGTCAACCCCTGGTCTAGTCACAAATAGCTTAGTGTGTTTACCTTCTCCGCGCAATATCGTTAGACAGGGTCCCTCATTCACCTTCAGTGCCATGCCACCATCGCAGTTGGCATAAACTCTTGGCAGCTCGCCTGTCAGATCTTTATATTTCTCCCGGAGAATCTCAAGCCTCTTCTCCATAAAGGCTGGAGAAAAATAACCTAAATCCAGATTAAAATCATTTTCCAGCAGGCCCTCCTCCTCTAGAAGTTTAATATCATCATCGTTGACCCCGTCCTTCACCTCTAACTTACCGGAGTCTTTGTTTCGCCTGTAGATCTGCGGATTTGACAGTTTAGTCTTACCGTCCCCTTTACCTTTATCTGTTTCTGGCATAAAAGTCCCTTATTTTGTGTGACATGGGGAGTACAATAAATTATTATTTGTTAAAAGTCAATTTATGTCAACTTTTTATTTGAAATATTTTAATTTCTAGCATATTCCATGGACAACCCGGACCCCCTCCGGGCCTCCACCTGCCCTTCGGGGGAAATAAATTTTCTACATCCCGAGGTTTTTCCGAACATGCCCCACAGCTGTCCTCTGAAAAACCCCGGAAAATCCATCTGCTCTAGTGGTGCTCTACACTAGCCCCCCCGTGCGAATTCTCCTCCAGGGGAGCTTGGAAATCCGCCGGGCACCGCTGGTGTATTTGGCGCGTTTATGCTGTTAACTGGATTTTCCGGAGTGGGAGAGTCTGAACTTTTCACGCTGCCTCTAAAGATTTTGTTTACACTTGATTCAATTTCTTTATTTACTTTCTGCTGAAGGTCTCTATGGACTTCCTTGGCCTTCCTGAATCTATCAGTCACTGCCTCTATTTTTATAATTGCTTCATTTACTCCCTGTTGAAGGTCTTTTTGGGCTTTCTTGGCATCCCAGAGTTTACCAGCCACCGACTTCAGCTCCTTCATTCTCCAGTTATGGGGTATAGCATATTCTGCGCGTGCTTTATCCTCTACTTTCGCTGTTGGTATTTCACGCTTTTTTAGTTTTATATTTTCCCGGATCACTTCAAGTTTGCACTGCTCATCGGTAATTTTCGCACCGGCTGCTGCAATATTTTCGTCAATTTTACTACGCCTATCCTCTAGCCTCTGGATCTCAAGTTTCATCAGCTCTTTGGCGTTTCCAGTACCTAAACCCTCCATCTCCTTTCTCTTTTTCACTAACTCTTCGTAGCAATTGTCACTCTCATCCTCAATCCTGAAACATGCACTATTTGCTTCATAAACTTTTTTATTCTGGGCTAGCTCCAATTCCTCTAAGGCTTTCAGTTCCTCAGCCTTCTTTTCTTCTAATGCCGCCCTCACTCCTTTCACCTCCTCTTTTCTTTTGGTCTTATAGGGAACAAGTTTTCTCTTCATATTTACCCCTATTTCTCCAATTTTAGTTTCAATTTCATCATCCGTCAGGACAGCATTCCCCTCCCCAATTTTTTTCTTTTCCTCTAGCAACTGCTTCTTTGCCTCGGCTCTGATCATTATATCCAGATCTCCTTCACTCCCGCTATAGATCCAAAACTCCTTCGGCATAGAG
>JAITSP010000073.1 GCA_031287725.1 Rickettsiales bacterium
GGGATCTACATTGGAGCCACTGTGGGAAAGTTGTTCGTTACCCTCCAGAAATATGATATCATTTATTTTTCCCATGTGGTATGGCTCCGGCTCATTCACTAGAGCCACAAGAACCCTCAGATTGTTCTCTAGCCAGGTCCTTTTCTCTGGCTCTAGACCTCCTCCGGCCCAATTTTTTATAAAAAGATCTTCGAGGCAGGATGACAGATAAAATGTAACCTCATCTGGGGTCTCTAGCTTTTCGCTGGTACCTCCGGTCACATCCTCTATAGCGTTTTCCCCCAGTAGTATTTCCTCTAGTAGATCAGAGAAAGATCCTATTTTGTGCTCGCTGCAAAGCCTATTCAGTTTGCCATAGTCTACTTTTAGGGATCTATCGATGTTTCCATCATTCCTGTCTCTATGTTCATAGTAGCAGACAGCATTTCCTCCATTCCTGGCACTGAATGACGATGTCAATTCCGACGCTAGATCTTCCTCTAGACGATCGCATCTCTCCTCAAGGATTCTGAACTTTTCCAGAAAATTCACAAGTTTTCTATCATTTTTGGCTTCTTCGTTTGAAATATCTGATTGTTTCAAATCTTCGTCCTTCTTCTCGGCTTCTATCTTGAATTTTTCAAAATGTTTCTCGGTGAGAATTTTTCTATAGCACTGTGAAAACCTATGGAATTTCGCCTCAAAAACACCGAACACGATTCTAATTCTATACCCAAGGAACTCGGCTAGGACTTCATTGTCGAAGTAGACTTTTATCGTCTGTAAAAAAACATGGTCAACCACATGTCCCACTAGGAGTCGGCGTCTAGGTAGATTCACGCCAGCCGCATCTGCAATTCTATGGAGGGTAAGCAGAGTCTCTGCCACGAAACCATTTAAAATATCGCCTAGATCTTCTGGCTGTCCCCCCATCCCCTCGCTGGGTTCGGGTAGCCCACCATCCTTGGAAAGGCTGTGGAGTTTGATGCCTCCTGATTTTAGGTTGGCCACCAGATGGGGATTTTTCATCGCCGTCACCTGCGCCGCCAGTGCGTAGAACCAGCAGGAGCCTAGCTCTTGAACATTCATGTTTATTCTTAGGCCTTTTTTCATAATTACATCCAGGACTTTTTCATATTTACCGCCATAGTACCGACTGCCAAAGATCGCGCCGCTATCATAGATGTAGAAAAGAGTAGTGTCTGTTCCATTCAGAGCGTTCCACCCCGCATCCCTCACAATTTTCCTCATTTCCTCTAGATCCAGAATAACGGCCGCGGCATGTCCCCCTGGCGACACATATACAGAGACATAGTTCTCTGTGGTGGCGAGCACGCTCTGCTCGTCCATTATAATTGATTCCAAAAAGGATGTCACATTTTTGAGATCCTTGGGATTGAAATATTCAGAAGAAAACCTAATTCTCCTGAGCTCGTCGATACTTTCCATATTGGCGAGCAGCATCACCAGATATAGCTCATATTGACCAGAATTAACACCGGTAGCATCCCCACTCTCAAAGCGAATCTTAAAATTCTGCGCCACAACTTTGGTCAGGCACTCCCTATAGGCCTCAAAAGTTACTAATGGTCTAGCACCTTCGATACCTTTGTCTTCTGAGATATCCCTCAGAAATCCCATTGTTAAAAGATCCTCCAGATTCTCTAGACCATTACCATCTAGGGCTAAAACAATGCCAACGTAGTTTATCTCTATAGCCCTCTCTAGAGTAGTCTCATCATCTCCGTAGAGATAGTAGATAACTAAGCTTTTTATCAATTTCTCACCAGTAGTATCTTTTTGACATTGCCGCCTCCATTCACTCAGTGGCCTAACTCCCTCTACATTTCCCTCCGCCGAGAAAACTATTTGATGGTTCCAATTCCGGGCCGGATCTCCTGATAGGACTCTTCGGATCATGAGACCTTTCTCTTTGTCACAGCTAGTGAGCTCCGGAGGATATGTTGATCCTGGCTTCTGTAAAAGCGTATTCACGGCCGCACCCTTAGCAAAATATCCTTCCCGCACATAGCAATCACTGAGATCACTAATTATTCGTTTCCCATAGCCGTGGAGGAGTCCATGGCTCACTTCTCCCTCAAATATGACGGTCCGCCCACAATTCTCATGCTCGTCATCACCATCTCCCAGGGATTTAGGAATTTTTCTAGTTATCTTTGCAAACCCTGACATCTCGCCATTCGCTACGTCACCTTCATAGAGGAACAGCCCATCTCCATCACCAACCCTAATACACCCTTCTGGATCATTAGCGACATATAGCGAGTCAAGGGTCACAACTTCGCCCTCGTATTGCCCAGACTTCACTGCGGCGAGATTATCCTCTCTCGTGATTAGAAGTTCGCAGGGTATTGAGCGAAAAAAATAGTAGTCTGGGTGCCTAGGGCCCATCGCCCGAACCCTCCGAGAAGACTTTATAAGTCCGGGATCGGGATCCACTAATCTCACCTCGATGGATCGGACGGGGTTCTCACCATCTCCAAAAAGACCATAGACATCATCTTTTGGCATTTTTCCTATTTTTGAAAATAAACTTCCGGGGATGATAGCACATGCAATTCTAATGTAAAGACCCCGTGGGGAAGAATTTTTTAGACCTCTCCCTGGGAAGAAACTAGACGAGTGCTAGAGAAATCTAATTTGTAATAAATCTTCCGGCACCAGCCTCAGGGAGGTCAAGAGGTACCAACACCTAGGAGGCAGTCTCTTCCTCCTGCTCTGGCTTTTTGTCACCCGATTGCCTGCCCCCGTCTTCCTCCTGCCCTGGCTTTTTGTCGCTCGGCTGTTTACCTCTGAAATATATTTCCGAGACAAATCTTCTTCCCTTCTCGCCTCTTTTGAGCTGGACAACTATGTCAACCACATTTTTTATGTAGGATATTATGTCATCCGGTGGCATGCCGAGACCGGCCTGCATAACCATAAGTTTAAGCTGCTGGAGTGCCATGTCCGGAGTATCCGCGTGGAGCGTGGATATTGAACCGGGGTGACCTGTGTTAATGGCCCTTAGAAAGGAAAAGGCTTCGGAGCCTCTAAGCTCTCCGACTATTATCCTGTCTGGCCTTAGACGCAGACAGGCCTCTATTAACTCCTGGGTGGAGACATTGGCCCTACCCTGCCCTCCCTTGGAGGCCAGCAGATGGACCCTGTTAGGATGATTTTCCAGATCTATCTCCCGTGCGTCCTCCACGCTGATCAGCCGTTCAACCTTGGGAATGGCTCTCAGACAGGCATTTGTGAAGGTGGTCTTACCGGTGGAGGTTCCACCGCTTATTATTATGTTTTTCTTACTAAGTATGGCCTGGTAGAGAAAATCCTTTATCCTGTTGGCCTCTAGGAGTTTCGACAGAATTTTATCACTGTCGTCTACCACGGCACTGGTCGATGTGGTGTCGAAGGTCTTCATTTTGTCATAGTCCTCCAGTGTCCAGGCCAGGCTGGATTTCTTTCTTATGGACATTATCACTGTGTGGTTTTCACAGGCCGGGGGAAAGACAACCTGAATTCTGTAGCCCGCCGGCAGCGTGGCCGACAGTAGCGGCATCTCCTCGCTGATCCTCTGGTCCGTAGATTCGGCAATCAGTCTGGCCAAAGATTTCAAATGTTTACTGTCGTAGCCGGGCAGATTGACTTTAAACATATCTCCTTTCTTCTCAACCCAGGCCTCGTTGGGCTCGTTTACGGAGATTTCATTAACGCCATCACTATTCAGTAGAGCCGTTATTGGCTTTAGATACACATCCAGTGCTTCAAAACTTCTCATGTCATTGCTTCTTAAAAATTGGTAATACGAGATCCTGGTTCACCACAACATTTATTCTGGTTCCCTGGGCTATTCTTATGGTTGGCGTTTCAACCTTTAGGTTATCGACCATGGTCTGCATTTCGCCCGTGATCGCCTTTGTCGCGTCTATTATCGCATAGTCCGAAGCCTTCCCGGTGGTTGTCGTTCCGGTGAGAGCATTTGTGCTGGTGGTGGTTCCAGCACTATTTGTAACCTTTTCCACCAGGACGGCGCTAGCTATGGATATCATGCTCGATAGAAACACATTTTTCATCGTTTCCACATATTTACTGTCCAATTCTCCATCAACACCGCCGCGACCGAGCCTGTCGGCCGTATTCGCGCTAAGACCTATGCTCAGTCCATCCACCCTTATGATTCTGTTCCAGACAATCTCCAACCTTGACAGATTATTATTTTTCATGGCCTGAAAACTGCCAATGAGTTTAGAACCCTTCGGAATAACTATGTTTTTGCCGGATTCGGAATAGACATTCCTCGACACCAGAGCTCTCACAGGACTTTTTATGTCAGTGTCTATCGCTGTCTCCAGAATGGCGTGTATTATCTTCCCCTGCAGCACAGTCCTCGAGAGATCGGAATTCTTCGAGGTGGAGACCTCTATTTTTGTCTCCTCCACGGTGCTCAGGTTATCCCTGTCGGCTATGATTATGCTATCCAACTCGGCGTCAGTGCCCTTGCCACCGCCACCGCCCTGCATTTTGAACATCGGTGACCCCTTGCGCTCCTCCATAATTCTGCGTTTCTGGGCAATCTGCAGTTGACGCTCCTCCTCCTCCTGCTTCTTCTTTTCCTCCTCCTGCATACTGATCAGCATGCTGTCAGCTGTAGCGTCAGGCGACACGTCCTCTTTGCTAGAGTCGCCGCCAAACATCGGCACCTTAGACTTCTTCTTTTTGTTTTCCTACTCCTCCTCCTTTTTTCTCTCTAGCTCCTTGGCCAATTTTTCACTTTCGCCCTTGGCCTTCTTCATCTCGTCTTCGAAACTCTTCAGTCTGTTGCTGATCATCTGATCAACCTCTTCCTTAGTGAAAACACCCTCCTTTGCCGCCTCCGTCCTCTTAATATCCTTAAGCTCCTCCTCTATGTTCGCCACAATGTTATCTGGCAGCTGGGGGAGCTCCGGCAACTCCAGGAGACCCTTATTTTTATCATCCACGTAGACATCGCCTCTGTAGCCAATGTCAGCCAGGTTGTCTATGTTGTCCACGGTGACCGCGGTGTTCATCCGGCTGCCAACGTCTGTGTCCTTGACAATGGCTCTGGTGTCAACAGCATCCTTGTCGCTCTTATCCGAGGAGAAGAAAAATATATATATGAAAATAGCAGCAACCACCGAAACTCCGATGGTTATGTACTTGCTGCCACCACCCCCCTTGCTTTCACCTACACCAGAAGTCCCCGACCCGTCGCTAACGTCTACGATCGGGTCTTCCTCCACAACGACGGGGTCATCATCCTTATTATTACTGTCTGTCATAGTGCCTAGATGATCCTCGAACCACTAAAAGTGTCTAGAACCTTGTTAGCCAATCTTGTCTGGGAAGATTCTAGAGTGCCATTGTTATTTTGCAATTTCTTTATAAGATCGCTGATTTCCGGAATATTTATGCCATAGCATATCTTCAACAGTAGAACCTCTAGGAAATTTCTGTGGTTACCGCTGTAGTTTACCTCCGATGCAGCCCTCAGCAGAAACTGCCATAGTCGAAACAGCCCGGCCATGGTGGATTTTCCCGCATTCTCTTCGAACCACTGCCTCTGGAAGGTTGAAAGATTCTTCTGCTCTATGTCACTTTTTCTCATCAGGAGCCCATGGGCTACGGTGAGAAGATCTCCTACAAAATTCTCCGCACTCGAGATCAGCGGATAGACCTCATCAAACTTCTGCAGGGTTCCTCTGGGATCGGCCCGCAGCAGCGGCTGGAAGAGATCGTAGACATACCTCCCGCCAGTGAGACCGAGAACCTCCAGCACAACATTTTCCTCTATTGTCTTTCCAAAATTGTTGAAGGATATGACCCGGTCCAGGAGAGAGAGCGAGTCTCTGACGGACCCTTCGGCCGCATAGGCCAGCAGCGAAGCCGCCGTCCCGTCCAGTCTATAGCCCTCCTTCTGGGAGATGCTCACCAGGTTGTTCGCCAGCAGCTCGTTCGGAACTCTGGGCAGATCGAATCTTATGCATCTCGACAGCACCGTAGCCGGCACCTTTCTGATTTCAGTTGTTGCAAATATGAATTTTACATACTCCGGCGGTTCCTCCAGTGTCTTAAGGAGAGCATTGAAGGCGCTGTTAGAGAGCATGTGAATTTCATCAATGATGTACACCTTATAGTTGGAGGAGATCGGTGCATAGTTCACATTATCCATTATTTCCCTTATGTCGCTGACTCCGGTATGGCTGGCGGCATCAAATTCGACGACATCCTGGTTGTTCCCGAGGGCAATGGACCTGCACTGTTCGCAGTCTAGGCATGGATCCGGATTTTCCGTTTTTTCCAGGTCCCGGCCAGTGCAATTTAGTGATTTCGCCATGATTCTGGCCGTTGTAGTCTTTCCCACACCTCTGATGCCCGCCAGAATAAAGGCATGATGCACCCTATTCCTTCCTATGGCATTTTTCAGGGTTCTCACCAGATTATCCTGGCCAACTATTTCACCGAAGGTCTGGGGCCTGTATTTTCTCGACAAAACTCTATAGGGACTGTCGGTCACGGCTCCTAGTGGTCAATTAGATTCATAGTGGCTTTGACTAGCAGACTCTCTCTGAGTCCATGTCTCTTGAAGAGCATAATAAATTCCCTCTGGCCATTTAGCCTCATGTTGTCAAAAAACTGTAGTAGATCTTTTTTGGTTTTTATCTGAGTCTGGTTCACTGTCAAGAGTATATCTCCTCTCTCTATCCCATTTGTGTCCGCCCAGCCCCCCTTTTTCACGTCTAGAACATACATTCCACTTTGTTTGGCATAGAGCTCATATTTTTCCACCAGCTCCTCACAGAGCTGACTCAAAAACATGTCGAATATTTCAATCGAATTGCCCTTCATCAGCCGCTCCAGCGCTCCATCCCTTGTTTCCCGGGGATCCTCCTCCACCTGGACTCTGGGTCTGAGATATTTACCGCCTCTGAAGACCAGGAGTTCTACCCTAGAGCCAATGGCGGTACTTGTGATCATGTTCACCAGGCCATTCAGGTCATCCACCCTATTCCCATCGTAGGAAACTATGATGTCATTTAGCATTATGCCACCTCTGGCAGCCGACCCATTTTTATCCAGATAGGTCACCAGCACCCCTGTCTTCCTCTTGAAATTCAGAACCCTCATGTAGTCAGCGTACCTATAGTCCAGAGTGAGGCCTGAAATGCCAATGTAGCCATTTTGACTGTAGCCAAATTTTTTCAGCCGCTCTACGACACTGACCACATGGCTATCCATGGGCAGAACAAAGCTGACGCTGGACCCATCGGCCGAATCAGACCTAACGAAGGCACTCAGACCCACAACCTCGCCTCTAGCGTTGAGCACCGGCCCTCCCGAATTACCTGGCCTTAGAACAGTGTCCACCTGCATGTAGTTGTAGCTAAAGTCACTGCCCGGAACCATTCTGCTGAGAGCAGATACAATTCCCTGGGACACAGCCAGGCCTAGCCCATGGGGATTGCCAATGACCACCAGGGGGTCGCCAATCCTAGTGGGAATGTCGGGCCCTAGGTCCAGAAATTTTACCTTTCTGCCGTTTAGATTTACCCTGAGAACCGCTATGTCCAGAAAGTGGTCCTGCCCCACCAGCTCAGCCTGCATCTCTCTGTCACCGGACTTTACGATTATTCCATCGGCCTGTTCCACTATATGGCTGTTGGTTAGGATGAAGCCGTCGCCATCGATAAAAAATCCCGAACCCATCCTCGTTTCCTCTGGCTGGTCCCGGTAGATCAGAGAATCCTGGCCATAGTTCTGCCGCAGCCTAAGCACCCTCAGCGTTACCACCGCTGGCAGCGCCGACTCCACCACCTCCGCCACTCCAGCCGGGTTCCTCTCCCGAAATCCACAGCCCACGGCTTCGCAGGACTCCTGCCGAGCTCCAGTCCCCTCTGGGCTGACTTTGGCTGAGGCCAGGGCACTGGCGCTCCCACTCCCTCCGGCTAGGGCCGGAGGGAGTGGGAGAAGCATAAAAATCACAAGAACGTAGCTACACCCCTTCACTCACCTTCCTATAAATTTAACAACCCGGTGCCCATCCGAGCACCCCCTAGACCGGTAAACCTCTGGGACCCCTCTCCACTATTCCTAGTTCATTTTCTAGTTCCTAGTAGTCCCTTCTCCTCCAACCATAGCCGTATGCTGTATCCAGAGCTACAGCCTAGTCCTCTCTTCTCTTGGCAAAAAATCTCAGTAGGTAGAGGAACAGATTCACGAAGTCTAGATAGAGCTCCAGTGCCCCTCTCACCGCCAGTTTGTCTATCAACTCGGGACCAGCTCCCGCATGCTCGTTGTAGATACTTCTGAGCTTCTGCACATCGTAGGCTGTGAGTAGGACAAAGAGCAGAACTCCCGCGCAGGATAGAAAAAATTCAACCATGCTACTTCTCAGAAATAGGTTGACGATGCTAGCAATGATAATTCCTAGCAACCCCATGTATAGAAAAGACGTCAGTCCACTCAGATCTCTCTTCGTCCTATAGCCATAGAGGCTCATCGCAGCAAAGCTGAGGGCTGTCGTCAGGAAGGCCAGCGCCACACTCTGGGCCGTGTAGACCACAAAAATGCTCGACAGTGAAATTCCTAGCAGGACAGAATATATAAACAGGTTAGTCCTCATCTTTTCCGCCGAAACAGACGGCGACAGCTTGCCGAGGCCACTGGTCACGGCAAAGATCAACGGTGCCAGCGCGACCACCATCGCCACCAGTCCATTGCTAAAGAGCATGCGTAGCAGAAGTGGACTGCTACTAACCACAAAGGCAGCCAGGCCACTAGTTAGTAGGGCTATTCCCATATTTTTATACAGGAGCTGCAGATAATCCCTGAGGCCGCCATCGAAGGAAGCCGTCTGGGAGCTAGAATAGATGTTCACATACTTCATAGAACCTCCATAGGGGATATTAGTTTGTATAACATATGACTGCCCACAGTCTAGCGGCATAAATTAATATTTCAAGCAATATTTCGAGTCATCTCATTTACCAGATCTGTCACACCAGACCATCTCAGGAGATGTGCGGTCCTCCACTGGCCAACCTCAGCAGGTCTGCCTCGGCAGTATTTTCATATTTCCCATAGGTGAAGAGAGTGGCCACAGTCGCTCTTCTTCTACTAACTCCCCGACAACTCATGCAGAGATGTCTGGCCTGGGCCACAACAAATAGATCTCTTGGCCTTAGATTCTCAACTATCGAGTTACCTATGTCTCTGACTAGATTCTCCTGGATCTGCAGCCTCTTTGAAAAGCAGTCAACAATTCTAGAGAATTTACTTAGTCCCAGAACCCTGCCACTAGGGGTATAGCCTATGCTGATTACACCATAGAAGGGCATAATGTGATGTTCACAGACAGAGGCAAACTCTATGTCGTTCACCAGCACAAGGCCACTGCTGCTACTCTGGAATGTTCTATAGAAACCTCTGGGATCCTGGCCATAGCCCTCCAGCAGAGCTGCCAACCCTCGAGCCGCTCTTCTCGGCGTCTCGACCAGGCCAGCTCTGGCAGGATCATCACCGATGCCCTCGATCAGCAGTCCGAAAGCTCTCTCAATTTTATCGAGGTCCATCTGGGGACGGAAATGTTCGGTCATAGCTCATAGCTAGCCTCATTATCTCTAGTTTCCTGGACTGTAGCTCTGTAGCAGTGGGGTACCCTCTCCACCACCCATCTGGCTATATTCTCAGCCGTCGGATTAAACCCCAGAGATTCATTAAGATCTCTATGGTCCAAACCCATCCTGACTATTCTCTCTATGTCATCGAAGTCCACCACCATGCCGTTTTCTCCGAGGTTCTCACTCCGGCAGTGGACGGTGATAGTCCAGTTGTGCCCATGGAGATCCTCGCAGGCGCCATTGGAGGCCAGCCTAACCCTATGACTGGCACTAACCTCCAGAACCTTTCTAACATAGAACATGTTTTCCTCTCCGCTTTCTCTAGCCACTATAAAATTACATTTCCCAGGGAAAACAACTATTTCCCTTCGGGTGGCTCCTCGCCGGCCGGCTTGATTTCAGCCCTGCTAGAGATGATCCTATCCACCAGGCCAAATTTTAGTGCCTCCTCCGCCGTCATAAAATTGTCTCTCTCCATGTTTCTCTCGACGACCGACAACTTTTGCCCTGTGTGCTTGACATATATTTCATTCACCAGCCTCTTTATTTTCAAAATCTCCTTCGTATGGATTTCTATGTCCGTCGCCTGGCCACTGTAGCCGCCAGATGGCTGATGGATCATGATCCTAGAGTGGGGCAGCACATACCTTTTACCCTTCTCCCCAGCCTGGAGCAGTAGAGAGGCCATGGAGCAGGCCTGGCCCATGCAGATGGTTGACACGTTGGCCCTTATGTACTGCATAGTGTCATAGATGGCCAGACCCGACGTCACCACCCCTCCGGGTGAATTTATATACATAAATATATCCCTCTCCGGGTTATCAGATTCCAAAAACAACAGCTGGGCTATCACAAGGGAACTTGTGGCATCATTCACCTCATCACTGAGAAAAATAATCCTCTCTTTTAGGAGTCGGGAAAATATATCGAACGACCTCTCACCTCGGGGAGTCTGTTCGATGACTATTGGCACAAGATTGTCTCTGACTTCGCTAGACATTCACTAAACCATTTTAATTGTATAACAGTTGGAGCCAACTGTAGAAAAATTTTTACATAAATCAACTCTAATTTTTTAGATTCCCCAGGTTCCTAGGAGGCGAGAGGAATTACCACTCCGGCCACCGCGACCCCACTGGTCACAGTAGCCATGGACACCACGACGACCACTGGAGAGAGCCCAGGAGCTAGGCCTAGAGATAATCAACGAAGAGGAATGGAATAGGCTTCTGACAGAGG
>JAITSP010000052.1 GCA_031287725.1 Rickettsiales bacterium
CGACGGAGAAGGAGACGGAGACGGAGAAGGAGACGGAGAAGGAGACGGAGAAGGAGAAGGAGGATGAAGAGGATGGAGAGTACGATGACATGAGTTCCCTGAGCTCAAGCACTTCCTTCCGGAGTTCGAGTCTAGGGTCCTTGAGTTTGTCGTCATTATCTGACTCGGCGACGGAGGACGAGCGAGAGGACCTCTCCGAGAAAAGGAAAGAACCAGGAAATTCGCCAGGGAGTTCAGGAACAAATGTCGTTTCCAGCGGCCACTCTGGGACGGATGGACGCCAGGGAACCTCTTACTCACCACTCCTGGACCCTTCTGGTCATACACCACAGAATGGTGGGCAGGAGACGGTGCCTGCCCCACCCATGGCGCCGCCGCCCCCGGTTGCAGGCAACAGCAACTACTATGGTAACACCGTGGTGCTTAATGTAGTGCCATCGCAACAGCAGTTTAATGTAGTGCCATCGCAACAGGTAGTGCCATCGCAACAGCAGTTTAATGTAGTGCCACTGCAACAGCAGTTTAATGTAGTGCCACTGCAACAGCAGCTGTTTGTGCTAGGTAGCCCACCATTCAACGCCGGACCTGGCTATACACAGGTCTACAGCTTCGGGGGGCTGCCGGCTGGCCAAATGATTACGATAACGAACTACGGAGGAGGTGTCCAGGGCCAGGATGTGGCTTCGTACAATCCCGCCGGTGGTATCTATGGCGGCCCTGGCGCTGTTGTGGAGTATGAGGAAGCCGAGGAACAGGTTCTAAACACAGGAGATCCTCGTGCGGGGGTGGCCAGGTTTGTGGATCCACCACTCACTGGAGTCGAGCCGCCGATAACCTGCAGAGATTCGAGTGCGTCCCAGCTTCATCCGAGGGGTGGACCCAGTACTAATAGTGTTAATTCTAGGCCACTAAATCCGGGAGCATCGATGTTTGTTCCTAGGGGGTTTTTTAGAAAAAGTGGTAAGTAGAATGTGGAATAACCTGTGAAATTTTTTAAATTTAACATCATAGAGTGCTATGCATATGAGATATCTAAATGGCAGAAGTTTTAGGAATTACTCTAGACTAGCTCTGGCTCTAGTCGTGTCTATGGCTATGGGCTTTTCCGGAGTCTCCAGGGCATCCGGCAACAGGAATAGGAACGGCTTCTATCCCGGTCTAGGGAATGGAGCACACAGCACCACTTTTAAAAAAGCGGCCATTCGGCGACTTTTTGCCATCCTAAAGGTGGGGATAGGGAGAAGGAGTATGGTGATTCCTGACCTTATCATCGCCAGGCTAGCCAGCCGAATTGTAGAGTTCTACAGTAACACCATTCTAAAACTGACACGGCCTGAGAGCTATAGAATGGATGCGCTGTCTCTAGGGCCTATACTGAGCGTAATACTGGGGCAAATCAACTATCTGGCTACGGATAATACCCCTTCCCAGGTTTCTCTATCTACGGCCACTTCCTCCTCCCATTCTTTGCCAGTGGCTTCTGGGAGCGGTATAGGTGCCGGCAGATACATCACCACCTCCACCGAGGAGAAAAACAACCTCTCTAGCGACACTGGCACATGCGGAGTAATTCGCATTGCCCTGGGAGTCATGAGGTACATTCTTGAGCACGGTCAGTTCATATGGGCCAGGTCTATCTACTGGGAATGCCTGGAATTAGGCGTCATGTATAGCTTTTTTTCTAAGGTTGGTGGGATTTCCGATTTGTTTCCGCCTCTGGCCTGGGTACCCAGTGCACAGCTTATGGCTAACTATGGTAGCTCTGGGCTAGCCCTAGAGGGTTCCAAAACGGCTGGTGCCGTTGGTGCCGCTACTTTGCCTTTCGGGCTGCCCCCAGTGCCAGAGATCTCGCTACCGTTGAACAGTGCGTTGCTGAAGCTCGCTGCTGAACTAGGTAAATTTTTAAACATTAGCGGCAAAAATGGATTGGAAAATACCAAGAAAGATGCTGAAGACCTAGTTAGGTTGACTAGAACCGTGCTTGTCATGGTGCACTATATGCTGCTAGACATCGAAAAAGGCCCTAGCATTGGATCCTTTAACTTCTGGACCTTTCGGCAGCTTCGTCTCATGCTCATGTTTTCTCTAGCCAATATGCTTCAGAACAGCCTACCCGCTATGGAAAGGTTGGATTTTCTGTTCGAAAATTTAGCCCGTGCTGTCGAAATATTGCTATCCATTGGCGATATGCTGCCGAATCCGGGTAGCATTAGCAAGAGCCTATTGTCAGAGAACAACCCAAATCGGGAGCTATTTTTAGCTTTGAAAAACAACTCTAGCTTTGCTTCCAGCTATAGTCTAAGCTATAGTTTTATTCCACAACCCATTATCAGTCTTATTTTTAATTTTGGCTCGGTTCAGAGTCCCAGTTCTAACTTAATTTCTATCTCTAGTTCTATCTCCAGTTCTAGTTCCAGTTCTATCTCCAGTTCCAGTTCTAGTCCCAGTTCTATCTCCAGTTCTAGCTATAGCTCTAGCTCCAGTTCTAGTTCTAGCTCTAGTTCCAGTTCTAGTTCTAGCTCCAGTTCTAGCTCCAGCTCTAGTTCCAGTCTAGACAGTAGTTTCACTTTGAGTTCCGCCGATAGCTTTGTTCCCATTACTAATATACTTTTAAACCACGATCCCGTCTCCGTTCCTGACTCAACGGCCAGCAAAAATATCCTTAATTTTCTCCATAGGAATACCATGGATATGTTCCTTCTGTACCTATCTTTTACCAGAGAGTACAGAAACACTATGCCTCGGCTTGTGACTAGGATATTTATGCAGCTAGTCTCCATTGTCGGCGGAGGAATCGAATACTACCGGGAGGATTTTGCTAGCGACATGATAAAAATAAAGAAATACACTAGAAATGTCAAAGAAAACCTCCTCGTGACACCTTCTCTGATGAATAGCTGGCCATCCACTTCTTCTTTGGATTGTATGTCTGGAGACAGCATTGGAGAAAGAATTCGACTGTTTATAGGTGCTATCGTTGCAAACATGGGGAGCTATGTAGATCCTCGGCCGGATTACAGCGAAAATATAGACGAACTAGCCTATCTAATGATGGTGCTGTTCTGTGGGATCGGTGAGGCGCTGGAGTTGCTTGGTGAGAATGCTGGCGAACGTCGCCATGTCGGCCATGGAATTGTCGCCAACATGGGAATACTCATGTCCTCGAGGATAAATTTGAGCAATCTCAAAAATCTGCAGGAAATGGTTTCGTGGCTCTTTTTTACTGCCACTAGCATAACCAACAGTCTACCGAACCAGGGAATCCATCTGCGCACGTGTCTGCACCTGGCCGCTGTGGCCATGGTCCTGTCTCTCGACGATTTTGTCCGCAGTAACTTTGGAACTAGGTGGGCCCACCTGGTTACAGGTGTGGATCCGGGTTTTTACCTTAGAACTAGGGGGGGCCACCCGGCTGGAGAGATAGATCCGAATTTTTTTAGTTCGAATTTTTTTAGGGCTCTAGGGCACATTAAAGATATTAGTCCATTGCAGCACGATCTGTGTACCCCTGTGGGGGAGCGATTGTATGGGTGGCTAGAGAGGGTGTTAGAAATTTCAAAACGATTGCTCCACAAAAATAGGGGAAATTTGAGTGGAAAATCCTCTGGCCCAATAACGCCAGAGATTAGCGCACTCGAAGTTATGAGTAATGCGTTGGATGGTCTGATGAGTGAGATACAGATAGGAGAGAAGGTAAAAAAATCTGAGGAAAAGGATGGGTCTCCGGAGGGAACGAAGGAGGGGGAATTAAATTTTAAGGTCATTGGACCGCTGCTTCTCAATGCCATTAGCCGTGGAAAGCAGAATAGAAGCCAGCCGTCTTTGGCGGAGCAAACCGTGTTTATCCACTCAATGCTAGGGCTAGTCCACGCCTTCGGAGTAATATTGGCTAGGCTGGAGATGGATCCAAGCTACCAGGAGGATGGGGGTATTCTGTCTAGCTCCTGGCTTAGAACTCTACTGAGTAATTTGGATTCCTCATCAGAGGTCGGTCCCATATTGAGCGTGGTGGTTGGACATTTTGCCTATCTCTTTATCCGCCTGCTGAACGAAAGGGCGGCTCTGTCATTTGCCACCTGTAGGGATATGGCCTATGTTCTCGGGTTCTGTAGGAGGTATGATGGTGCTAACTATAGCGCTATACTGGACTCTCTGGGGAAGCATATCATTTTCATAGTTGACAGTATGGTAAAATCTAATCTCACTTCGATTGTTTTAAAGTCACCCGTGCTTGATGATATTGTATGGTCTGGTGGGGATAGCCGGGGGGATGGTGACAAGATAGGGTCCTCCGAAGTTTCTCTGGACTCCTCCGGAGACAGAAATATTGATGTTCCGCTGTGCCGCAAGAAGCTCGCAAAACTAATTGCCTTCACTATCTCTCTAACTAAGCACGCTCTGGCCGGAGGGCTCATAGGACCTGACACTGCCGACTATTGGTCGCTATTAACCCTGGAAAGCTTCGTAGGCTCCCTCAATCCAAGTATCCATGGAATTACTGAAGAGCAGATGGGGGAAGTTACACAGCTAGATCCCCTGCTGGAAAGCTTCTACCATAGGGAAGAAAGTGCCATGGCTAATCTAAATGTGATGCTTACCATGGATCTAGGTAGATTTGCTGTTCTATGGGAATCCTGCGAGAGGCTATTCAGATTATACAGTCTATATCGCCGTCTAGAGCTGGAGCCAAATAAGCCCGAGCCAGAATGGCTGGCCGGGGCTAGCCAGCTGGCACGCCTGGCTCTGGAGAAAAATGAGCTAGGACTGCTGACGATGAAGGATGGACCAAACACCCCTGGAACGCTAGTTTTCCTCCAGTTTAGCGAAGATAATATAGCCCGCCACATTGTGGCGCTGATCAAAGGCCAGAGTTCCAGGTTTGGATCCTCCTCATCCTTTGAGGCTATGGTGGTCGCTAGACCGATTGCCCTTTCGATCCTATCTGTGATAGCTGGCTGTAAGGCGGCTGGCAGTCGTAACTTTTCCTGGGTTTGTAGAATTCTGTCTCTGACCACTCCAAATTCGAACAATTTTGACTGGCTGAGAAATATCATATCTAGCTTTAGATTCCTTCTGCTGGAACTAAGGTATAGTGATTCTTGGAGTGAATTAGGTGAAAGCCACACCAATGGCTCTTCCAGAGCATTAGTCAGAAACCTGGAGCTACAGCTACTAGAGGGGCCATTGGATATGAGATTCTGGCCACGCAGATTTTTCTCCGCCATGGATGGGGGCAAGGAAATAATACGTGGTAGCATCCTGCGCAAAATAATTAAAAAGATTGTCGATGAGACCGCAAATGTTACTTACATGATCGGATGGGTAATCTATGAGCATTCTCTGGAGGATCTGGTGAACTCTATCCTAGACGGATATAGCTATATCAGATCTCTGATTAGGATGGTGAGGTTCGATAGTGTTAGCGACGAAAGGAACGTAGACGGGGAAGAAATTTGGGATGTTTTAGGTAATTTTGAGCCAGAGTCAGACCTGGAGAATCATATCATTGATAAGTTTTTAACCGCTGCTATCTTTCTGGTGGATAAAATTAGCGGCGGTAAAGTTATCGGAACTAACGGCATAGTCGATACACTTATGCTGCACATGGTGGAGATACTGAATTCGTATATTTACATCAAATTTTCCCACTCCCTTGAGGGGACTCAGCTTCTTGGATGGATAGACCTCCTAGAGGGAAAAATCAAAGGCAAATTAGCGTTTTCGGATTTTGCCAAGGCCAGGGTACACAGTGTGAGAAAATACTACGGGCTGTTGTCAGAATATGTTAGTGAGACTAGTAGGAGTTCACTGCCAGATGAAGGATCAGAGGTGGCTAGAGGCGACAGAGAACTGAATTCTAGCTATGATCGGAGCTCTCCATTTCTCCCCTCCCTTTCTCTGGTCGATGACTATGGCGGTTATATCGACCCTAGCAAGAAACATCCTATTTTGTATTCCATGCAGCTGGGTTTGGGGGTTGCCGATAGCATCAGATCTCGTATACTTGATCTAGCGCTAAGCTATCTGCTAGCTACAGCTGATACGAATGCAGTCATGCTAGGAGGCGTTAGCAACTCCTGCCATGAATTGGTCCAAAAAATCGCGGGCAGTATCACTACCCTATTTTTTGAACTAGAGAAATCTCTCTGGACCCTGACAGAGACAGCGGCTTCCGGAAGTGATAGAAAGTTCTACTCCAAGGAGGAAAAGATCAGACAATTCAAGCGCTATGTGCGTGTGCTGCTGTTGCGCTCTGATTTTGCCCTAGAGGAATTGGAGGATGTGGTCTACTGGCTATTTGAATTTACAGCCAATCTAGCTAGTGTGTCCGAGGCATTTAAATTAAACGCCAAGAATGCCATGCAGCTAAAAATTGCCATGGATCTGTACAAAAGATTTTTTATTGACAGTTGTCATGAGTGTATTCCCTTTTGGCTAAACCTAGTGGTTGGAGATAGATCAATTACAACCCAAGTCTCTGAGAAGCTTTGGGGTAGTAGGGGTCCTAATGATCTGAGTCTACTTGATTTCTTTAGCACAAATGAAATGTACGGCCACATTGTTGATATATTCTATTATTTTTTAGACTTTCCGGTTATCACAAATAGGCATAGGGACCGTCTATGTATCGAGTGTGGGGGATCCATTGGACGACCATCTATCGTAAACATCCTTCCCAAGGAACATGATGCCACCGTCAGATATCTTGCGACACATATGGTGCGTTTGATTAATCTGCTAAAGTCGGTGGAGAATGATGCTATCTACTCCATGCTCTACAAAAGGGTTCTGAAAATCATACACGGATTTGGTTGTCATTTCTCTCGTCTGGCTAACTCTGTTCGTACTCTATTGCTGTTCAGGGTTCCACCTGAGTATGTCACTGGGTCAACCTGGATCTCCATAGAACGCGAAAAAAAGAAAGTTTCCGAATCATTTTTGAAGCTTGTTTCGGCATTTGTGGGTATTTTTTCATCTCGGTGGCTGTTGTTTAGGAATGATCCGGTCTCCACGGGGTTGGTTAGCGAGAGTCACATTGGCCAAATCCTAAGGGAAGAGGGTATACTTTTTTTTGCATCCCCTGGTTCTTCTGATTTGAAAGAGAATACGCAGGAAATACTATTGGACGAGGACAGGAAAAAAGAGAAGAGGAGAGAAAAAAAAGAGGAGAAAAAGAAAAAGACTAGAGAGGAGGAGGAAGAGGAAAGAAAAATAAAAGAGGAGGAGAGACTGAGGAAGAAGGAAGAGGTTGAGAGAATAAAGGAAGCAGATAGGAAGACTAGGGAGGAAAGGCAGAAAGAGCTATTGAAATCACAAATGGAGAATAGAATTAGAAAGGAGGAGCTAGAGAAAAAGGAGAGAGAGGACAGGGAGGAGGCAGAGGAAGACTATAGGAGGGAGAAAGAGGAGGAACAAAAGAAGATACAAAATAATGGAGAGAGAAAGAGGATGCTAAGGAGGGAGAAGGTAAAAGAGAAGAAGAAGAGGAAAAATGAAGAAAAAATGGCTTGGAGGAAAGAGAAAAAAGAGGAAGAGAAAATAAAAGAGAAGGAGGAGGAAGAAAGAAAAAAGAAAGAGGAGAAGATTAGAAAGGAGAATGAAGAGAAGATTAGAAAGGAGAATGAAGAGAGGATTAGAAAGGAGAATGAAGAGGAGGAAATAAAGGAAAAGAAGAAGGAAAAGAAGAAGGAAAAGAAGAAGGAGAAGAAGAAGGAGAAAGAAGAGGAGGATAAAAAGAAGAAAGAGGAGGAGATTAGAAAGGAGAAGGAGAAGGGTGCTAAAGAGCCTGGTGACGGTGATGTGGATATAGGCGACGTAGAGTTTGGTCATTTACCTGGTGGCCATAGGGATGGGGAAGAAAAGCCGAATGGCGGAAGCAAAAATGATGGAGAGGAGAATGGAGCTGGCGCTGAGGAGTCAGAGGGGACTTCTGTGACACCGGAGCTGGGCTGCCAACCTACTGCCACCCAGGGCAATGGGTCGAAGCCGCTGCCCACGGAAGCCTCCGGAAGTTCTGGGATGTATTCCATAAAAATTGATTTGACTGATATTTTGGATAATATTTTGCCATCCTTATCTTCCCCAAGACCATCCCTTTCATGGGCAGAGGATATAAACCTTGCGGATCCCCTAGATCCGTCTTTACAGCTCTTTGGGCGAGAGTTCGATTTCTCTCAAGTCGGTCATTCTCCATCTTCGCCATCTTCATCTCTCCCAAGACCATCCCTTTCATGGGCAGAGGATATAAACCTTGCGGATCCCCTAGATCCGTCTTTACAGCTCTTTGGGCGAGAGTTCGACAGTCATTTTCTATCTCCGGATTACCTCCGAAATGACGGAAGAAGTCTTCTGGACCGCAGTCTGAGCCCGCTCCCAGTTGACCTGGACTGGATTGAATCTCCGGATAGCTCCAATCTACTGCATCCTCCATTTCCGGACTACTCCTCGGATAGTAGAAGAGATTACGATTTGAGTTCGCCTTTCCCACCATATATAGACAATTTTCTCCGTGAGAATTTGTATTCCATTCCAAAAAACAGGGGGGTATCTCCAGGGTCGAGTCGACCGCCCGCCGTTGGCTCTACTGGAGTAGAGTCTGGCCAGGGGAATAGATCTAGTGTTTCCAGTCATAGCAGCACAAATATATCCTCAAAATCCTCTAGCCAGGATGACTCGCCGTCCAAACAATTGACAACTGGGTCTCTATCCTCTCCCTCTGGCGGTAGCCGAGGAGTCGGGACCATAGTGGAGGTGCCAGGTGCTCTGCCGTCCCAGGCCTCCTCTGGGTCTCAGTCTAGCCATACCTCTGGGCTAGTCCAATCCAACCCAGCTATCGGCTATGGTGACCCAACTGTCTGCAGCGGCGGCCCAAGGCCCTCTGAATGGGCGGCAGCTCCTCTATTTAGACCCAGAGGGTTTGTGCCTGGTTTGCCATTCGCCATCCAGGGTCAATGGGGATTTGGTGGTGTTCCCTATGGGCTGGATGGAGTAGGCCAGACAGGTTTTAATCAGGATCTCTATGGGTTTCAGAACAGGCCCAATGCAATAATGGGCCAGGAGGGGCCGAGATACCCGGAGCAACGGGCATTGGTGCACCAATTATATGGTCTAAATGTCGTAGAACCCCTGCTAGCGGTTGAGCCAAATAATAATCATATTCAGCAGGTAAATAACAATCCTATTCGGGGTCGAGGCAGAGGAGGCAACCGGGGTGGTCATGGCCACAACGGGCAAATTATGGAATTCCAACCCCGGGGCGGCGGCCTGGCTAGGGGACGCGGCTATATCGCCCATAGCCCTGGCACCGGGAGGATGGAACAGACCGGAACGGTGCCAATACCACCTCTATTTTGGGTAAATGATGTTCTCAATGGCTTCCAGAATGGGAATGGGCATCAGCCCACTAATGGTAATTTTCCCAACCAAAACACGGATCCATGGTCTGGAATGTTTAGTAATTTCCGCTTTGGTTTCGGTTCTGACAGAAAATAATGTATAGTAAAATTTGATTATAATATAGAAAATTATGGAAAATCCTATGAAAAAGAGACACTATCTAATTTACTTTGTCCTAGTTATGCTGCCTAGCCTAGGCCTCCACAGCGGGCCAGCCGGGAATAGCTGGGCATCAGGCTTTCCCTCTGGAGCTGAGGGCAATAGCTTTCCTGAGGTTAAAAGTACCCGGCTAAGACTAGAAAAAATATCCGCCGCCAGGGATTCTACCGTTGAAATGATGGAAGCTCTTCTGAGGAAAAGTTCGAAAACAGCTATGGCCAATGCAAGGTATGCCAAGCTGGCTGAGATGACTATAGACGCACTGGTTGACTCTGCCGGACAGCTTCTGAAGTTGCTGGAGCTGAGCCCCCTAGGGGTAGACTCTGCTAATATACTACCCATGGCGCCCCACCTAGAAATCTTTCTAAAGGCAGTAAAAGTTTTTCTAGATGTAGTGGATCAAATTCGTAGGGTAGATGTGGACAGGACAAGCGCCTCTGCCTGCTTTTACACTGTGGCTGAAGTTTTTAAGCTCATTAGGAGGGCCATGGGGACTATTTTTGACTTGAAAGGTTTACCTTGGCTTATTTATGGCGAAATTAATCATCTGTACCGAAGGGTTAGTAATGTGCTTCGGCTCCACGAATGTCTGATGACTGAGATACTAATATTTTCGAGTGTTTCTGTTGATCCTATGGAAAAGGATGAGGGGGGAGGAAAAATGATGGTAGTGGTGGAAAAGAGCGATGAAAGCAATAGAGGTGTAGAGAATGATAGGGGTGGTGAAGCCGATAGAGGTGAGGAAGGCAACAGATCTGAAGGCAGTGGTCTCCAGAGGGCTGAGGATAGCCAGCTGGGACTAGAAGAAATACCTACGGACAAGGATCGCGCTGTTAAAATTGTGGCCCTGTTCCTGAGAAAAATCCTAGCCGAAACTGTGACCGGGGCAGATTGCGACAAACTGGCACAGCTGATCCTAGGTACACTAGTCGGCTCTATCGAGCAGTTTTCTAGGTTGTCGGGATCGATCACTCTAGGGTCATCGACGATAGATGTGGGTGACGTAGCTGCAACCTCTATGAGTTCCCTTCTAGATCTGCTGTGTCAAATTTATGGAATAGATGACTACAGAGATGATAGACTAGGTTATATCATCGGCAACGTCATTGAGCGGCTCGATGTGACCATGAGTATTATTTTGGTTTTTGCCTGTGAGTCTGTGCTTGCTCCGGCCGAAATTTTTACTCTGTGCCTAGGAGCCCAGGATATGTTTCAGCTCTACAGAGAGCTGAAATCTAGCCATGCTCTGGCCTACTTTCCAGATGGGCCAACTGGCTTTCTAGAGGCTTTCCTCGGACTTAGAAAAAAGAGGGTGGGGGTAGGAGAAATGGTAGAGAAAGAGGAGGAGAGAAAAAGGGAGGATAGAAAAAAATATCTGAAAGTGACTAGAGATGAGCTGGACTCAGGAAGAGAATTGATGAACCGTCTTCTGGAGAATAGAGGGCGGCTGTCTAGCCTAGCTGCGAAAATGGAGAAGGCGAAGAGGTTGGAAGAGAAAAGAAAGAGAGAAAAGGAAGAGAAGAGGAAGAGAGAGGAGGAAGAGGAAAGAAGGGAGGAGAAAAGAAGAAAGAAAGAGGAAAATAGAAGGAAAAGAGAGGAGGAAGAGAAAAGGGATGAGGAGATTAGGAAAAAGGAGGAGGAGAGAAGAATCGAGAATGAACTGAGGAAAAGGGAGGAGAGGAAAAAGAATGCTGCGGAGGAGAAAGAGAGGCTAGAGCAGGAGGCTAGGGAGTCAGAACGGAGGAGGAGACAGAATGCAGAGTCGAAGCCCTGGGCCAACAGAACTCGCAAAGGAGAGAAGGATAGTGAGAAGTCCCCCCCAGTGCCCTCAGCTAAAACAAAGAAGAAGAAAGAGAAAGCTGGGGGAAAGGGGAAGGAGGCGAATGGGAAAAAACTAGGGAAAGTCCAGAGTGGTAGAAAAGCAGAGAGAAAAGGAGGAGAAACGAAGTTTGAGCCAGAAAAGGAGAGAGAACCCTGGGAAGAGAGGAAAAAAAGGGGGGTAGCGGGAGGAATGCCTATCGAACGGACGAATGGAGAAAATCCTGGGAAAAACAATCTAAAATTGCTAAAGAATACTCCTAGGGGAAAAGAAAAGGAGCTAGTGGAAACTCCAGCCGGGAGACAGGGAAAAAATAAAAAGAAAGAAGATAGGGAGAAAGAGGAGGGACTGGAAAAGATGGGGTCTAGTGGTGCTAGCGTGGAGTCCGTTCCAGAGGTACATTCAGAGGAACAATCTCCTCTGGACGGATTGTCGATGCCGCTAGAGTTGATATTCGAGATACCCGATCCGGATGAACTGCTTCTCTGGATGGAGGGACTCTTTGGGTCCGATGGCGACCCCGATGGGAAGCTGCAGAACCCAGAGAAGACGCCGCCGCTGGTGTTTGGCGAGCCATTTTCCCATGTGACTAGTCTGCCGACTGAAGAAGTCTCAGCCATTTCATCCCCTCCGGTTCTTTTTATCTCCCTGGCGAACAGCGACGATGGCGGCCAAAATGGAGAGGAGGACAATGATTTACGGCCTGAACTCCCAAATACTCTGTGGACTGGGACCCAGACCGTTACACCCCCTCCGGGTCTTTCCAACTCCCCGGCGAACAGCCCGCGGACTAGAACCCAGGCCGTTACACTCCCTCCGGGTCTTTCCATTTCTCCAGTGGGTGATGATGAAAACCAAAATGAAGATGAAAATGGGCAAGCATTGGCAGTTGGGTATCTAGATTTCAGCAAAATATCTAAATCTATCTTTCTCCCCTTCCCTGATTTTTTTCATTTTCCAGGTTTAAAGTAGTTTTTCCTCCGGAGAACGGTGGAATAGGCTATCCCCTCTCTAGTCCAACAGGCCCCCAGCCCTCCTCCGGAGGGCTGGGGTGGTTCTGGCTGGGGACTCAGACTATGTCCCTCCGATCCCCCAGGGAAAATGAATTTAATCTGTAAAAATGTTGCTCAACATCATTTCTATGATAGAGGAAATTTTTTCCGGGAAAAGTTGTGATGACGGTAGGATGTGGAGAAATCTTTAGACTAGTTGAGTTGGGAGGGGGATTACACTTAGAACCACCGTTGACGGTGCCAGCAAATGCAGTGGAATTTCTATGAGATCCCCTCTGGTCCGTTTGACATTGGGAAAGTTCAGTCTAGAGTTAGACCATCAGATATTTATTTATAGACTATGAGAAAGTTTAGGTGCCCAGTATGTGGGGAGATTCTAGACGAGGGTGTGGAGCTATGCCCTGTCTGCGGGACTAGGTCGGACAAGTTTGTCCTGATTGAGGAAAAGGAAAAGGGAGGAGCTGCTCTGGCAACAGAACATATAATAGGAGAGGGTCTTAGCTGCGCCGACCAGGAAGTCATCAGCGGTCTGAGAGCCCACTTCAGTGCCGAGTGCACTGAGGTTGGTATGTATCTGGCCATGTCCAGAGCCGCTGACCGAGAGGGATTCCCCGAGGTGGCCGAGGCCTACCGGAGGATAGCTCTAGAGGAGGCGGAGCACGCGGCAAAGTTCTGTGAACTGCTGGGTGAGCTGGTATCCCCTTCCACAGAGGAAAATCTGACCCGAAGGGTTGAGGCTGAGTTCGGGGCTACGGAGTCTAAGTACAAAATAGCAAGCAGAGCCAAGAAGATGGGATTTGATGCTGTCCACGATACGGTCCATGAGATGGCCAAGGATGAGGCGCGGCATCATAACATCTTCAGGAGCCTGCTCAGGAGGTACTTTAGGAAGTAGTTTAGCAGCTCCTCGAGGAGGAATCCCCTCTGCCGCTAGGCGAGAGAGCAGGTCCGTCCCGCTCCGGCTCAGCGGAGGCCCTCTAGGATGCCGAGCACACTTTCGGCGTTGGCTAGGGGGTCCAGCTGTCGGTTGACCCCGAATAGTAGGTTCTCCTGGGAGAGTCTAACGGTGTCCCGGTGCTGGACGGTGTAGGCTAGTAGCCTTTCGGGATTGGGGAAGAGGTTTCTATGGAAGCAAACTAGAAGTCCGTCATCCCTGAGCACGAGTCTCTGCACATTTACTCCTCTGCATCTTAGCCTGAGGAGCGAGAGGTCCATAAGATTAGAGATGCTCTTCGGAATCTCGCCGTGGTCCGCTCTCAGCTCCTCCTCCGTCCGTTTTCTGTCCTCCTCGCCCCTCAGGGTCGCTATTCTTCTGTAGAACTTTATTCGGACACTGACATTGGCAATGTATTCCGGAGGTATGGTGCTCGGGAGGTTTAGCCTAATTTCCGGAGAGAACTCCCACTCCTGATCCGAGCTGGAGTGGGAACCGCCGCTGTTCCTGTGGTTCTCCAGAGCCTTCTCCAGCATACTGTTGTAGAGCTCTAGGCCGACCTCTCTCATGTGTCCAGTCTGTGACTCCCCTAGTATATTTCCAGCACCCCTTATCTCCATATCCTCCGAAGAAATCACAAAGCCAGCTCCAAGACTATCTATGGCTCCGATTATCTCCAACCTTCTTCTGGCTGAGTCAGTGATCATCTCGTTCTTTTTTACTGTGAGGTAGGCATAGCCCTGCACCCTATTTCTACCCACTCTACCCCTCAGCTGGTAGAGCTGGGCCAGTCCAAAATTATTAGCCCGGTAGACGATGAGGGTATTGGCTAGCGCTATGTCTATGCCATTTTCCACTATGGTGGTTGCGATGAGGACCCTACGAAGGCCATCATAGAACTCATTCATTATTCTTCCGGATTCTTCGCTGCTCATTCTGCCGTGTATGACGTAGTAGTCTAGGTCCGGCATGATCATTTTCAACCTCGCCCTCACCTCAGCTATGTCCGCAATTCTCGGAACGACGATGAAAACTCGACCGTCCCTTGCCAATTCCCTCTCTAGGGCCTCTTCCATCAGGCTATCCCGGTATTCCGAGACGATGGTTATCACATTACTCCTATTAGCCGGCGCTGTCGCTAGGAGAGACACATCTCTGATGCCCGCCATGGCCATCTGGAGCGTTCTCGGAATGGGAGTGGCTGTCATCGATAGCAGATGGGAATTTATTTCCAGCTCCTTAAGTTTTTCTTTCTGATTCACCCCAAATCTCTGTTCCTCATCAACTATCACTAGGCCCAGATTCCTGAACCTCACATTTTCAGAGAAAATTGCGTGGGTGCAGATTAGTATGTCCACCAGGCCATTTTCCAGATCTGCTCCTATCTTCTGGGTTTCCAGTCTAGAGTTATACCTAGAGAGGCTTCTAATTACCACATCTGTGCCTCTGAATCTTTCCAAAAATTTGTCGTAGTGCTGTCTGCAGAGCAGTGTGGTCGGAGCAACTAGAACAACCTGGCCCCTGCGCCCATGGTCTCCGCCGGCAACGATGAAGGCTGCCCGCAGAGCAACCTCCGTCTTCCCATAGCCCACATCACCGCAGAGTAGTCTATCCATCGCAATGCCACTGGCCAGATCGCTTCGAATCTCCTCCACGGCCTTCAGCTGGTCGGGAGTCGGTTCGAAGGGGAAGCCGCCGCAGAATTCTTCATATTCTCCGTCTCCTAGGCTAAAGATCCGAGCACTCTTGAGTTTTCTGGCGCTGGCCGTGGCTATGAGCTTGGTGGCTATATTTTTTATCTTTTCTCTGATCTTTGCCTTCCTCTCGGTCCAGGTTTTTGAGCCCAGAGAGTCCAGCTTTATATTTCCAGCGGATTCTCCATACTTCGTTATTAGATCACAGTTTTCCACCGGAACCAGTAGAGAGGCGCTGTTCCTGTACTCTATCCGTATGAAATCACTCCTATTGCCATCTATTTCTATGGTTTCGAGGCCAATGAACCTGCCTAGCCCATAGTCCGAGTGAATCACAAGGTTTCCCTTCCTCAGAGAGGACTGCTCCCTGAGGATTCTATCCAGAAACCCACTGAGGCTGCTCTGCCCTGGACCGTCCTCCTCTGGAATATCATCTTCCCGTATTCTCAGAGCCATAGAGTTCCAAAATGGCAGACAGACGCCGCCCTATCTGGCAGCGAAATAGGGTCTGGGGCCAGAAAATAGCGTTTCACAGATGTTTCTCGTCGGTAGGGCATCGGGCTAGTAAATGCCTTTATTTTTAATAATCAATTGAATTCAATTTTTTAGATTTCCTAAAAAATTTATGCCGACATGGCTTCCCACTGCTGGAATAGCGCACTTTTCCCATATAAATTGGCCTGTCAATTTTCCAAAGGTTAATTGATAATTATTTATTAACCTCTAGATTCTCCTCTAGAGTAAAATTTATTGGAGTTTCTAGTGAATCTCAGAAATGAAGAGAAGATTTTTGATAGTCTCTACGGGCCAGACGTCGATGGCCACAAAATATCCCATGCGGGAAGGGCAGAGATGGAAGAAGAAGACAGAAAATATCTCATCTACGGGGAGCTACCCTTTTCAGAGTTTGTACACATCTTCAGAGAGCCAGCGGTAGCTGAAGATGTTGAGAAATCGGAAATATTCTATGACCTTGGATCGGGGATGGGGAAGATTCTGATCGAAGCTGCCCTGACGCTGCCAAAATTAAAAAAAATCATAGGCATAGAGGTGGTCAGGACGCTCTACGAGGCGTCAAACAAAATAAAACAGAAGCTCAGATTCCATAGGGAGGCGGCTGCCAACAAAATTGAGGTTGTGCACGGCAATTTCCTGGGTTTTGACTACACCAGACAGCCTCCGGATGTGGTTTTTGTGCACTATCCTATGCACAATGCGGAGAGTCTCTACCTGGAGCTGGAGGAGAAACTTGCCAATGAGCTGAAACCCGGAGCTCTTATCATTTCTGGCATAAGGCGTCTGCAAAATATAGACAAGTTCATCCCCATAGCCGTAGGAAAAGTTAAATGCAGCTACAGCGAAGCGACCATCTACTACCACAGGAAAGTCTAGTGGCTAGCTGGCTCTGAGAATTTTTAACCCTTCTCCTATCCGGTTTCCAGCGGAGGAGATCTCTGGGGCCTGCCCTGGGCCGGGGTGTGGTCCAACTTTTGCCGTCGGCAGAGCCCGGGGCTTTGAAATTTTCCGGCTGGATTTATTGGAAAGGGCCAGAGGCCTGGTGAATTTTAGCTGAACCTTTGGTGGAGCAGGCCGGAGAGGGTAACCCGGAGAAGAGGGGGATAGTTGTAAAAATTAATGTTCGGTCATTATCATAAATTTATATTGTATGATATTACATACAATTTCTCCAAACCGTATTGATTTATAAAAATAATAGTTTAGTATCGCGAGCATCTTAATCAATTTGGGTTACCATGAATAGGAAATTGCTTTTGCTACCGTTGATCATGCTGGTGCTGAGTGGCTGTGCGGGGAATAAGGACTACGATGTCGTTAGTTCGCAGACCCAGGAGGAAGTTGCTGGCAGTGAGACAGAGATTAGTGCCAAAACTGGGGAGAGGGTGTTTTTTGCCTTTGACAGCGCTGTGCTGAGAAATAGCGCAAAAAAAACTCTGAAACCTCTAGCCGACAGGTTAGCTAAGGATAAAAAGGCGGGGACCGTCACCATCGAGGGTCACTGTGACGAGAGGGGCACGAGAGAGTACAATCTGGCCCTAGGTCACAGAAGAGCTAATTCAGTTAAAAAGTACTTGGCCTCCAAGGGTGTAGCGCCGAAGAGAATTAAAACTGTGAGCTACGGCAAAGAGAGACCCGAGGTCGTTGGAAGTAACGAAGCTGCCTGGGCCAAGAACAGGAGAGCTGTAGTTATTGTGTCTGACGGCAAATAGCTGACAGACAGCATCCCCAGATAGTCCTCCGAGGAGCACCCCGGCCGGGGTACAGCCGGAGAGGGATCTGGGGTGGGTCCGTTTCACCCCTCGCGGCGGAGACAGGAGGTCAACTCTGTCTGACGACGGGTATCTGGGCTGTTGCTAATTTTTACAGTGGGCGATGTGGAAAAGATTACTGAGTGCCAGGCGGGTTGTTATCATATCTGACTATGCTATAGAGAGTAGGAGAGAGGGGTTCCTTGCGAGGGCGTCTCGCTTTGTGCTATTTCTGTGGCTAGTACTTTCCACCAGCTCGTTTTTTTTCGGTCTAGCGAGACAGAGGGAACGGGCCAGGGAGGTTTTCAGACTAAAGCTGATTAACGGCGAACTGAGCGAGAGAGTAGAGAATTTGACCAAGGCTGTTAGCGAGCTGGGACACCATTTTCATACCCTAAACTACTATGACAGGTTTAGCAGGTTTGACATGGACAGAGTCGCTGCGGCCGCTGTCAGTCCCGAAGAAGCTGGGAAACAGAAACTATCCCGAGTTGGGGACTATGCCCGGGCAAAACTCGTCCTCGCAGAGTTGGCGAAGAATGTTTCGCTGATAAATGATGAGATTGAACTGAGGGTGGATGGCCTCCGGGGTGTTCTGAGACTGGTATCGCTGGATAGTGCCAGCCTGGACGCTGCCCCCGGGTCGGAGGGAGGCGGTGCAACCTCTAGGATGCTTCGGGGACTGGAGCGCCTCGCTCTGATAGAGCAGCGCCTAAATCTGGCCCCGCTGATGGAGCCGATGCGGGACTATCGTGTATCCAGCCGCTATGGTCTGCGCCCGGATCCATTCAGTGGGGCAATAAAGGTTCATAGTGGCATTGACCTGGCCGGTCCCCACAGGTCAGCTATTCTAGCTCCTGCCCAGGGCCTGGTGGTTGCCGTTCGTTCCAGCAGAGGGTTGGGAAAAACCATCGTTCTGGACCACGGCCAGGGCATAACCACAACCTACGGACACCTGGACCAGGCCTACGTTAGCGTTGGTGATCGTGTGAATAGAGGGGATTCCATTGCGGTGCAGGGTGGCAGTGGCATAAGATCCACGGGAAGTCATCTGCACTACGAGGTGAGTGTTCCGATGGCTGGTGGTTCTGGAAATTTGGCCGATCTAAAGGCAAGAAGGACTCCATCCAGGACTAGGACCAGTCCGGTGGACCCAAATAATTTCATGAGAGCCGGGAAACTTCTAGATATTGCCGTTAGCACGGGGAATAGGCCAAGAAAAAAGGGTAGTGCCGTTCTCTACTAGAGGGAGGCTAGTACGGTAGAATTCCCGCCATCCTTTCCTATTCCCACTAGGGGGGGTTGTTGCAAATTATTTTAACGTTTCTCCCGTACCTGTCTAGTTTCTCTGCGAAGATGAATTTAATAGAAAGCTAATTTACGACGGGGTCTCCATGGTGCAAAACAAAAAATCTGGAATACTCGGGGGATGGTCTGGAGATACCTCCCGTGGGCTAGACTGACTGTGGAGCCCCTTTGCTGTCCATCCGCCAGCGGTCCACCCTCTCCGGAGAGGGTGGACCTAGAAAAAATTTGGGGAAAACCCGGAGAAGAACTGTAGAAAAACCTGAACTAGGGCGGGCCTAGTGTAGGTACATCCACAGGGCTAGGCTATAGCCACCTGCTCTGGCCAGCTTCCCTGGGCCCGTTGCAAATTTTTTTTCCCTCTCTATAGTCCCTGGATCTAGTTTTGGTACGACCATGCATGAGTCCAGGAGTAGACTAGCGGCAAAGAAAGAACAATCGCTGCTAGGTGGTGGGATAGAAAAGATAGCAAGACAGCACCAGCAGGGAAAGCTGACTGCCAGAGAGAGGATAGAGACGCTGCTGGATCCAGATTCCTTTGAGGAATATGGGGTCTATGTGGAGCACAGGTGCACAGACTTCGATATGCAGTCCAGGAAGTACAGTGGGGACGGCGTGATAACTGGCTCGGGCACCATAAACGGCAGGCTGGTCTTTGTCTATGCCCAGGATTTTACCGTCATCGGTGGCTCTCTAGGCCAGGCCCAGGCCCAGAAAATCGAGAGAATAATAAATATGGCCCTGAAAGCCCGAGTTCCAGTGATAGGCATGCTCGACTCGGGCGGGGCCCGAATACAGGAGGGGGTTGATGCGCTGGGGGGCTACGGTAAGATTTTTCAGAGAATTGTCGATGCCTCCGGCGTCATACCGCAGATATCGCTGATAATGGGTCCCTGTGCCGGTGGTGCTGTCTACGCGCCAGCGCTGGGTGACTTCATCTTCATGACAAAGGAGACCTCCTACATGTTTCTGACGGGGCCTGACGTCGTAAAAACCGTTACCCATGAGGAAATTACTAAGGAACAGCTGGGAGGTGCCAGTGTCCACGGGCCCATCAGTGGAGTCGCCGATAAAGTATTTAATAACGACATAGAATTGCTGCTCCAGACCAGAAGGCTATTTGATTTTCTGCCACTGAACTATCTGGACAGGGTCCCAGAAATCGACACCGTTGACCAGGCCGATAGGGTCGACGTCTCGCTCAATACTCTAGTGCCGGAGAATAAGAATCAGGCCTATAACATTAAAGAGCTTATCCTGAAAATTATAGACGAGGGTAATTTTTTCGAAATAAAACCTGATTTTGCAAAAAATATAGTTGTGGGATTCACCAGAATGGAGGGTCGCACCGTCGGAATAGTGGCAAACCAGCCCCTAGAGCTGGCTGGCTGTCTAGACATAGACGCATCTCGGAAGGCGGCCAGGTTCGTTCGCTTCTGTGACGCCTTCAACATACCTCTAGTGACTCTAGTGGATGTTCCAGGTTTCCTGCCGGGGAAAGATCAGGAGTATAACGCCATAATAACCCATGGGGCAAAGTTACTCTACGCCTACGCAGAATCCAGTGTGCCAAAGATTACCATAGTGACCCGGAAGGCCTACGGTGGAGCCTACATAGTTATGAATTCTCGCCATCTTAGAGGTGATCTAAACTACGCTTGGGATGACGCCGAAATAGCTGTCATGGGAGCCGAGGGTGCCGTTAACATCATGTGCCGGGATCTAGGGGAGACGGAGAAGGAGCGGGTAATAGAGGAGTACAGAGAAAAATTCTCAACTCCGTTTTTTGCCGCCTCCCGGGGCTACATAGATGAAGTCATCAGGCCCCAGAACACCAGAAAGAGAATATGCGATGGGCTGAAATTTCTAAGGAACAAGAGCATAAAAATGCCCGGCAAAAAACACGACAATCTACCCCTCTAGCCAAGCGCCCAGGATCTGGCCGCTGGAGCCCCGGCATCCTAGCACAGCTGCTGGGGGGGAGGAGCTGCCGCCCTATCCTCACTCTCCTGCCTTTCGGTGTCTAGCAGGGCGGCGTGACTCTTTCCCGTTTTGGCCTTTGCAGCATCCAGGATTGCCTGTCTTTTTCCTTCCCCCTCCTTCATTTCTGGGCTAGAATGACTCTCCTTCTGCTCCGGAGCGGTTTTTTCTTCCATCAATCTGCTAGGCACACCCTCGCCCAGAGCTGTGGGCTCTTCAGCCACTGTCTCTGGCGTAGCCCCCTTTTCATCCTGGGCCGCCCCAGCCTGATTATTTCCAACAAATAGGGCAACTTTGGCGCCTCTGAGAAAATTCTCACTAAATTCATCGGCTTTGGTAATTATCTTATTTTTTTCTTTCTCCTCCTCTACCGCTGGCTCTTGACCCCCGATAGTTTTTTCCTCCAGATCTGGGCTGGTCTCTGGCTCCGGAGCTGATTCCTCTGTCGATTTAGCCTCAACCTTCGGCTTCTCAGCCTCCTCTTTTTTCTCTAGAGTACTCTCTCCACTCTGCTCTACGTTTTTCTGCTCCTCGGTTGCTGGTTTGTTGCTAGTCTCCCCCTCTGGAGCCAGCATCTTTCCAGAGTCCTCGGATTTTTCCACCTTCGGTCCATCTTCAGTTCCCGTGGCCACCGCTGGCTCCACCGTAGCCTTAGCTTCCTTCTCCCCGCTCTGGTCAGATTTTGTCTTAGCTTCCCCGGCGCCCCTAGCAGCCATCTGTTTATTCGCTTCCTCTTGAATTTTTCCATACCTAACCTTGAGATCCCTCTGTCCATCCGCTATTTCCCTCAGCCTTCTCTCCTGCCCACCAAATAGTACGGTAATATGAAGTATGCCGTTAGCAGCTGTTTTGAAGCCATTCACGAATCCCCTGAAAAATCCGCTAATTCTTTTTCCCTTTTCCTTTGCCCCCATGATTCCACCGGCGATAGATCCAGCCACGAGGCCAGAGATATAGGCACCTAGGCCTGTCGCAATATCAAGGGCTTTCCCCAGAAAGGGTATGGGGAGAATATTACTCACAATACCCTTAGCCTCGTTGACAATGGTGCCCAGAACTCCCTGGGTCTGGCTGTAGGCCTCCAGAGCTCCTCTGGCGGACTGTTCTGCGAGGCTGCAGGCTCTAATCCTATAGTCTATGGTTTTCTCCCCCAACTCCTCTATTTGCCTCTCTCTCGCCTTGATTTTATCATCCAGCTGTTTTTCATCGGACGTTCCAGCTTTAACTTGTCTTTCGTCCCGTAGTTTTTTTAGCTCCTCCTTCCGCTTCTCTATATCCTGCATCAGGAGAACCACCTCTTTGACATCTCTGTTAAATTTCTCCTGTTCCCTATTTTTCTTTTTCTCCTCCAGCTCTTTTGCGAACTCTGGAGTTATATTATAGGGATCGTCCAGCTCTAGATATGGATTACTGCTGATTGTAGCTCTCCTTTCCTGCTCCATCTGCTCAATTTCTTTCTGTCTAGCTCTGTAGTCCTTCGTTATCTGGGCTATATCCTTTGCCAGCTGTTTTTCCTTCTGTCTCAGGGCCTTTCTATCATCCTTTGACATTTCCCTAAATGTTTTGTCTTTGAGTTTTAATCCAATCTCTACCATGTTTTTGAGATTATCATCCCGTTTCCTCTCTATCTCCTTAAACTCAGCATTTAGCCTAGCTAGCCTAGTTTCTTTTGCTCTGAAGGTTTCTATTTTTTCATGTTTCTCCTTCTCTTCCATTTCTTTCTTTTCCTCGTCTTCGGCTCTAACCACATCAGGCTCATCCACTAGTCTTATTTTTCTTATTTTCTCATCAACCCTAGCCACATATCTTTCGAGCTCCCCCTTTTTATTTCTCAATTCGCCCGTCCTTTCGTTCAGACAGTCCCTTAGTCTGCGGCGGAAAAACTTTTTCAGATTGAATATTCCCGTACTAGCCTCTCTCAGAGCCACATACGTTCCCCTCAGGAAACCGGCGACCTTGCCCCGGTAGCTATCCTTCTCCCGGGCTCCGCCGATGCCGCCCCTGATTGCCGCAACTCCTATTGATAGAGCAGTCAGGATAGTCTTCTCAATGATATTGAATGACCAATTTAAGCTGGATCTGGTAGCCTGTATGTACTTTCCCTCTACTTCCTGGGCCTCCAGATTCCCGGTAACCGGATTTTCAACCTTACTCTGAAGTTGCCCCTTGGCGTTAAGGCCGCCTCCACCAAAGGTCCCCTCGGCAATGTCAAAAACCATCACTCCGAGTTCGATGGCTTCACGTCCCAACTCACACTCCCTAATTTTGCACTCCAGGGTTCTTCCCATTAGAGTGTTCAGTTTCTCCCTAGCCTTCCTTTTCTCTTTCTTCAGCTCTCTAGCCTCGGCCATCAGCTTCTCCTCGTCATGGCTAGGCCGACGAGACTTCTTTCTAATAAACCTGATCAGACGAAATTGGTCTTTGGTCTTACTATCTAGGATGGCCTCTGCCCCCATCCGGATTTCCTCCAGTTTTTTCGTTTTTTCCTTCAGGCTGCTGAGAATAGCCTTTAGATTTTTCTCCTCCTCCTTTATTTCTCTCTTCAGGATCCTGATTCGGTTCACATCTTTCTTGAATTGTTCATCCTTCTCATCTTCTTCATCTCTCTTTTTCTCCTCCTCCTCATTTTTCCTTTTCTCCTCCTCCTCTTCTTTTTTCTTCCTCTCTTCCTCCACCTTTTTTCTATATTCCTCTGCATCTTTTCTATATTCCTCTACATTTTTTCTCTCTTCCTCTAACTTTTTTCTCTCCTCCTCCAGATTTTTTCTCTCCTCCTCTAGCTTTCTTTTGTCTTCCTTCTCTCTCTTCATTTTAGCATTTTTTTTCTTCCTTCTCTTCTTTTTTCCTCCTTTCTTCTCTTCCTTCTCTTCCTTCTCTTCCTTCTCTTCCTTCTCTTCCTCTTTTACATTTTTCTCCTCCTTCCTCTCTAACTCTCCAATCTTCACCACAGGAGTCCGGGGAGGTTCAGGGGTCTCAATTTCCTCCGATTCCGAACCAACCTCTGGCTCCGGGGTTGGCTCCGCCGCCATTACCTTCCTACTCTCTTTGATCTTTCCTGGATCGCCGTCTAGCGGGGGTGGACTATTCTCAACCGTTGCTGTAGTGCTGTCGCTGCTGTCCATATGTTTTCCTTTGTAATTTTATGCCAATGTTTAGGCAAGATTAATATAGTTAACATGTGCCCAAGGATAATATTTGTAAATTATAAATCAATCATATTTTTCTCACATATACAACACATGATGCAATAATAGTACACATCCTGCCATATGATAAATAATTCTTCCATCGCTAGAGGCGCGATACTTCGCAATTTATCTTCACATGATACAAATATTCATAGCCGTCAAGAAGCCTAGACACATGGTTTACACCATAGCTACAGAGAAATTTACATACTATGAGTAAAAATTTTTTAGCCAAAATTCCAGATGGGTTGGATTTTTCCTGTGTCACTGAGGTCTAATTTGATTTTCAATGGACTCTTTATTTTTATAAAATAGCCTATAGTATAGTCAGTATGTTTATTTTTTCCAAAAAAATATGGATCAGATGGATTTTAACGAAGCCTCTTCCAAACTCGAAAGTATATTAGATGAGTTGGAGAGCGATGACGCTGCTAATTTTACTCCTGAGGAGATAGATAAGAAGCTCAGAGAAGCTGAAGCTCTAAGGGATCATTGTCGGAAACTTCTTAAGAGGGAAAAAGCCGATATAATAAAGACGGCCAGGGAGAATGATATTCCTCTGGAGGAAATTGGCCTAACGGAAGATGACGACGATGAGGAGGAGTAGAAGAGGTAGTGGTTCCCTAGACAGGGGGGAGTGACGTTGTGAGCTCCACAGTGAATGGTGAGAACTTCGAGGGTTCGATAGAGACGGGCGTTGCCCTGGTGGACTTCTGGGCCGAATGGTGTGGCCCCTGTAGGATGCTAGGGCCGATCATCGAGGAACTGGGTGCCGAATTGGCTGGTAGGGTTAGGATCTATAAGTGCAATGTTGATGACTGCCCGGATTTGGCAGGAAAATTCAATGTGCGGAGTATCCCGACCCTGATCCTGTTCCGAGATGGTGAGGTTGTCGACACTTCCGTGGGTGCGCTGTCCAAGGCGGCTATAGGGAGTTGGCTAGAGTCGAAGTTGTAGATTGTCGCCCGAAGGTTTCGGGGCAGTCTCCAGTAGGCGACTCTGGGTCCTACCTCGAGGTGGAGCTAGAAAATTCCCCAGAGAGAGTAGTGGGTGCCGATTGGCTAGGACTAGAGGACTTGCTGGGGGCAGGTGCCGGAGAGGGACCTGGAGGTGTTAGGTATTCCAAAACACCGGGGGTTTTTTTTGTCATGAATAACTCTAGGAGGCTGCTAGAACGAGCTAGCCAGCTCCTGGGGGAGATGGGATACACTCCGAAGGTGGGCCTAGAGGTCGAGTTCTACGGCGGAAGGATAGGGAGTCCCGAGGAGCTGGATGGGCTGCTGGGCGACTTCGCCCGGACTGCCGCCATTGGCTACGGAGGTGTGACTAGAGAAGTGGGAAGAAATCAGTTTGAGGTTAGTCTCAGCCCCCAGCTGGCCATGGGAAAGTTGGTGGACGATTTCCTTCTAGTTAAAAACTTTCTTCTGGCTAGTGACCCTGCCGTCTCCTTCGATGCAATGCCTTCCTACTATCAGCCGCGCAGTGCACTGCAGATGAATGTCAGTCTAAACGGCGGGGATGGAGTTAATCTCTTCGCGAGAAGCGGAGATGGTGAGGAGAGTAGACTTCTGCTGAACTCGGTGGCTGGTCTGCTGGCCACGACGAACAGCTTTCTGCCACTGTATCTGGGACCTGGCGGGGATCCGCTGGTTATGTTTGACGAGGAATTTAACCGTGCAATCCACTCCCAGGGGAGGAATCCAATGCCAACCTACAACAGCTGGGGTATAAATAACAGGAGCTGTAGCGTTAGAATTCCGACTCCAAAGAACTTCTTTTCAGAAAAAGACTACAGAATTGACAGCAGACTGAACAGGAGAATAGAGTTTAGGGTTGCCACAGCCGATTCCAATGTTGAGTGTGCTCTATTCGGCCTACTATACAGCCTGCTCTATGGAATTCAGAATGGTCTGGAGCCACCACCAGCAACTAGTAACAATGTTCTGGAGTACCATGAGGGCTTCCGCAGAATAGCTTTCGAAGACAACATTCTGAGCATCATCCATCCTAGTTTTTTTAGCTGCGACTAACCCTTTTTCCAGGGGGGAAGGGATAGGCGCGGCCAGCGCTATGGACAAAACCCCTCCCGACGGCAAGCCGTCGGGAGGGGGATGCGGACCCTCCGTGCCAATTATCTCCAGATTATTTTACTTTCCGCCTTCTCTGAGACTTTTCTGCGCTGGTCATGGCTCCAACTTCTCTCAGAGCTTCCTTCAGCCTATTCTCGTAGCCGTAGAGGTGTCCCATTCCATCTAGAGCCAGGAGCATTTTTCCCCCCTCAGGATCCTCCTCGCCATCTGGCTTCTCATCCTCTCCTGGTTTCTTCTCGAGCTTTTCTCTTTCCTTCTTCATTTTCGTAATTCTCATGGATAATTTATCCATATGCTCTTTACCGATGTACTCGTGAACTTTTTTGGAATCGATCTGGGATTTTTTTACCTCCTCCGAAATCAGTGCCTCCATCCTCTTTTTAAAAATACTAAGTAAATTGTTACCAGTCCACAGTTCATCCAACCTATCTCTAGTGTTCTGGTTAATTATCTGATTAGCCACCAGGCGACCTCTGACCAGTCTAATCCCGCTATTGTCCGCAATCGCCTGAAGAGTCCACATAAGCTTGGTCTCGAACTCGCTGGGCAATTCACCAGGATTCATCCCCATTTCCTCTCCAGAAGCATAGTGCCTGATTGTGCCATCCTTCACCTTCCGAAGGAAATTTGGGTGTCTAGCCACGGTCACAGTCGAAGCTGCTGCATAGTACCAGCAACTGCTCCACAGCTGAATACTTCTATTTATGTATCTACAATTTTTATCAACGCCACCAAAACCTACCCTGAGTCCAGTACCCTTTAGCACTCCCACAGCTCTGCTGCTATCGGCAACATACAGCAGTGCTTCATTAATACTGTCTATATATGTACCTTCCCCAATGAGTTTCCCTATTCTCTTAAGATCAACCATGATGGCCGTAGCGTGGGGAATACCAATTGGGTGTGCAATTGTAACGAAAAAATCCTGGCCACAGGTTCCTATGTTGTTGCCACTAAAGCCAAAACACCCCAGAAAGGTTTTAAAGTCGCCGTATATCGATCGTCCTACTTCCCTCAGGCTGAAGATCGGGTCAGCTAATCTCACTCTCCTCAGCTCCTCTGGCTTGTGCAGAAGAAGAGTTCCCAGCACTATGAGATACTCCAGTTCTAGATATTCTCCTGGGGATAGCTCCTCCATACTCCCAGTTATCGCCTCTCCAAGAGTTTGTCCTAGGTATTTTTTAATGTACTCTGCTATTCCAGCCAGAGTTTTGACTCTTTCGTCTTCGGTCAAATTCTCGGTCACATCCTCCAGAGCCCCAGATGTCACTAGTTCCTCGAGATTGCTAACTCTGCTGTTCAGAAGCTCGTTAATTTTACCGTATTTCACCTGAATTAATCTCTCCAGTGTCCCGTTCTCCCCGTAGACATTGTATATTGTCTCTGATGACAGGGGTTTGAATTTGTCGCCGTAGTGATATTTAGTTTTACATAGTGGTCTTCCGGTTCCCTCCAGTTCTGGGGCGGAAGTATCTCCGTCGTCTCTCTGGGAAGTATTTGCTAGAATAACCATTTCCAGCGGAAAACCATTGCTGTAGAGATATTCCAATCGTTGGCTCCTGACCGATCCTTTCCCATCAGAGGAGCTATACTCTGTTCCTCTTCCATCTCTCAGATCATTTTTCCAGCCACCGTCGTATTTTCTTCCATCTGGAAATGTATGTACTCCCTTTCCATCCTTCTTACCATTCCTGTATTCTCCCTCATAGACATCTCCATCCGTATACCAGCATCTAAATTTTCCACTTATCTCATCATCATCTTTGAGCAATTTTTCACCTATCTCATTAGCTCCGAGAATTTCGAAGATATTCCCCTCAGAATCTGTTTTATATTCTTTACTGGCTACCTCCTGACCATTCCTCCAGAGAGTCCGTCCCAGAAGGGTTTTATACTTAGTCAACGTTCCCAGACTAATTATATCATTCTGCCAACAGCCTTTCGTAACATCTCCGTTGAAGAATGTGAGCTCTCCCCTCCCATTTCTTTTACCGTTTTTCCAGGAACCCACAAAAATATCCCTATTTGTATCCTCAAAAGTCCCCTCCCCCTCCATCATGTCGTTTTTCCAATCACCACTGTATCTTTCTCCATTTGGAAATGTATGTACTCCCTTTCCGTTCCTCTGGCCATTGCTGAAACTGCCCTCGTATCTACCCCCATCCAAAAACCAATACCTCAATTCTCCATTCATCCTGTTGCCTCTGAGAATTTCGAAGATATTCCCCTTGGAATCTATTTCATAACCTCCAATGTTCACCTCCTGGCCATTTTTCCAGAAACCCTGCCTCAAAATTCCACCACTAGCCAACGTTCCCGGACCGTTAGCCATATTATTTTGCCAATAGCAGTCCAGAACATCTCCGTTCAAGTAGTGATAGATTCCTTTCCCATCCATCATGTCGTTTTTCCAATCACCACTGTATCTTTCTCCATTTGGAAGTATAAATACTCCCTTCCCATCCATTTGGTCGTTCCTGAAGTCGCCTTCGTAGATGCCTTTATCGGCAAACGTGTATTTTCCCTTCCCGTGCTTTCTGCCATCTTGATAGAAGCCTTCATAGCTATAGATAAGGTTGCCTACCTTCACGGTCTCGGCGCCCCGTCCATCAAATTTGCAATCTTTGAAGTCGCCTTTGTAGACTAGGGCTCCCGAATCATATTCCAGCAGACCTTCACCCTCCAGCACAATATCATTCCATGGGCCATCCACTATGAAACTACCATTGTACTTAGCGTCGTTGCCATTGTGCGCGCATCTCAAGGTAACTTCCTCCGCTTCCAGCTGCTCCTCAGAGGGAATCATAAATTCTAATACCCTTACTTCCATCTTCGTCCTATAATTTCTTACCATGTCCAATGGTAGCACGAATTACTCACCAATGCAATAGGCCGATGGTCGTGTATTTTTCGGCTATTGGCTGTCAGAGAGGCTAGATCCAGCCAGAGCTAGGAAAATAGATCATTTTCTGGTGATTGACAGCTAATCTATTCCCTGGCACAGCGGAAAAACTAGTTGCTTTTCGGAGGAAGTCTCGCTAGGATGGACAACAGGTATTCACGGGGACGTATTCAGATGTCAACCATAGACTACAAACTATACAGGAACGATCTACCAGATGAGATTGAATTTGGGCCAGAGGTGGCCCTAGACACAGAAACCCTGGGATTGAATAATTTCAGAGACAGGCTCTGTCTGGTGCAGCTGTACTTCGGCAGCGGAGATGTGCACATAGTACACTTTGACAGAAAAAGCACCTACAACTCGCCAAACCTAGAGAGGCTGCTCTCCGACAAAGAAATTCTAAAAATATTTCACTATGCCAGATTCGACATGGCCATACTGCAGAAGACCTTTGGTCTACGGCTAGAGAATGTCTACTGCACAAAGATAGCTTCGAGGATCGCAAGAACCTACAGCGAAATCCATGGACTCAAGGCACTGATACGGGAATTTTTTAATTTGGACATCTCAAAGAAGGAGCAGGGCTCCTACTGGGGTGGTGACGAAATTTCAGAGGATCAGCTCAGATACGCTGCCAATGACGTTCTGTTTCTCCATAGAATCAGGGACAGACTTAATACCATACTGGAGAATGAGAACAGAAAGGATCTGGCCGAGAGGTGTTTCAATTTTCTCCAGACGAGGGTTGATCTTGATCTACTGGGCTGGGCCCCGGTGGACATATTCTGTCATCAGTAGTGGCAGAACCGTCCTAGCTAGGGGGTACTCCCTCGGCGAGTTCCCCCGAGAGCTAGGACAAATCGGTCTCCGCTCTCTGGCTAGGGCGAACTGGCACCGTCACATCCACAGCCAGAAGGATTTTTGGAGTAACTCGTCGACCCTGGTCGTTGTATCATCGCTAGGCTTGGCCGTTGTCCTCTGTAGCCACAGCCACCGGGCTGCGGCAGGCACTTTTTCTAGCGCCCATTGGCCCCATTGGCCCAGATCTGTGCGCAATTCCCAGATCGTATATAGAGAGCCAAGGCTGGTCAGAGCTAGAGGCGCCCCTCCCAGGGGCCACAGCACAGCACCCACTCCCAGACTTAGGAACTTACCGGCAAGATCAGCTGTCGGGGACTCGTCTCTAAAGGTAAATGAAAAAAACCGTCCAATTTTTCTCCTCCAGTCCCGAAACATATTCCCCGAGGGAGCCATTTTCTCTTCGGTGATTTTTCCCTCTTTTTTTAGTCTGGCCACGTAGTTTGAATAGTCACTCGACGGAGACCTCCCGCTTTTGAAGTGATCAATAGTATAGACTGCAGTATCCACTAGGACCTCTGGAACAAAAACAAGCCCGCTGAATTTGATGTATTTGCCAAGCAGACCCCAGCTGGCAAGCGCCATGCCAGCTAACCCCTGGCCGTGCTGGAGTACCTTTCCGATGTCCCAAAAAAAAGCTTTACCTATCACTAGAGCGCCAGCGGAGCTAAGAAGCGTGGTCAGAGCAGTAGTTGCCCAAGATTTATAGGTGGTTAGCCATGCCTCCAGGGTCTCCTCATCAAGGATGTTTTTAAGCAGTAGGTTGTTGATTGGCCACATAAGTAGGGTCGGTGCAGCGCTACTTCCCAGGTAGGCTATGGCAGTAGTCCTGGCGTTTCGGCCGATCAGAGATTTACCTAGCACTTTGCCTAGTGTAGCGAACACAATTGATTTGCCGGATAGTACATCGTTGGCGGCTAGCAAATCAGAGGTAAACCCCCGACTATAGCCCATGATGGTACTTCCCACAAGGTCACTGAGCTTTATATCGTCTATTATCTTTATTATCTTCGGATCCCCAAAAGGTTTTAATATCCAAGAGGCCAGAGGATCAAATACCTTTTTGACCTGGTGAGCCAGTGGATAGCTGAATAGATTTCTAAGAGGTTTTGCTGCCTCCTTCGCCATTGTTTCCTTGGTGGTGGTGGTTTTAATTTTAAACTTTTCATATCTAACGCTCAGAACACTCTTCCAGAAGCCATCATAAAAAACTTCCGAACCCTTGCCCATAGTCGATGGCAATAGCCAGTGCCTGATTGTCTTTGTCGCACTGTTACCGGCAACTTCCGACAATCCATCTTTTAGGTAGAGGGACAACGCTTTCCCACTAGAAGCTTTCCCACTAGAATGCCTATCCGGGAAAGCCTCAGCAATGAAATCTTTGATGGTGACCTTTGCAGTTTTTTTGCTGTTGCTATCAAAGATCTTTTGAATCTTTCTTTCGCCTAGAGTTAGAGTAATAGGATATACCAGTCTTTCTATCCCTGCTGCTAATCCCTGGGAGGAGTTGAGTTTTGGCTGCTCCGAAGGATCTAGGCTACGTCCCGTTCCTCCCCTCGGCTCCTTGGATTCTGGACTACTCCTGCCTCTATATTTTTTTCCCCTAGTCCCAGAGGTTCCTAGCCTAGCCAGGATCTCTTCGGCTACCTTGGTCGCTCTTGTTTTCTGGGGTCTCTCCCCATCCTTCCCTGGACAGATAAACTTCCGCACAATAGCCCCGTCCGCGGGACACTGATCTGGGAAGAGAATTTCCGAAATTTCTTGGTCAAAGCCAGGGCGACCAACGAAGCTCATTGGCACCATGTTACGATCATCCACAAGAACACCAAATACCTTTGCCCCGTTACAGAGGTCATTCTCCTCTTTTTCCTTGCATTCCCTGGGCTTAACCCTGGGCAACCTGTAGTCACTAATCCCGTTCCCAGTTCCACTAGCGTTGCTAGTGCCATTGGTAGCCACACAGTTACACCAGCGATCGAGAGGTGACCCCTGGTCATTGTCGCTCCCAGCACTGGGTCTCTTGGTAGACCAACAGTAGCCCCGCTCGCTAAAGAGGCTGCTACCGCTGTATCCCCAGAGCACTAGGAAGAATACCATTATCCTACGAAGTCCAAAACTATCTCTAAGTCTCATACTCCCCCCTGAAGGGCAATATAGCATAATGATAACACGGAACTACATTTAAGTCAAGTCATTTTTTTCAAATTTTTTTCGTACATGCTACATTATAATTCGCACCCCCCCTCTCCACGCCTTCACATTCTCTCCGGAGTGCTCTGTACTTGCAACCTCCCCCCTCCCCAGGCTCCCAGCCGGGTGGCAGGGCCTCGACCGGTGCCCCTGGGAAGGGGGGAGAAAATTAATCTCGACTCTGCTGCAAAATTAGACCAGACTGGGGCTTCCCTAATATCTCTCTAGCACCTCTAGGGGGAACCCAGGAGAGAACCCTAATTTGCAGCAGCCATTTCTAGCGGTGTATGATGCTTGGCACTATCGTATTCTCTTCGTAGGAGAGTTTTTCGTCTAGACTGCAGGCCAACCTTGTTATACGCCTAAACCGCCACCACCAGCTTTCTCTGCACATGTATTCGATCGTGGCTCTGTCCGCGTCTGACACCAGATTGGCAAGCACATTTCTCGTCACCAGCATTGGAGGCTCTTTCAAATCCTCGATCTTCTTCACATTTAACCAGTTTACGTTCCATTTCACACTCTGTCCCAGATCTAGACTGTCGAACATACGCTGTAGCGCTAGCATGGTCTCCAGTTCAAATTCATTGAATGCCTCATTGGGACGGCCACCATAGCCATTTACCTCCCTGAACCCGTAGGGTCTAGTCCTGCCACGCACAATATTTCTTACCAGATCGGGTCTGGAGGCGGCCGTAGAGACGGCCCCTATCGCATGAATTATGCAAGATCCAAATTCTTTTCTCTGGGAATTACTATTCAGAAAATTCACCCCATCGGAGAGGTCACCGAAAAAATATCTGTAGTCATCATTCTCCACAGTTCTGTAGCTGTCATAGACGTAGAAGGGCTCTTCACCCCGGGTTATATTTGTAATGGCACCGAAACCAGCCTTTTCTAGCCTATGCGCTATCTTATCCATAGCCACCACGACACCGACTGAATGGGATACTCCTCGTCTATTTACCATGAGGGCCAAATTCTCGGGCATTTTAGCTGTGCTTGCGACATCTATCCCCGAATTTTTCAGGAAACATCCAATGTCACTGTAGGACTCCTGGTCTGCAGCGTTCTCCCTGGCCACAGTGCCAGCTAGGGTGAATCTTATTCTCTTTAGCTTTTCTACGCTATCCAAACTCGCCAGCAGTAGAAAATGGGATTCGTCGGTGGTCAGGCTAAACATTACGTCGCCGAGGTAGACGCCATATTCTGAGGGTACTGGAGCCCTTATCCCCCGTTTCCCCTGCAACAGGCCAGCTCCAAAGAACACATCCTCCATGAACCATTTGGCATAGCGCTTCAGTTCGGAGAACCTAGTGATTCCCGTAATGGCCCCCTTTTCTATGAGATCGTCCAGTTTCTTCACCTTACCTCCATTCAGCAGGCGGTTTATAGCTCCATAGCGAATGGTGACCGGTCTTCCGCCGTCAAGGTCATAGTGGATAGACTCACTGCTGAGACCTGAGTTCATAAATTTAACTGTCTTGAGGACAGCTCTTCCTCTATTTGAATTGACTATGGGATTTCCATCTCTGTCATAGAGAAGCGATAGCCTACTGGCCTCCTTCATAATTCCATCTTCAAAGTTGTGGAGCTTCAGGGCACCATACATAATCATAAGCCCCTTACCATCCTCTCTTCCATCTTTCCACGTCCCCGCATAGATACTTATCGGCGAGAAATTACCCCTCGGATTAGTTTTGACTAAAATTCCAGGTCCATCCTCTTGGCCATTTTTCCAGCACACCTCATGAACAGTGCCACAGTGATAGACCATCCTCCCCCAGCCGCTTCTCACACCATCACTCTTCACCATACCCTCATAGCCATAGCCCTCCTTTTCGGTTGGCTTTCTCTGGATAGCGAACTCACTACCCTTTTCTTCGCAGCGATTCATATTTCGCCAGATATCCGGCCTCCGCCCTTCTCTGAACTCATTAGCCAGGCGCCAACTCTCCTTGATGATTCTATCCACCATCTCTTCACTCGCCTGTTCGTAATCCTCTTCTCTCCAGTCTATCGTCTCCGGATCAAAACCGCTCGTCTCTCTGCCCCCAGCAGACAGCCCGGGAATACTAAGGAAAACTAGGAGAAATCTCAATCTATTATTAGCACGCATGCCGCCACTCTCCCTTTGGATGTTTTGCGGAGACTACAGAGGAAGTCCTTTTTGTCAATAATCCCTAGCTTAAAATTTTTTTGAGCATGGAGATGCGCAGTTGGAGCATGAGGATGCAAAAAATTGGTTCCAGATAAGCATAGAGCGGGTTGGTCTAGAAACTGCAGAGAATTATAGGCCTAGATGGACCAAATAATTCTTCTTTACTTATAAAAAGTACATTATACACTTAATAAATAAAATTTTTATTTTAAAGAGGTTTTTATGGGGGATGGTAGGGAGAGGCGTGAAGATGGAGGGTCATCTATAAGGAAAAGAATTAGGCAGATACTGATGTTTGAGTGTGGCAGCAGTTTCGAGGATAGAGAGAACATAGCGGTTAGCTGTGCTGTCGCGAGTATTCTTGTGGGAGGTCGTCTCCTTCACAGGCCGAGTTCTCTCTTCTACAAGAAGGGAGACCCAACCTCCAAACGCATCTCCGACGACGCTAGAAACCGACTCTCTTGGGAGGAAGCCAGGGTAATTAGCAGTGATAATTTCGGTGTGAAATTTCTGTTTCTCAGTAAAAAACTTGGGAAGAATGTTGTAGTGAAAATACCACTTTTCTATACTAGGCATGGAAGAATTGATAGGGTGTGGAGTAACAAGATCCTGTACTACATAAGTGTGTGGAAAAAATTGCCGCCCACCGGACTTGTTCCTCCTGAGCTCAGAAACCTGGAGCAGGTGTTTGACTATAGTGATATTCGTGGTCTGCCCCCTGGGATCTCGGCCGGATATCCAGCAAATTACCCCGCAGAAATTACAAACCAGAGCTGTGGAGTGGGTGTGACCGTGTCTGAGCACTTTAACCTCGGCAGATCTCTAGGTTTCATGGATCGTGTAGCAGCTAGGTCTGCCCTTCTGGCAAATGACAACATCTATGGCCTCATCAGAGCGCTGTGGGCAGTGCAGAATCCAAGACAACCCAGTGGAATAAATTGTCCCCATCTGCTGATCCACGGCGACATAGATCCAAACAATTTAGTTGTGGTGTGGGATGGGGATGATCCTATCGTTAAAATTTGTAACTGGGACAGGGTGGTGGCTGTTCATCTTAATCCAAAGAAGAAAGACCCGTTTATATGCAAGCTCAGTGAACTCCCTGGCGATAGGGACAAAGATATTTTTGGAGAAGGAGGTGGTATTGGAGCGGTAATTTCGCCATACACAGCTCCGGAGATTTTACGAGCCGGCAAAGAGATAGACGCGAGAAAGATTGACATGTTCTCTCTGGCTATGGTACTTTTTGAAATGCTAGCTCTGAAGGGTCCATGGTATGAGGATCCTTGGGTTCAACAAAATTTCGAAGGAGGGATACCTCCTTTCAAACTCATGATAATTACCGGGACTGATGGGGCCGACGAGCGGTGGATGAATGAGTTTATTATACCAAACCTGAAGGAGGCAGTGGAGGCGGGGCTAAATCCAGCCATTGCGCGTATTATAGAATTGTGCTGCAATCTTGATCCCAAAATTAGGCTGGCACCCGAAGAGATCAGTACAAAATCAGTTGAGGATGCAAAATCAGCCCTGGGTAAGGTTGTGAAAGCCTCCAATGACATCAACGGAAAGGGTCCTGGTGCTCCTGGCGGCGGTTCCGGCGGTCCCGCTCCGGGAGGTGGCCATGGGGGGAACTAGGAAGAATTTAGTTCTAGAAATAGAATAAATATTCTTCTTGACTTATAAAAAATGCGCTTTATGCTTAATAAACAGAATTTTTATTTTAGGGATATTTATATGGATGTTATAGAGGTTGGAAAGGAGTCTGAGGAGCTGGACAGAGAAGGGTCCTCCCTGGAGCTCCAGATTGGACAGCTGCTGATGTCTGGGTGCAAAAATACTTTCTATACGGTAGAGAATGAATCAGTTGTCCATCAAGAGAATAAACCTCTTGTCTACCAAGAGAATAATTCAATTGTCTATCGTATTGGCCGCATGACCTCTCTAGGGGGTCCAGTATCTCTCTATACAACCATAGGTACTCCCACCCTCTCCTATAGGAAGTTGTATCGGCCCGTCTTCTATGAACGGGAAAGACGCACTATCATGGAGAATGCTAAAGTCATTGGTGGGGATAGCAATAGCCTAGCCTATATATTTCCTAGTAACAAACTGAAGAAAGATGTTGTGGTGAGGATACCACGTTTTGTCATCTACTATGGAGGAAAGGCTAGCGAAGGGTTTAGGGGATTTAGTGTAAATTGGACCAGCGACAACCTGTACTTCAAAAGTGTATGGGAACCTATTCTAGGTAGTACCCGTCCTCCTGAGCTCAGAAACCTGGAGGAGGTATTTGACTATGGCGCTATTCGGATATTGCCCCCGAAGGAGCTAGCCGGCTATCCAAAGTGGTACCCCGAGAAAATTACAAGTCAGAGCTGTGGGGTGGGTATAACTGTGTCTGAGTACTGTAACCTCGGACCTCTAGGTTCCATGGATCGTGAAACAGCTAGGTCCATCCTTCTGGCAAACGACAACATCTATGGCCTCATCAGAGCGCTGTGGGCAGTGCAGAATCCAAAACGACTCAGTGGAATAGACCATCCCCATCTGCTGGTCCACGGTAGCATAGATCCAAACAATTTATCTGTGGTGAATGATGAGAAAACCGGAGTTCTCACCGTCAAAATTTGTGGCTGGGGTTCGTCGGTAGCTATTCCTCTTGGGAAAGATGAAAAAAATCCGTTTATATTCAAGATCGATGACCTCCCAGGTAGGAGGGACGAACGGCGTTTTGGAACAGGGGGAGGTGTTTTAAGAACAGGAAATTTAACGTACACGGCTCCGGAAGTTTTTAAAGATGGGGCGGTGATAGACACGAGAAAGATTGACATGTTCTCTCTGGCTCTGGTGCTTTTTGAAATGCTAGCTCTGGGTGAGGTGTGGCATAGATGTCCTGCTGCCGAAGCTCTTCCTGGTGACTATGGACTCCTGAAACTCTTAGATTGTGCCAGAACTGAGGAGGGCAGAGAGCAGTGGATGAATGAGTTTATTATACCAAACCTGAAGGAGGCAGGTCTACCTCCAGCCATTGCGAAGATTATAGAATTGGGCTGCAATCTTGATCCCGAAATGAGGCTGGCACCCGAAGATATCAGTACAAAATCAGTTGAGGATGCAAAATCAGTCCTGAATAAGGTTGTGGGAGCCTCCGATGACATCAACAGAAATGGTCTCGGCGGTGGTCCCGGCGGTGGCGCTCAGGGAGGTTTAAAACCTAGGGGGAACTAGGAAGAATTTAGTTCTAGAAATAGAATCAATATTCTTCTTTATTTATAAAAACTAAGTTTTACACTTAGTAAATAGAATTTTTATTTTAGAGAGGTTTTTATGGATATCGAAGAGATTAAAAAGAAGTGTGAGGAGTTGGACAGAGAAGGGTTCTCCCTGGAGCTCCAGATTGGACAGCTGCTGATGTCTGGGTGTAAAAATACTTTCTATACGGTAGAGAATGAATCAGCTGTCCATCAAGAGAATAAACCTCTTGTCTATCAGGAGAATGATTCAATTGTCTATCACATTAGACGCGTGACCACTGTGGGGGCCCCTGTGAGGGGTCTAAAATACTGTGTCACTATAGCTATTCCCATCCTCTCCTATAGGAAGTTGTATCGGCCCGTCCTCTATGAACGGGAAAGACGCACTATCATGGAGAATGCTAAAGTCATTGGTGAGGATAGCAATAGCCTAGCCTATATATTTCCTAGTAACAAACTGAAGAAAGATGTTGTGGTGAGGATACCACGTTTTGTCATCTACCCTGAAGGAAAGACTCGCGAAGGGTTTGGGGGATTTAGTGCAAATTGGACCAGCGACAACCTGTACTTCAAAAGTCTATGGGAACCTATTCTAAGTAGTACCCGTCCTCCTGAGCTCAGAAACCTGGAGGAGATATTTGACTATGGCGCTATTCGGGTATTACCCCCGAAGGAACTAGCCGGCTATCCAAAGTCCGGCTATCCAAAGTGGTACCCCGAGAAAATTACAAGTCAGAGCTGTGGGGTGGGTATAACTGTGTCCGAGTACTGTAACCTCGGACCTCTAGGTTCCATGGATCGTGAAACAGCTAGGTCCATCCTTTTGGCAAACGACAACATCTATGGCCTCATCAGAGCGCTGTGTATAGTGCAGGATCCAAATCGTCCCAGTGGAATAAATTGTCCCCACATCCTGATCCATGGTAACATAAATCCAAAAAATTTGTCTGTAGTGAGGGATGAGAAAACCGGAGTTTTCACCGTCAAAATTTGTAGCTGGGGTTCGTCGGTAGCTATTTCTCCTAGGAATCCTGGGAAAGATGGGGAAAACCCGTTTATATTCAAGCTCAATGAACTCCCAGACCCAGATAGGAGGAACGATTGGTATCTTGAAATAGAGGGAGATGCTATAAGAGCAGGAAATTTAGCATACACGGCTCCGGAAATTTTTAAAAATGGGGCGTCGATAGACACGAGAAAGATTGACATGTTCTCTCTGGCTCTGGTGCTTTTTGAAATGCTAGCTCTGAATGGTGTGTGGTATAGATGTCCCGCTGCCAAAGTTCTTCCTGGTATCGATGGATTTAATAAACTCGCAGGTTGTGCCAAGACTGAGGAGGGCAGAGAGCGGTGGAGAAATTTCATTCACACAAACCTAGGTGGAGCCCGGCTAGACCCAGCCATTGCGCGTACTATAGAATTGGGCTGTGAACTTGATCCCGAAATGAGGCTGGCACCCGAAGAAGTACCGGGTATTAGGCCGAAGGCGGTACTTCATATAGATGAAGAGAAGGGGAGGTATACTATAACGACCTTACAGACCATAAAGATGCCACGGGAGGAGGATGTATCTAAACCTATAGCACGGCCAGGGGGAGGTGAAGAGAATAGGGTCCCTAGAGAGGGAAATATTGCTAAAAAATCAGTCCTGAATAAGGTTGTGAAAGCCTCCAATGCCATCAACGGAAAGGGTCCCGGTGCTTCTGGTGGCGGTCCCGGCGGCGGTCCCGGTGGTCTCGGCGGTGGTCCCGGTGGTGGTCCCGACGGTGGCGCTCAGGGAGGTTTAAAACCTGAGGGGAACTAGGAAGAATTTAGTTCTAGAAATAGAATACATATTCTTCTTTACTTATAAAAAGTGCCTTATATGCTTAGCAAATAGAATTTTTATTTTAGGGGGTTTTTATGGAGGATGGTAGGAATGGGTGTAAGAATGAAGATTTTATACAGGGAAGAATTGAGCATATACTGATGTTTGAGTGCGGCAACAGTTTCGAGGCTGGAGAGAACATACTGGTTAGCTGTGCTATCGAGGGTCCTATTATGGGAGGTTCCCTTGACGGGCCGAGTCCTCTCTTCTTCAAGAAGGGAGGAAAGGAGGAAGGGTCCATCTCCGTTGACGCTATAAACCGACGCTCTTGGGAGGAAGCCAGAGTAATTAGCGGCGATGATTTCGGTGTGAAATTCCTGTTTCCCAGTAGAAAACTGGGGGGTAATGTCGTGGTAAAAATACCATGTTTTCATATTGAATTTGGAGCAATTATTGGAGAGCGGGGCAACAACATCCTGTACTACATAAGTGTATGGAAAAATTTTCCGCCCACCAGGTTTGTTCCTCTCGAGTTCAGAAACCTGGAGCAGGTGTTTGACTATGGTGATATTCATAATCTGTCCTCTAGGAACCTGGTCGGATATCCAAAGCACTATCCTAGAGAAATTATAAACCGGAGCTGTGGAGTGGGTGTGACTGTGTCTGAGGACCTTAGCCTCGGCAGATCTCTAGGTTCCATGGATCGTGTAGCAGCTAGGTTCGCCCTTCTGGCAAACAACAACATCTATGGCCTCATCAGAGCGCTGTGGGCAGTGCAGGATCCAAAACGACTCAGTGGAATAGACCATCCCCATCTGCTGATCCACGGCAACATAAATCCAAACAATTTAGTTGTGGTGTGGGCTGGGGATGATCCTATCGTTAAAATTTGTAACTGGGACAGGGTGGTGGCTGTTCCTTTTTATGAAAAGAAGGGAGACCCGTTTATATTCAAGCCCGATGAACTCCCTAGAGGTGGGGACAGAGAGGATTTTGAAGAAGGAGGGGATATTAGAGCAGGAACTACGCCATACACAGCCCCGGAGCTTCTCCATGACAAAGGGATAGACACGAGAAAGATTGATATGTTCTCTCTGGCTATGGTACTTCTTGAAATGCTAACTCTAAATGGTCCATGGTATAAGGAACCCTGGGTTCAACAACATCTCGGAGGGAGGCCTGAGCTCAAACTCTTTATGTTTGCCGGAACTGATGGGGCCAACATGCGGTGGATGAATGAGTTTATCATACCAAACCTAAAGAAGGCAGAGGCGGCAGGTCTACCTCCAGCCATTGCGCATATTATAGAATTGTGCTGCAATCTTGATCCCAAAATTAGGCTGGCACCCGAAGAGATCAGTACAAAATCAGTTGAGGATGCAAAATCAGCCCTGAATAAGGTTGTGAAAGCCTCCGATGACATCAACAGAAATGGTCTCGGCGGTGGTCCCGGTGGTCTCGGCGGTGGTTCCGGTGGTCTCGGCGGTGGTTCCGGTGGTCTCGGCGGTGGCGCTCAGGGAGGTTTAAAACCTGAGGGGAACTAGGAAGAATTTAGTTCTAGAAATAGAATAAATATTCTTCTTGACTTATAAAAAATACACTATACGCTTAATAAATATAATTTTTATTTTAGGGAGTTTTTTATGGATTATAATAAGAAGGGGAGTGAAGAAGAGAAAAATTTTATGGAGGAAAGAATTAGGCAGATACTGATGTTTGAGTGTAACAGCAGTTTCGAGAAGGGAGAGAACATAGCGGTTGGCTGTGCTATCGGGAATGTTCTTGTGGGAACTCACCTTCACGGGCGGGGTCCTCTCTTCTACAAGAAGGGATACCCAACCTCCAAAGCCATCTCCGACGACGCTAGAAACCAACTCCCTTGGGAGGGGGCTATGGTAATTATCGGTGACGACCATGGTGTAAAGTTTCTGTTTCCCAGTATAAAATTTGGGGAGGATGTTGTAGTGAAAATACCACATTTCTATATTAGGTATGGGGGATTTGGTGGGGTGTTGAGCAACAACATCCTGTTCTACATAAGTGTATGGAGAAATTTTCCGCCCACCGAGTTTGTTCCTCTCGAGTTCAGAAACCTGGAGCGGGTGTTTGACTATGGTGATATTCATAGTCTGTCCCCTGGGGACTTGGCCGGCTATCCAAACTGGTACCCCGAGAAAATTACAAGTCAGAGCTGTGGAGTGGGTATAACTGTGTCTGAGTACTGTAACCTCGGACCTCTAGGTTCCATGGATCGTGAAACAGCTAGGTCTATCCTTCTGATAAACGACAACATCTATGGCCTCATCAGAGCGCTGTGGGCAGTGCAGAATCCAAAACGACTCAATGGAATAGGCCATCCCCATCTGCTGATCCACGGCGACATAAATCCAAACAATTTAGTTGTGGTGGGGGCTGGGAATGATCTTATCGTTAAAATTTGTAACTGGGACAGGGTGGTGGCTGTTCCTTTTTATGAAAAGAAGAAAAACCCGTTTATATTCGAGCTCGATGAACTCCCTAGCAGCAGGGGCAACGCGGGTTTTGGAGAAGGAGGGGGTATTGGAGCGGTAACTACGCCATACACAGCTCCGGAGCTTCTCCATGACAAAGGGATAGACACGAGAAAGATTGACATGTTCTCTCTGGCTATGGTACTTTTTGAAATGCTAACTCTGAAGGGACCATGGTATGATGATCCTTGGGTTCAACAAAATCTCAAAGGGGCACCTCGGTTCAAACTCATGATGTTTTCCGAAATTGGTGATGCCAACATGCGGTGGATGAATGAGTTTATCATACCAAACCTAGAGAAGGCAGGTCTACCTCTAGCCATTGCGCATATTATAGAATTGTGCTGCAATCTTGATCCCAAAATTAGGCTGGCACCCGAAGAAGTACTGGACATTAGGCCGAAGGCGGTATTTCATATAGATGAAGAGAAGGGGAGGTATACTATAACGACCTTACAGACCTTAGAGGCGCCACGGATAGAGAGACCACAGATAAAGAAGGATGTATCTAAACCTATAGCACGGCCAGGGGGAGGTGAAGAGAATGGACCCCCTAGAGAAGAAGAAATTATTAAAAAATCAGCTGAGGATGCGAAATTAGCTGAGGATGCAAAAAAATCAGCTGAGGATGCGAAATCAGCTGAGGATGCAAAATCAGTCCTGAATAAGGTTGTGAAAGCCTCCGATAACATCAACAGAAATGGTCTTGGCGGTGGTCCCGGCGGTCTCGGCGGTGGTCCCGGCGGTCTCGGCGGTGGCGCTCCGGGAGATCTTGAACCTAGGGGGAACTAGGAAGAATTTAGTTCTAGAAATAGAATACATATTCTTCTTTACTTATAAAAACTAAGTTTTACACTTATTAAATAGAATTTTTATTTTAGAGAGGTTTTTATGGCGGATGATGATAAACATTTTATAGAGGAAACAATTAGGCAGATACTGATGTTCGGGTGTAACAACAGTTTCGGGGAGGGAGAGAACATATCGGTTAGCTGTAATATTGTTGGGGCTCCTATTATGGGAGGTCCCCATTACGAGCGGAGTCCTCTCTTCTACAGGAAGGAAGAGAAAGGACTCACCTCCGACATCATCAAACGTCCCTGGAAGGAAGCCATAGTAATTAGTAGTGATGATTTCAGTGTGAAATTCCAGATTTTCAGTAGAAAACTGGGGGGTAATGTTGTGGTGAAAATATCACATTTCAGTATTATGGATGGAATAATGCGTGGAGTGTGGGACAACGGCATCCTGTACTACAAAAGTGTATGGGAAGAATTGCCATCCTCCGAGCTTGTTCCTCTCGAGCTCAGAAACCTGGAGCAGGTGTTTGACTATGGTGATATTTATAGCCTGCCCCCTGGGATCTTGGCCGGATATCCAGAGGATTACCCCGAAGAAATTACAGACTGGAGCTGTGGAGTGGGTGTGACTGTGTCTGAGGACCTTAGCCTTGGCAGACCGCTGGGTTCCATGGGTCGTGAAGAAGCTAGGTCCGCCCTTCTGGCAAACGACAACATCTATGGCCTCATCAGAGCGCTGTGGGCAGTGCAGAATCCAAGACAACCCAGTGGAATAAATTGTCCCCATCTGCTGATCCACGGCAACATAAATCCAAACAATTTAGTTGTGGTGGGGGCTGGGAATGATCCTATCGTTAAAATTTGTAACTGGGATATGGCGATAGCTGTTCCTCCTAAAAATTCGAAAAACCCGTTTATATTCGAGCTCAGTGAACTCCCCAAAGGTAGGAAAGTAGATATTTTTGGAAAAGAAGGAGGGGGTATCGGAGCGGGAACTATGACATACACAGCTCCGGAGCTTCTCCATGACAAAGGGACAGACACGAGAAAGATTGACATGTTCTCTCTGGCTATGGTACTTCTTGAAATGCTAACTCTGAAGGGACCATGGTATGATGATCCTTGGGTTCAACAAAATCTCGAAGGGGTACCTGAGTTCAAACTCATGATGCTTGCCGAGACTGAGGAGGGCAGAGAGCAGTGGATGAATGAGTTTATCTCGCCAAACCTGAAGGAGGCAGTGAAGATGGGTCTAGACCCAGACATTGCGCGTATTATAGAATCGGGCTGCAATCTTGATCCCGAAATGAGGCTGGCACCCGAAGAGATCAGTACAAAATCAGCTGAGGATGCAAAATCAGTCCTGAATAAGGTTGTGAAAGCCTCCAATGCCATCAACGGAAAGGGTCCCGGTGCTCCTGGTGGTGGTCCCGGTGGTCTCGGCGGTGGTCCCGGTGGTCCCGGTGGTCTCGCTCCGGGAGATTTTAAAAAAACCTAAGTAAGGGGAAGTAGAACAGGCTAGAGCAGCTGTGGTCGGAGGTGAAGTAAATTTCTAACCGGGGGGATTGTTCCAGAGTTCCTGGCTATCCCCCCGGGACCGAGGAGGCGCTCTCCTGGCCGTGTTGACTTTAGTACCGTTACCGTCCATTCTCCGTGGATGATAAAAGACATGGGGGATTCCTTGTGAGGAAAGAACATTCCCAGGGCCACGGCCACGGAGAGCATAGCCAGACCTGTGGACACCACCTCTCCGGCAGCAGCGAGAGGGCAGTCTTCTTTGGATTTCTGATAACGTTCCTGTACATGCTGGTTGAGTTTCTAGGAGGCTATCTGTCGGGCTCGCTGGCGCTGACAACGGATGCGATCCATATGCTAGCAGATGTCGGTGCACTGCTATCTGCCTGGGCCGGTTTCTATTTCGGTAGGCTACCTAGAAGCCCGAGGAAAACATTTGGCTACCAGAGGTTTGAGATCCTAGCATCTCTCTCTAATTCGTTTTTTCTGCTAATTTTAGTAGTGTTTGTGGCCTATGAGGCCCTGGAGAGACTGTCAAGGCCGGTGGAGATCATGGCGATGCCCATGTTCATCGTGTCTCTGGTGGGTCTAGCTGTGAATTGCCTGGTTTTCTACGTTCTAAATGGAGGGGAGAGGGAGCATCTGAATATCCAGGGGGCCATTCTCCATGTCATTGGAGATCTGCTGGGCTCAGTGGCGGCCGTTTTAGCTGCCATTGTGGTATATTTCACCGGCTGGACTCCGATAGACTCCATCCTCTCAATTTTTGCCTGCCTGCTGGTGCTGAACAGTGCTCTGAAGCTATTCCTAGGTTCTCTGAATATTCTGATGGAGGGAGCTCCTCCCCACATCGATGTGGCAAAGGTGGAACGAACTCTGAGGGAAGTACCCAATGTCAGAGGTCTGCGACTCCATGTCTGGGAAATAACATCGGGAAAACCGATGGCAATGGTGAATCTAGATATCCGGGAGGAGGAAAAGGCACTGGAAACCATTCGGACAGTGAAGAGCATCCTAGAAAATGATTTCGCCCTGGGCCAGTCTGTCGTCGGCATTGGCTCCGGAGAGTGCGGAGTGGACTGAGGAGGACGGCTAGGTCCAGAACCCGGGTGTTGTCTTCGAATTAGAATTTTTAGATGATATTGCCCTGTTGTGCTTGCTAATTAAATCATCCCCTCTATCCTCCGGAGAGGCAGTGGGTTAGAAATGGTGGCTAGGGGATTTATGACTAGGAAGTATTTTCAACTAATATTGGGTATGGCGGCTATGGTGACGGTGAGTTTGGGTCTACTTAGGCGAAAAAACATAGGGGTTGGCTCGTCGATCTACGGTTTCAGGTTGGTGAGCCGGGAGGTGATCTATAACAATGGCAGGAGGGACACGGTGTCCCTGCTTGAGCACAGGAAAACTGGAGGGAAGGTTTTGTATGTTCAGAACAACGATCCCCACAGGTTTTTTGGCATAATTTTTTCGGTGCCGACCCTGGACAAGACAGGGGTCGCCCACATACTGGAGCACTCTGTCCTATCTTCATCCCGTAAATATAAGAGCAACGAGCTGTTCTTCGAGCTGGGGAAATTCACTCCGGCCACATTCCTTAACGCATTCACTGCCGAAGGGCAGGTCTGCTATCTCTTCCAAACTATGAACAACAGAGACTATCTTAATCTGATGGATGTCTATGTGAACGCTGCTCTACAGCCGGAGCTCTCCGAGATAACCTTCCGGAAAGAGGGCTGGAGGCTGGAGGCTGACAGGGATGGCAGGCTGAGCTACAACGGAGTGGTTTTCAACGAGATGAAGACCGCCTACTCTAGACCCTCCGAACATTTCTACATAGAATCCTTCAGGAGCCTCTTCCCCGGGCTAGAATTCGATTCTGGCGGAGTGCCTAACCACATCATGGATCTAAGTCACGAGAATCTGGTGAAATTCCATAGAAATACGCACAATCCCTCAAATTCTCTGACCGTAATGTATGGCCAGGGGGAGCTGGGAAGGGAATTGTCGTTGTTGAATGCTAGTTTCAGGGAATTCGAGAGGAAGAAGCCTCTGAGGCCTAAATTTGAGGATAAGCTAGTGAATTCTCCGGTGGAGAAGATTGCGTCCTATCCGGCCGGCAAGGGAGAGGAGCATTCCTACGTTGTTTTTTCCTATGTTGTGGGAAACGCTGGAGATCCAGTCGTTGCTAGCCAGGTGAGTTCCCTTGAGTTTCTGCTGGCGGGCTACGAGGATGCCCCTCTGAAGAAAGAAATAGTGAGAGCCGGACTGGCCAGCGATGTCAGCAGCAGCATAGACTTTGGAAAGGGTAAGCTGGTGCTTTTCATAATATTTGAGGGAGTGAAGAGGAAGAACGAAGCCAAGATAGAGCCAATTCTGAGGAGTATCTTTGAAACCGTGGCGAGCCAGGGCTTTGGAGAGAGAGCCGAGGAGGCTGCCAGGTCAATTCGGAGGTATGAGATAGGGAGTGAAGCTAGGTTTGAACTCAGCAGAGGGGAGAAGATTTTCTCTCTGAACAACAGCTACATGCAGGGGGGAGACCCTAAGAAGCACTTCAACAGAAAAAAAATCTACGATGAATTTCACAGGACCGTCAGCGGGAAGGACGCATGGAAAAATCTCACTAGGAAAATGCTCCTGGACAATAGGCGACGGGCTACAATAGTTTTCCGTCCCAGTGAGCACATGCTGGATCAGCAGGAGAAGGAGATAGGAGCCAAACTGGACGCCCTCAGAAAAAAGATGAGTGCGGCGGAGCTGAAAAAATTGCAGCAGGAGACTGAGGAATTCCAGAGGGAGATGACAAGAAGGATAGAGACAGATTTTCCAAGAATTTCTCTGGAGGATTGGAAAAACGAGAGACTAGCCATCAGAACCAGAGCCGAAGATCTGGAAGGGGTGAAGGTACTCTACAATGATCTCGAGTCCAATGGACTGGCCCAGGTTAGCTTTGCCTTTGATCTAGGCCTGATTCCCCAGGAAATGCTGCCGGCCGTCGGGGTCTACAGTCTTCTCTTTGACGCACTCGATTCGAAGGCCAGAAGCAATGCGGATCTATACCTCGAGCAGTCCAGAATCCTGGGCCGTCCTCTGGCCAGGAGTATATCTGTGAAATCCAGCTATGGGGGAAAGAAGGCTCTGGCTAGGTTGATTGTGGTGCTGAGGGGTTTCGATGACAACATGGGAAAGAATGCCTTTGATCTGCTGAGTGAAAATCTCTTTGAGCTGGCCTATAGCACCCAGGAGGATAGGATTAGGAATATCCTTGAGCGCACAGTGCAGGAGATAGAGATGTCCATCAGGAGGAATGGCTACTACATATTTTCAGATGCGTCGGCTAGAAAAATTCTGGCCTCCCACCTCGCCGAGGAGAAATACTACCTCTACCTGAAGAGCCTAGTGGAGGACTGGAACAGTGGCTACAGAAGGCTGCTGAGCGATCTGGACTACGTCAGAGCTAACCTTCTGGTTAGGAATAACCTGGTGGTCAACGTTGTCGGCAGAAGGAAGGTGCTGGAGGAGACCAAAAAATATATAAAAACTCTGCCTCTAGGAGCATCAAAGGGTGTGGCCCGGGATCCAGACATAAGAAAGTTGAATCAGGCGAGAATTGTGCCCGCCAGAAACTATAGAAACTATATGAGATGCGATTCTAGGGGAAGGACCTGGGAAATACACTTTCTGCCGGAGTTCATGGCCTGGAACTATCTCTATCCGGAAATTAGGGTGAAGAATGGTGCCTACGGCTCTAAACTCTCAATGGATGCGGATCAGATGCTCTTCTACAGCTACTCGGATCCAAATATAGTCAATAGCTTCGAGGTGTTTAGAAATGCTGGAAAGTTCCTCAGAAATCTCAGAATGTCCGACAGAGACTTCGAGGGGGTTAAGATAAATTCGCTTGCCCTCTACACCTATCCAAGGACTAGCTTTGAGAAGGGAATGATGGTTCTTGAAAATTATCTCATAGGAAGGACTGACGGAGACATAAAAAAAGAATATAAAACCATAAAGAATTTGAAGCAGGAGGACCTGAGGGCTCTGGCTGACTACGTGGAACAGTGTCTCGGTGACTCCCAGATTGCAACCCAGGGCCCAAAGGAGGGTATAGATGAGAACAAAGGTCTATTCGACGAGATAAGGTAGCGAAACTGGCTGATCCAGGGTTGGCGAGGCCGGAGATGGTCTGTCATGGTTATGCCGGGGCGGTTTCGGAGGCTTGAAAGCTAGCGAGAGGATGCTAGACTGGGGGGAAATTTTCCCATCGCCATGAAGCAGTATCTCGACTTACTAAGGAATGTCCTCCATAGTGGTAGAAAAAAGGATGACCGAACCGGGGTGGGAACCCTATCCCTCTTTGGTACGCAGACTCGCTATGATCTGAGCGAGGGGTTCCCGCTGGTGACCACCAAGAAAATACATCTAAAGTCCATAATATACGAACTACTCTGGTTTCTGAGGGGTGAGACGAACATAGGATTCCTCAGAGAGCATGGGGTAAGGATATGGGACGAGTGGGCTGACGAGAACGGGGATCTGGGCCCAGTCTACGGCAAACAGTGGCGTGACTTCGACGGAGTTGACCAGATGGCGGAGGTTGTGGCCACGCTGAGGACGAATCCAAACTCCAGGAGGATCCTAGTATCCGCCTGGAATCCCCGGGAGGTCGGAAAGATGCGCCTCCCGCCCTGCCACAGCCTATTCCAGTTCTTTGTCCTCGACAATAGACTCAGCTGCCAGATGTATCAGAGATCAGCCGACTGTTTCCTCGGTGTACCATTCAACATTGCCTCCTACTCCCTGCTGACCCTAATGATGGCCCAGGTCTGTGGCATGGAGCCGGGTGAGTTCATACACACCACCGGAGACACCCACATATATCTCAACCATCTGGACCAGGTCAGACTGCAGCTGGAGAGAGAACCCTATCCGCCACCGAAGATGCTTCTGAACCCCAGCGTCAAGGACCTATTCGCCTTTGGCTACGAGGACTTTAGACTTGTGGACTATCGCTGTCACCCATCCATCAGGGGGGAAGTGGCTGTCTAGGGGTTTTTTCCGCTAGATCCTGGTTCCCTCACCTCTCACTTTCTCTCCCTAGGTGGCCCGGGGGATTGGAGGCCTCCACTCTGGAGGTCTCTCCCTGGGCTGACCCTGGGGGTCAGAGGATTTCCGAAAACGAGCCCAGCTCAGCCGCTAGTCATCGTCCCCCAGTCCTTACCAATCCTCTGTGCTTCCGGACTCGCCGTCGTCTTCCAGGTCACTGCTGCTTTCCTCAGACTCTTCATCATCGTCCTCATCTATGAATTTGTCACCATTCTTACCTTTGCCTAGGCCTTTGCCATTCTTGTATTTCCCCTGGAGAGGGGCGGAGGATGACAGGTTTGGTAGCGAAGTGCTGTGCTGTGAATCATTTAGATTTTGAGCGGGTTGTGTATTTTCAGTCTCTAGATTCGTCTCTAGCTGTAATGGTGGTGTACTGGAGATGGAAAGTAACGGTTCCCGGGGCGTTGGCAGGGTCGAAGGTGTTTCCTCTCCATCTCCCTCCCTATGAGCTCCTAGCTTTAGGAAACGCGGAAAATATGTGCTTAGCTGGCGGCTTCGGGGTGAAGGTGACCTATTCTCCATACCCTCTAGAAAATAGCGCGGATAGGCTCCCCGCTGGCGATGCCTGGCAGAGGATGGCCCCATCGGCGCCGGCTGTCCATGTCGACCAGTCACCGGATGGTTCCTGTCCGGGGGCAGGACCCGATTCGGTCTAGTGTCCTCTAGCCCGGCGCCCCTGTTGGCAGGATCCTGTAGCGTCACTAGCCCGCTATTCTGGTCTTTGTTCGTGACTAGTCTAGCGATTCCGTCCACCAGGTCTGTAACGGCCCCAGCTATGTCCCGGCTGCTGAATTGCGTCTCAGTCACAGAGGGTGCTAGTTCGCCCTCCGGGTTCTGTCCTTTTCCCCTACCTCTATTGTTTTTCCTTGATCGGAGATTATTACTTCGGCCTCGTTTTCCAAGCCTATTTCTACCGTTTTTTTGTTTCCCATGTCTTACGTCTCTAGTACCAAGGACCACCGGGGAATATATCCGATTCTCCTCTCCGTCCTCCGCCGAAGGTTGGCCAGGATCCACAATGGACACCAGATTGATAGCCTCCCGGGCGGGGTTCAGGGTCGGGACCAGCGGGAACAGGCGTTGGCCGCCGGACAGCGCCCCAGCTGGAAACGCTGTGGGTGCAAATGGCACTCCCAGAGCTGGGCCTAGAGGCTGTTCAATTCCTCTGGGACCACCACCTAGCAGATCTAGCCCTATCTGGCCAGCATCTAGTCCAGCCATCGGCGTAATTATATTTATATTTATGATTATTCTTTCTCCGTTCCCCCCCTTCCTCTTATGCCTCTTTCCGCCTCTGCCGGCCAGAGTGACGCTAGCTGGCCCACAGGCTAAAGCCAGGACCAGCATGATGTTGAGGAAACTCCCAACCTTACTTTTCATAAAAACCTCCGATATATACTTATTTGTTTGTAAAAATAGATAGAATCACTTCCGTAATCCTCCCTAGGGTCTCTTCGCTCCGGATAATAACAATAGTTATGTGAAAAAACAATAATTTCTAGCAAATGGCAAATCACCTGGGGCGGCTAGCAGCTGGGTCCCGTGCTCTCCGGGCGACCTGGGGATGGGTTCCTTTGGCGTTTTTCTATATTTTTTTATTTCCCGCTGGCTGGTTTTAGAGATTGGATCCGTTGCAAATTGAACAAATATAGAGTTTATGGTATTTTTCCACCATCTCTCTGGTTTCCCCCTGGATGGGAACCCAGTGAAAAATCCTATTTGACAGAAGCCTAAAAACATGGTAGACTAGTGACAGTACGGACTTGTGAGTCTATTTATTTGAAATTTATGGGGGGAGGAATAGTGAAGAGGGAAAAAAATACTAGCCGTTCCAAAGATTTTCTACTGGAGCCCTGTAGAGACTTTATTTTTAAGCATCTGTTCGGTCTAGAGGGACAGGAGGAGAGACTTCTAAGTCTTATCAATGCTATTCTGGGATATAAACATCCCCCAGAGTCTCCGAGACATGGACATCCCCTAGAGTCTTTGATGTTCAGGAATCCAGAGATTCCTAGAGAAAATATAGACGGTAAAACTGTTAGACTTGATATCCTAACTGTGGTTTCTAATGGCACAGAGATAAATGTGGAGGCTCAGCGCAAACCTATAAAGGAGCTAATCGAGAGGTCTATCTGCTACCAGGCTAAAATGATAACGGCGGCCCTGAAGAGAGGTGAGAACTATAGTACCATTCCCTCTATGCTGAGTCTGTGGATCACAGACTACAGAACCAAAGGGGGGAGACACTATGGCTACCATGAGGCACTATTTACCTACCAGGATAATGGCTTTGATCCGGTGGAGGTTGCTTCGGATAGGTTTCGCACCATTATTCTGGAGTTGCCAAAAATAAAGTATGATGCTAATCTAGAGACAGAGGAAGATATGTTTATTCTCTGGATGGCTTTTCTAGGGAACCCTAGGTCCATTCCGGAGAGCGTTGGAAAAAGAGTAAAAATAATAGGAGATGCTATGGCAGATCTGAGAGATATGAGCACAGACGAAGATTTTGTGAGGAGCTGGGATGAGTGGAGATTCCTGGTGGACCGGAGGTTTGATATGGCCGAAGGTATGGAAAAGGGTATCAGGCAGGGTATCAGGCAGGGTATCAGGCAGGGTATCAGGCAGGGTATAGAGGAGGGTGTGAGGAAGACCACCCTGGCGATGCTGCGAGATAACGTTCCTCTACCCACCATAGCCAAATACACCGGACTCAGCGAG
>JAITSP010000090.1 GCA_031287725.1 Rickettsiales bacterium
ACCCCTAGACTTTTTCTCCTCTGTACTAGGAGTAGTATTTCTCTTACTTTCCATTCCAACCTCCTCCCTTAGTGAATTATTAGACTTTGTTAGACTTTCTAGCATTAGACTTTCTAGTCTATACTATTAGTTACTGTTAGTATAGCTTATTTTTAGCCTTCTGTCAAATAGAATCTTTTGCTAGATTTTACCCAAGAGGGATCCTCTAGAGTAGCTTTTATCCAGAGAAAAGTCAGGTGGGTTAGTCTTCTGTCAAATAGAATCTTTTACTAGATTTTACCCAAGAGGGATCCTCTAGAGTGGCTTTTCTTCGGAGAAAAGTCAGGTGAGTGCTAGGGAAACTAGCCGAACCTCTAGAGCTGTACAGGTCCACAGCCTGTGGGAAAATTCACCCCACTCTGGCCAGAGATGGATGGTGGAACTGTTGCAAATTAGTCTAAATATGGGGCTAAATTCAATCAAACAGTGGCAGAGGAGGTTATTTTTTTAATCTCCAGAGACCAGACCACCTCCGGAGCATTTTAAGTGCCTCGGAGTGGCCTGCCCCGGTCATTCCCAGAACAACATTCATCGTCCTAAAAAGGACCTAGCAGCTGAAATAAAAAACAGTCAGCCAATTTCTCACATGTGTTTGGACTTCTGCAATAGCTAGCCCTAGCGCTGACTCCTGTAGTTCACCGAGAGACCCCTTATCAGGTAGTCTGCCCTGGCCTTTTCTTTCTTTAGCAGTTCCTCCAGAAGACTAACTCGGAGGGCCATGATAGCCCTATCCCTGTCGGCCAGGCTCATTCGCTTTTTCATCAGTTTGTCCGTCTTCCGCCTTAGCTTTTCATTCAGAATACTTGCAGTGACGCCGGTTTCAGTGCAGAGGCACGACTTTATGCCAGCGCCATTCGCTCCCGCTATGTCAGTTCCTATGGTGTCACCAACCATAATTATTCTATCCCTCTCTACCTCTATGCCCCTATTCCTAAGATCCTCAAGAATTATATTGAACACACCTCTATCGGGTTTGCCAAACTCCACCACTTCGCCACCTATTTTTCTGTAGGCCTGGGCTACCATACCCTGCCTCACCACAAGGACCCTCTCGGAGGTGCCTCTGACAACCTGTTCCACGGTAAGATCTGGATTAGCAGACAGTATGGGCAGTCCAAGTTTCTTTGCTTTCCTTAGATCTGCCATGAAGGGATCTACCACGAGGCTATCCCAGGTTCTAGCGCTGTTTCCATGAAACTCCAGAGGGCTCTCTCTCAGCTGCTCTCTGTGAGGATAGGCATTGTACTGCTCCTCTGTGAGTTTCGGAGGGCCTAGATAGATAAAGTCGGCCTTCTCCATGGCGTCTACGATCACATATTTTGTTCCTTCGAAGAGGGTTAGGTTCGGAACCCCCATCTGGTAGACATATTTGGGATTGGCATTGTTTTTAAATTTCAACTTCCCCTCCCGGAGAATAGATCTGGTAAAGTCTCCCGAGGTGACCAGATGGTGGTAGTGGACACTCGGTATGATGCCGCCTCCTTCCTTTCTTCGGTAGCTTTCGGCGGTTTCCCAGGAGAGCTGGGTGGCATTTGACAGCACATAGACCATCTTGCCACTGCGCACTGCGTCTCGCATCAGGTCTCTAGAGTTCTCAAAGAAGCTCTTTCCACTCCAGAAAACCCCATAGGCATCGAGAATGATGACATCTGCTCCATCCCATATTTTACTCAGATTATCATGGACAACTGTCTCGGCTCTGGCCGTGCCAAAAAAGATAAAAAACATAGCTACTGTAAAGAACATAGCAAATTCCTCCGGTGATTAGTAATAAAAACTCTCATTCCTTCGGCTGGAGATAGTCCTTCGGCCTTAGATTCCAGCTGACCACCCTCCAGTGGCTATCCGAGGAACCCTTCTCGAGAATACTGAGAGCCCCTGTGGACATTTTAATGTCATAGTCTCTAGAGAATTTCTCGAAGTCCCCTGTCAGGTGAGGAGCGAATCTGGCGATGCCATTGCTGGTGAAGACCATAATAACTCCCTCTCTATGGCTCGTCTCAGCCATCTCGGCAAAGTTCCTCCAATTTTCTACCGCAACCTCTGGGTTGAATAGCCAGCCTCTGGGCACCAGAGCAGATTTGTTCCAGAGATCCATGGCCTCCTGGCCGACTCTAGCAATAACCTCCTCCTCGGTTTTAGCCTCATCTGGTCCGTAGTCAATTTCATTAAACATCTCAAGCCTTTCCAGGCTGCAGTCTATGGCTGCCTCTCCGAAGGCAAGCTCCGCGGTTCTCCAGGCTCTCTCCAGCTTACTGCTGAAGGCTGCGCTGGGCCTGATTCCGGCCTGCCTCAGATACCTGCCAAGCAGTACCGCCTGCTCTCGGCCACTGGATGACAGCGGCATGTCAGTTCTTACTCCAATTCTCAGCGGCACCTCCCCTCTGTCGAAGGTGTTGCCATGTCTTACAATAACCAATTTTGTGGTTCTCACCTCTCTAGCACTCATCCAACTCTGACCTTGATGACTATTTTCCTAACTCTCCTGGAGTCATAGGAACAGCTAAGGGAGGGTTTATGGAGGTCCCAGGGGAAAAACAGAGCAAACCTTCCCTCCCTCACTAGAATCCTTGCCTCTTCAGCTGTCCTGACCTTATAGATATCTTTTGTCTCGTCATAGGGTACTTCCTCTTTCTCATCTCCGGATTTCAATTTTACCTCCATGACTTCGGCCCCAGAAATTACCCACTGGATGTCCATGTATCTGAGGTGACCCTCGAAATTCTTCTCATAGCTGTGGAATGTGTCGTACTCCTGGAGAAAGGCGTAGACATCTCTCCCATCCAGAGGATATTCTCTCTTTGGCTCGAGACTGGCCAAATCCACACCCTCTATCCACTCTATAGCCTTTCCCATGTGGGCACCCAGTGCCCTGTAGTTCCTGATATGCTCTATACTATCGAAAATCATAGCCAACCCCAAAATCTGTTACTAAAGGCGTAAAATCCATCACTTGGGGTGCTCTCTCTGGGTTTTCCCAGAATTCCCCCCTCGGTTCCGGAGGGGAAGCCCAGTGCCAGGTAAACCGCCCAGCCGCCTCCGGCGGCTGGGCCTTGACCATTTTAGATTTAATTTCCTGGCTTTCAGCCTTCTCCAGCGAGGATAGTTTCCCAGACCCCCGTGACAGTCCCTGCCACCATAATTCTATGGCGCCAGTGTAGCGCTAGGGTTCTAATATGTCAATCAGAATTTGTCCCCTATGCTGTGTACCTTACAGAGGTTCATCCGCTGTTTACTTTAATAAAGATAGCAGCTACTCTCCCGGCGAGATAGTCTAGTGTGTAGCCGTTATAAACCTATGCTGGATTTTGGTACATTCTTTATGAGTTCGTTGGCCTTTCTGGTCATAGTGTCAACCGTAGCGTTCGTGCACGAAATGGGCCACTATCTGGTGGCTAGGGCCAACGGAGTTAGAGTTGATGAATTCTCCCTGGGAATGGGGAAAGAGCTGCTGGGCTGGAGAGACAGGAGGAACACACGGTGGAAGATATGTCTAGTGCCCTGTGGTGGTTCCTGCAAGTTTTTCGGAGACGAGGATGTGTCCTCCACGATGGTGGACAGGAGTAAAATTGAAACACTTTCGGAGGAGGAGAGGGGTTTCTGTCTACAGTGCAAAAGTCCCTGGCAGAGGATCCAGGTGGCATTGGCCGGTCCGCTGGCTAACTATGGTCTGGCCCTTCTGCTGTTTGCTCTAGTTTTTAGTTTTCATGGCGTGGACAGGCCCTCGAATGTGGTGGACTTTATAATTCCGCATAGCGCCGCCGAAAGGGCCGGAATCATGGTGGGGGATGCCATAGTGGCCCTGGATGGTAAAAAAATCACTAATTTTGAGGATGTGCGGCGAGTTCTGGGGGCTAGCTCTGGTGACCCGCTGGTGATTGAGATGGTCAGAGGGGGCGAACCCGTTCGAATAGTTGTGACCCCCGGTTTTGTAGATGAGAGGGGGATCTTCGGAAAGTTGACCCGGGTTCCACTGCTGGGGGTCGGGTCCTCGACTCTAACTCTGGAGAGGGTAGGTCTGGGCAGAGCCCTCATCCTAGCGCTGGGTCGGGTGGCCAGTGTAGCGGCTGAGAATGGAGCTGTTCTCCTAGGGATAGTGCTAGGTGGGCATGGACTCAGCGGCATAGGCGGCCCCCTGAGGATAGCCCGCTACTCGGGGATGGCGATGAGAGGTGGACTCTGGGTGTTTATCCAGTTTCTGGCACTGATTTCGGTCAGTCTGGCTTTTATGAACCTACTCCCAATCCCGGTACTGGATGGTGGCCATATTCTGCTGTGTCTATTGGAAATTCTAAGAAGAAAACCGCTGACCGAAGAGGTTGAGAATAGCTTGACGAGGGTCTGTTTTTCTATATTAATAACCCTTATGATTTTCTTTACGGTAGGGGATATGGTTGGGATTTTCAATGAAAAGTAGATATCTGCCGCTCATTCTGCTCTGTGTCTCGGCCTTCCCCGGGAGAGGTTGGTGCTCTGGCAGGCCAAAGTCATCGAATATCATCAGGGCAATCAACATAGCCGGCAATAGGCACTACAATGCAAGCTACTACCTGGAGGTGGCAGAGGTGGATGTGGGCGACAGGTTTAGCAGAGAGCTGGGCAATGGTCTGGAAAAAAGACTAATTGACACCGGTCTGCTAGACCGGGTGGACAGCAGCTACGATGCCACCAGCGGTACTCTGAGAATAGACCTGGACGAAAAACCTCTGATCACCCGAGTCAATTTTGTGGGTGCCGGGGAGTTCGAAAAGGATGATGCCATGGAAAGCATCCACCTAAAGAGCGGAGAAGTCTTTTCCGACAAATTTCTGCTAGAGGACAAGAACCTCATTAATATTTTCTATAAATCCCAGGGCTATTTTGGGGTTAAGGTCGACTACGATCTGAAACGGCTGGAGGGTAACTTTGTGGAAATCACGGTGAACGTCTCCCGAGGGGAGAAGGCCCGCATAGGAAAAATCCACTTTGTCGGTAACAGAGCCTTCAGCGACGATGCTCTGAGGGATGAGATTTTTAGCAGAGAGAATAGATTCTACAGGTTTGGCAAATCTATAAACTATGATCCCAATGTTCTGGACTATGACAGGTACCTGCTGGAAAAATTTTACCGATCCCAGGGCTACTTCAATGCCAAGATTACCTCCGCTGTGGGCATCTACAACCCGGAGAAAAATGATTTTGCTATAGTCTACAGCCTAGAGGAGAATAGAAGATATTTTATTGGTAGAGTTACCATCGATGACCAGGTGGGAAAGGTGGCCAGGGATACTCTAGAGGAGAAAATAAAACCTCTGGAGAGCGGTAACTTTCTCGACCTTGACCTCGTCAACGACGTCACAAGGAAACTAAACACGGTGTTTGCGGACATGGGCTATCTCACCGTGGCTGTCAGCCCGGACTTCAGCGAGACCGACGGGGACAGGATTGACATGGTGTTCCGGATAACCTATGACAAGGCCAAGATGGCTAGGTATGTGGGGAAAATAGAGGTCTATGGTAACTCCAGAACCCGGGACCAGGTGATAAGGGGGGCCATGGATATCCGGGAGGGGAGCCAATATAACGAGTTCCTACTGGAGAGAACACTGCAGAAGGTAAGAAATCTGGGTTTTTTTAGCGAAGTTGTCCACGAGGAGGTGGATGGCGCCTTCGATAATCAGAGCGACATCATTCTGGGGGTGACCGAGACTAGCACCGGAAGCGTGGTATTCGGCATAGCCTACTCCACCCTGGATCACATGAATGGGTCCGTTGGCTTCGAGCAGAGAAACCTATTCGGCAGAGCGATAAATCTCTCTCTGGATCTCAGAAAGTCTAAGTACTCTAGCAATTTGGGTTTGAGTTTTTCTAAGCCAAATGTATTTGGCACAAAGGCTCGGGGTGGTTTCGGGTTTTTGTTCAGCAATGAGGAGAACTCTAAAAATCCTAGTTTCAAACTTTCCTACGATGAGTATATAGCGGGTTTTAACGGTTTCCTGAAATTTAACATAACCGACTATCTGTCCCAGAGGGTGGCCTATAGGTTTGACTATAGAAAGATGACCTATCTGGAGTGGAAAAATGATCACATATATCCGAATGGATCTAGACTGGCCTCCGAGGTTTCGACCAACCTGAGCTACGATAGACTAGATTCCAGCTTCAATCCAAGGAGTGGCTACCTGCTAGAGCTGGATTTAGCTGCCGCAGGGCTAGGGGGTGACAAAAAATATCTAAGGGCTGTTGGCCATTTTACCTATTACTATCCTATCTACCTGGATAAGCTAATATTTAAATTTGGGACTAGGCTGGGCTATCTGAGGTCCCTTGACAGAAATAATTTACTCTACCCAATAGATGGGTTCTATCTGGGTGGCCGTGCCATGAGGGGATTTGAGTACGGAGGTGTTGGCCCCAGACTTTTCAGCAGAGACGGCAAGTTTTCTAATGGTCTGGGCGGTACCAACCTCCTGTATTTCAATGGAGAGGTCATATTCCCAATCTATCTCCATAGGATGCTGGGAGTCTATGGAATATTCTTTGCAAACACGGGAACCACAACGGGCGTGGAGAGAGGAAAGGAGGGCAATAGTTTTGAGATTCGTGACAGCGGAACGTTTAGAGCCGCCGCCGGGTTTTCGCTGCTCTTTAGGATTGCCCGGGCGATTGATCTAAGCCTGGATTTCAGCAGAACTCTAAAGAAGGAATCCTATGACAGGGATGAGGGCTTTAGAATCGACATCGGTGCAGGCGCTAGACTTTAAAAATCTCCAGAGATGATACTAGCTGATGATGACTCTACTCTAGGAGAACTATGTTCGCAAATTAGGCGAAGTCCAGAAGCTCTGCTGGGACTAGACACAGAATTCATCCGCCAGAAAACCTACTATCCTATTCTCTGTCTAGTCCAGGGGATTTTCGTCGGACCTAGCGGAGTGGAGGAAATATTTGTGATAGATGTCCTGGAGAGGGGAATTAGCCTGGAGCCGTTTCTAGCCATTCTCTGCGACCGAAAAATAAGGAAGGTGATGCACTCCCTTGGCCAGGATCTGGACGCTCTGCAGCCCCTTCTGGGTCAGAGGAGGCTGGAGAACATTGATGACACCCAGGTCATGGCCGAATTCTGTGGCTATGACTATAATATTGGCTATCTGACGGCTGTGAGCACCGTTACGGGTGAGAGTCTGGTAAAAAATAAGAGCCTCCAGACCAGCGATTGGCAGAGGAGGCCCCTGTCGGTGAGACAGCTGGACTACGCCTGCGGTGACGTGAAGTATATTCTGCAGCTCCAGAGGGAGTTGGAGAGAAAGGTGCGGGGCTGTGGAAACTACGAGTTCTATCGGAACGAGATGGAGTATCTGCAGAAACACAGAGAAAGGGACTACGTACTGCAGAACTCCTGGAAGAGACTAAAACTGAGGATCCATGGGAAGACCATGGACCGCGCTCTGCTGATGAAGAAGTTAGCCTGCTGGAGGGAAGCTAGAGCTATGGAGAGCAATAGAATAAGAGGCCTAATTCTGGATGATGGTGCACTGCAGGCTCTCGCCCGGTCTAGGCCGGAGACCATGGAGGATATGAGGAAGCTCTACCAGACCCATGGAACAATATTGAATATGAAAAAATCCTATAAGTCTGAGATTTTAGAGTTGATCAGAGAATTTGTGGCAGCCCCTAGCCATGGCGCCGGATCCTACTACACGATGGAGACGGGTTTTGGAGCGGGGAGGGAGTTGGACTGCCTCCAGGAGGAAATAGCTACTCTGGCGAGGGATAGGCGCATCTGCCCGGATAGGGTTGTAAATAAAATGGATCTGATAGCTCTGCTGATGGGCTACCTGGACAGAGAGACCATTCTCTACGGATGGAAATCGGAGCTGCTGGCTGGACTGCGGCCGGAGCTTTTCCAGATTGGCTCCGCTGCAAATTAGATTTTCACCAGATTTCTCCCAGCGGAGCAGCCAGACAGGTGCGGAAGAAATATTGGAACAGCCCTACAGCTGGACTAATTTGCAACGGATCCGATGGGCACCTCTGGCCGTTGCCGAGAGGGGGAAAGGGGCTGAAAATTACGGTTGACAAGTTTTCTATAGTGTGCTAGAACTAGACTTCTAGTATTTAGAGGATTTTATGTTTAAAAATAGATTTAATAAGTTTTTCTCCCTGGGCGCCCTCTCTCTGGTTGCTCTGGCCAATAGTCCGTCGAGGGCACTGTCGAATCTAGTCCTGGAAATTGACCGGCTGAAGACCGGCAAATCCCATTGCCTAATGCAAATTGGGGTGTATGATACGTCTAGCGGTAGACATCCGAAGAGGGTACTCGTCTATAGGCGTAGACTTGAGGATCATACCTACGACACGAATAGCCTTGAAAGCGTAGCGAATTCACCTATCAGGCCCTTTTCTAATGTGAAAAGCTTTCTAAGGGATAGCCAGGGAAATGTGCTCTACAGCCTGGAGGGGCAAGGGGAGGATCCTTCCTATCCTCCTACAAAGTTGGATGGCTATCCTATCTACATCTATGCTGATGGTTCAATATTTCTGAGGAAAGCTGACTATGGAAACGGCAGGGAGAAGGGTACTTTGATTAGAGAAAATTCTGTGTACAGTGGGGATTTTAGAAACGGCCGTAGAGAAGGCCGAGGGAAGGAAGTTCAAAGACTTGAGTGTCACCATACTGCTTTATACAAGGCTGCCGAAGAAAATCATATCGACGGCCATTGGGAGGATGATAAATTCAATGGGTATGGAGAAATTACCATCGGCATCAGCGAGCGTATTGTGGGAACATTTGAAAATGATCATCCCATCAATGGAACAATCTACTACGACAATGGAGCTAGCTATGAGGGTGGCTTTAGAAGTAAAGACGCCATTGGCTATCCGGCTATGGTTTCTAGAGAGGGAGATGGAGAATTAATCTTTCCCGATGGGACTAAATTCAGAGGAGAGTGGGGTCGCCGAAATGGTGAACAGGATTCTATTTTTCTGGGAGGAACCTATGTCTCGAAAAGGGGACGGGAGTACAGGGTAAAAAATATGGTTGAGAAACCCCTGGCACCTCAGTGTGCAATTTATGAAACTGTTTTCAGCAATGGGGATGTGTTCACTTCAGAGAAATCGTTTCCCTCTGACCTTATTAAAAAACTTAGTGGATGCACTTCCCCCGATGAGATGTCCTCAGAAATCAGAGAACATTGCAGGGGAATCTATAGAACCGGAGATGGAGCCAAGTTCTCCGGGAATGAACTTGGAGACATCGTAGAGCATCTGGAGGACATAGGAAGAGCTCCGGATAGGCGCTATGGTGGGCGGCTGCTATGGTTGTCGAATTTGTTCAGAGGTAGAGGAAAACCCGTTGAAGTTTCTCCAAAAGTCCTCCAGCAGGACCAGCGGGACCTGTAGATCCTGGATCTGGGAAAAGGAGGGGGAAAAAATTTAGGACCCTCCGGAGAGAGGAAAGATTAGGCTGATCGGCTGCTGGGCTTTGAGTCTGGGTCTAGCCTTTCTGGCTAGGGATTTCTATTCCCTTTCCCTCTAGGGAGACCAGGGTCGGGGGCAGCGGGTCTAGTGGCTGCCCCAGATTCTGGCCGCTGGAGCTGGTCTTTGCCAGCTAGAGTACATGGAATGGGTCTTTCCCCAGGGTTTGGCTGGGGAAAGACCCATTGACCTGTCTCAGTTTGTCCAGAGAACCATTCTCCACTGGATTTACATTGGCCACCGGTGGCAAGTTCTCAGCCAGATCTCTGAGTCCTTCCTCTAGGGCTAGGCTGCTCCACTCTGGAGATAGCTGTGATCTGACCTAGCCCCAGACATCTGGCCTGGCCGCTGCCCCTCCGGGGCCAGGTTCCAGCCCTCCGGAGAGGGTAGTCCCCACTCCCACCGTTCCTCTAGGCTAGAGGCTTGTCCCAGGCCTCTAGTCTGGGGGGTGGAGAAAAAGAAAAAAGCAACAATAGCTAGGCGGTCCATTTTTCTAAGCCTAGATTTGATTTTTATATTCGATGCTGTAGTATGCTGTAACCTTTTTAAAGATTGTTTGGGATTATGAGTAGTATCTTCGATAGAGTGAAGGGAATTGTCATTAAGAATTTGGGAGCTAGCGAGTCCGCAGTGAACGAAAACAGCAGTTTTGTTGAGGATCTGGGAGCCGATAGCCTCGACCAGGTGGAGCTGGTCATGGCCTTCGAGGAGGAGTTTGGGGTAGAAATTCCCGATGACGTTGCCGAAAAAATAACGACCATAAAAAAGGCTGTCGAGTACATCGAACAGCATAGCAAGTCCTGCTAGAGGCTTCCAACGGTTGACAGGCCAGGCTATGCGCAGTCGTTCTGGAGAGAGGAGGGTTGTGGTGACGGGCATCGGCATGGTTACCCCGCTGGGCGTCGACTGCCGCAGCACCTGGCAGAACCTACTCGAGGGAAGGAGCGGTCTGGGGGCAATAGATAGGTTCGACTGCAGTGGGCTTCCGGAGAGCCTGAGTAAGGTGGCTGGCGAGGTGAAGTGTGGGGAATCCAGCAGAGGTCTCTTCGATCCGGAGGAATTCTTTTCGGAGAAGAAGGATGTGCGGAAAGCCGACAGATTCATATGGTATGGCCTCGGAGCCGCCGCCGAGGCAGTGGCCGACTCCGGCTGGAGGCCGACGAACGAGGAGGAATTGTCTAGGACGGGGGTCATTGTCGGATCCGGCATAGGTGGTCTAGAATCTATACAGAATACAGGGGAAATCATTGTCGAGAAGGGTGTAAGGAGGATAAGTCCCTTTTTTATTCCGGAGAGTCTGATTAATCTTGTGGCTGGGCACATATCTATAAGATATGGGTTCACAGGGCCGAACCTATCCATGGTCACAGCCTGCTCTACGGGTGCCCATGCTCTAGGAGAGGCTGCAGAGATCATAGCCAGGGATGACGCCGATGTTATGGTGGCCGGAGGTGCCGAAGCTCCCATCTGCCTGATGGGAGTTGGTGGTTTCTCCAGCATGCATGCGCTCTCGACAAAATTTAATGGAGAGCCGGAGAGGGCATCTAGGCCCTGGGACAGGGACAGAGACGGTTTCGTCATATCCGAGGGAGCTGGCATTCTGGTGCTGGAGGAGTATGAACACGCCAGAAGGAGAGGGGCGAACATATACTGCGAGGTGGTTGGCTACGGCCTGAGTGGCGATGCTTTCCATGTGACGGCACCGGATGCCCAGGGTAGGGGCGCTAAGAGATCCATGGCCATGGCGCTGCGCAGTGGTGGGCTGAATCCAGAGGACATAGACTACATCAATGCCCATGGCACATCCACTCCAATCGGCGATAGGGTAGAGTTCAGTGCTGTCAGAGAGCTGTTCGGAGGGAAGGGAGATGTCCTCATGTCCTCTACCAAGTCCGCGCTAGGCCATATGCTGGGAGCTGCCGGTTCGACGGAATCCATATTTCTAATCCTAGCCATTAGAGACGGTGTTGTACCTCCAACATTGAATCTAGATAATGTGGACGAGGAGTGCCGTGGCATAGACCTAGTTCCCTGGGAGGCGAGGAGGAGAGAGGTGAGATTCGCCATGTCTAACTCCTTTGGCTTTGGGGGCACAAATGCCACCGTCATTATGAGAAAGATCTAAAAATGCCGCTATAGCTCAGCTGGTAGAGCAACACATTGGTAATGTGTAGGTCGTGGGTTCAATTCCCGCTAACGGCACCACCCCCTAGCTAGC
>JAITSP010000003.1 GCA_031287725.1 Rickettsiales bacterium
GCCTCGAGGGTCTCCATCGGCTATGGTGGGCGATTCTCTTCGGAGCTGATTAGCAACAGCATCAGACTGGAGGCTAGCTTTAGCTTCTAGAAAACCTATCCCCGGGGGGTTCATCCCCCGGGGACTCTGGAACCCCCATCTGTGTGTTCAGTCACCTCTGGCTATTCTCTAGGGCACTACTTTGGCCATTGGCATTCCTGTCCTATTTCACACAAATAAAATTTAATTCCTCTCTCCAGAAAGAATCTAATTTCTAGGGGGGCTGCTTCTTCTGACCATTCTAGCTAACTTCGTCCCCCTGGTCAGCATTGTTTTGGCTATGGTGAGTACGAACACCTTTCTGACCCCGTTTCTCTTCAGAACTTTGGCACACTCATTAACTGTCGTGCCTGTTGTGAATATATCATCCACTATCATAATATTCTTATCTCGAATTGTTTCCAGATGGCTGGGATTGATCTCGAAGGCCATCCTGAGGTTACTCTTTCTCTTTCTGGTGCTTAGGATCCTCTGGGGTAGGGTATGTCTGCTTTTGATCAGTAAATTTGGAATGCAGCTGATCAGACTCTTCTCTGAAACGTCCTTCGCCAGCAGCAGGGCCTGATTATAGCCTCTCCACATGAGTCGCTCCCTGTGGATAGGAACTGGTATGATAAAATTTACGGTACTCTTTAGAGATCTTAATTTCTCCAGCAGAAAATTTGCAAAAAATTTTGATAGGAATGTCATGTGTTTAAATTTGAATCTGTGTATGGCCCTGGCTATGGTCCTATTGTAGACAAAGACACTCAGTGCCCTGTCAAAGCTATAGACTCCACCACAGGCACAGGCTGGGCAGAGAATATCCTCTCTGTAGCCGACCTCTAGAGGTTCTCCGCAGATGAAACAGCAGGGGTCTTGGATGAAGATAAGCTTAGCCCAGCAGTCCTGGCAGAAGAGGCCAGCGCCTAGTGCTTTGCAGGAGGGACAGCGGGGTGGATATAGGGTATCCAGGATAGCTGTCACTATAGCTGATACTAGCTTTCTAGCCCTGTCTCCTAATAGCCTCAATGTCACTGAATTTTATTTTTTCCTTTGCAACTTCTACTATACTCCTTTCAGCCTCATCGTAGGGGATCTTCCTAATGGCAGCGTATTCTGAAGCCAATCTGTAGATGGCAGTGTCATAGATACTCCTCTCGCTGTAGGACCTATCAGCCTCCTCCACATCCCTAACCAGATCCCTGAGCACCTCTGCAGTCTGGAACACATCACCAGAATTTATCTTATCTCTGTACTCCTTAGCTCTTCGACTCCACATCCCTTTTGACTTTCTTGTGCCACCCCTTAGCACCTCAAATACCTTCTCCATCTCCTCTGGAGTGGTTAGTTTCCGGATGTCGCCGTTCTCCTTGAATTTCATGGGAACACTTAGGGTTAGCTTCTCCTTCTCAAACATGAGAATCAGACACTTTGTATCCACACCGCCAACATTTACCTCCTGAATGTCCACAATCCTGGCAACCCCGTGGGTCCTATAGACACAGTAGTCGTTGACTTTAAAGGAAAATACCATCAGCTCTGCCCTCCCCGGCACTAGTCTTGCATTTAATAAAAGCATTCACGCCCATAATATACTACTAGTTTTGATTAAATCAAGTATCTGGATGGTTGTTGTACAGGTCCACATTCATCCTACTCTGGCCATTGATAGACAATACTCACGAGGAGTTTTGAAATCAAGGTCCCGCTGCAAATTAGGTTTCTTTCGGGTCCCATTCCTAGAGAGGTAGACGGGTGCTGGAGAAATATTAAAACAGCTCTACATTTGGCCTAATTTGCAACGGATCCCCAGTGGACTCTGGCGACAGGTTCATATTGCATCTAAAGGAATGTGGGTGTAGACTGGACCATAGAAATGGGAATAGGGGGGAGTTTAAAAGAGATATGTTTAGATTGTTGAAAAACTATCTAGAAAATAGCAGAACCTCTTCCCCAGAAAAAATTACAATATAGAAACAAGGAGGGGGAAAACTAGTCAGGCCCCCTATTAATTACCAGAGGAGAAATTAGATGGAGAAGCTGAGAGGCAAGTTTATAACCTTCGAGGGAGGTGAAGGGGCTGGCAAAACTACCCAGTCTAGATTACTGGTGGAACATATGAACAAGGCTGGCGTGGGAGCCGTCTGGACAAGGGAGCCGGGAGGCTGCGAAGGTGCCGAGGAGATAAGAAACCTCGTGCTGAAGGGTTCCGTCGACAGATGGGATGGCATAACCGAGCTGCTACTGATCTACGCCTCGCGGAAGGTTCATACGGAGAGAAAAATAAAACCAGCCCTAGCCAGCGGTATGGCGGTGGTGTCAGACCGCTACTTTGACTCCAGTCTGGCCTACCAGGGCTTTGGCCATGGCCTGGCCATCCATAAGGTAGATGCTGTGAGAAAGATAGTCCTTGATGACTTCAGACCGGATCTAACCATCCTGCTGGATGTGGACATTAGTCTGGGACTCAGCAGGGCCTGTGCAGGCACTGGCAAGAATAGGTTCGAGGATATGGATATGGAATTCCACCGGAGGGTTAGGAATGGCTTCGATCACATATACGAGACCAACCGCAATAGATGCATCAGAATAGACACGGCCAACCTATCCATAGAGGATCTGTCGAAACAGATAGTGGACCGGGTTCTGGAGTTTTTCGCCCCCGGCACAGTGAAGAGGGCGCCGTGAGCAAAGGCCAGAGACTCCTCTCCGGTGGCATCCTCCTGGTCTGGGCCGCACTTTCTCTGGGACCGGCAGATGCGCCTGGAGCCAGGCCCTTTGAACACGGAGTCGGCATAGAGGACAGCATCCCAACCCTAGCCCGGAGGATCTGGTGGCGAAGCGGGAAGAAAATTCTCTATCTAACTCTGGACGCCTGTGGCGGTAAAAATGGCTCTGAAATTGATGAAAAGCTAGTTGAATATCTGAGGAAGAGAAGAATAAGGACAACACTGTTCGTGAGTTGTAGATTTCTACAGGACGGAAAGAACGAAAAATTGATAAAAAAGCTATCAAAATCAAGAAATTTTTCGATCCAGAACCATGGGAAGAACCATAGACCGGCTCTAGTCAGCGGCGAAACTGTCTACGGCATAGGGGGTACGGACAGCGAGGAGGGGCTGCTGGAGGAGGTCGAGGGGTGTGCCAGAGTCCTGGCCGCGGTGACTGGCAGAAGGCCGCGCTGGTATAGGTCCGGCACAGCCCACTATGACAGGAGAGCGTTAGAAATAATAAATTCTCTGGGCCATAGAGTGGCTGGATTCAGGCTAGGGCTCGACGACGGCGCCACCCTCGCCAGCGCCCTGGTCAGAGACAGGATGCTATCTGCCCAGGACGGTGACATACTGCTAGCCCATGTGAATGCCCCTAGGAGCGGGACCCGGGACGGTCTCATCCAGGCTCTGGAGGTTCTCAGAAAAAACAGAAGGGTTAAATTCAAAATTCTGCCCCGCTAGAGGATGTGCCGGACTCCTGGGGGAAACAACCCCCACGTCTCCGCCAGCTGCCAATTTTTGCCCCCCCTAGCTCCAGATTCGCCAGAATTTCCATCGCCTCCTATTGTTGCTTTTTAAACCCTCCCACGGTTTTGTCAGGAACACCGGTGGCGGTAGGTTTTGGCGTCCCCGATCCATCTCCCGGGGAAACGTCTTTGGCATCACCTATCTTCTTGAAGGCAGCCATCGAGACTCCCAGCAGAGTCCCCGGCGGGGTTACCACTGGTGGTTTGGTGGCCACTCCCCCCACTGCTGTGCCAACTAAACCAACCTTTTCTAGAACTGACTTTGGAGAAGAGACAGGCACCACATCCCCAGCTGGAGCTTCCCCCGGAGTTTTCACCGCTGACCCAGTGACTTCAGGTTTTTTCTCTACTTTTTCTTTCCCATCCTCCCGTTCCTTTTCCCTCATCTCCCCTGGTTTCTTCTCCTCCACCACCTTTTCCTCTAAATTTTTAGGCCCGTCTTTCTCGGAGGGTTCTGGATTCTCTAGTGTTTTAGTCTCCTTTTCCTTCTCGGCTGCCAATTCTCTTTCCACAAGCGTCAGTTTATCGTAGTATTCTTTCATACCCGCCTCATGGCCCAGTTTGTCGAGGAGATCTAGAGCTCCAGCAGCACTTAGTCTGGGGACGGGGTTGCCGTAGACATCATCAAACATAGCCTCCAGGACCTTGGCTAGCAGCGGGTTTTTTACACTGGATTCTGGGTCTAAAAAGGAATTCACCACCTCCAACAACAGACGCCTCAGATCTCTTTTGGTACCAGGTATCATCATCCCAGACTTGGCGAGATTTGGGTCTACTGGTGGAATAGCTTTCATCGTTCCAAAGTCTCCAAACTTCACCAAAATATCACTCCATTCTTCTCCCTTTCTTCCGGGTTTTCTGCTCAGAAAGATATTGTCTGCTTTCACATCATTGTGTACCAGGCCCTTGCTGTGGATAAGGTCAAGAGCTCGCAGTAGATTCGAAAAATTGCTCTCCAGAACCTTTAGAAGGGTTGTGGCGTCGGCTGTACGTTCTGGTGGCGAGCCGCCAAATTTTCCCCCAACAGCTGCCGGAGGAGATCCGCGAGCCAACTTTGTTCTGTAGTCATCCAATGTCCCCAATTCACAATATTCCATAAGCAACACCCTCTTCGAGTTCTGGATACCTCCTTCATAGTATTCCACCAGACCCTCTGAACCCAGAGCCGTTCGATCGGTGAAACTCTCCAGGTAGGTAAATTCACCTCCAAGATCCTGAGTATCTTCCACAGTCATTATCTCCAGCTTCACAACAAACTTCTCCTCCGGGTTTCCAGCGGCCACAAGGTAGGCAGCTCCAAAGCCCCCCTCACCGAGCTTAGCGCACACCCTAACCACTCCTTTCTCCCGAAAAACATTTGAGAAAACTCCTGTCACTGCCCCTTTCACACTCTCCGACTCTGAATCACTCATCGCGATATTGCTCTCCGCCATGGGAACCTCCATATTTTTTTATTCCCTGGAAAAGGATAGATGCGCAACTTTATTTATCAATATGATTGTAAAAGGGATTATTACATCAAAAATTGGCTGGGAAGCCAGCTATTACCTAACCAATGCCCAGCCCGCTGGCACCAGAGACATTCGGGAAATGTGAGCCTCTAGACTACAAATGCATAAGTCCAAACACATGTGGGAAAATAGATCTTCTGACGAGTGTTTTTTATTTCAGCTGTTAGGTAATTTTTAGGATAATGGAGACCACCCTGGCTATGCCGAAGAAAGGTCTGGGCTCAGATCTGGTGGCTGAGTGCACCGGACTCAGCGAGAGGGAAATTCTAAGACCAATGGAAAATCCCAGGAACAACGGATAGCGGAGCTGGGAGAGTGCCAGAGCAGAGCTAGCGGACAGGAGTAGGGACAGACCAGAGCCTCCTCTGGGCTAGAATGGGAAAATGGCTCCACAAGTAGGATTCGAACCTACGACCAACCGGTTAACAGCCGATTGCTCTACCGCTGAGCTATTGTGGAACGGCCTAGATAGTTAATGGCAGGATATAGGCAGTTTTTTAAATATCAATAAAAAGAGAACCAGCCCGAGAGGAAAATTTAGACAATTTTTTTACCCATCCTAGTCCGCCCTAGCTCTCTCCCAGAGTACAGGAAAAATCCCGTCCGCCGGAACTCCTATTCTAGGCTAGCTGCTACCTGTCTCTCTTGGAAATTCTCCCCTTGGTGAGGTCATAGGGGGTCATTTCCACCTCGACCTTGTCACCCTTTAGGATCCTTATCTTATTTTTTCTTATTTTTCCGGATATGTGAGCTGTTATAACCATGTCATCCATGCCATCCAGCCTAACTCTGAATACAGTATTGGGCAGGAGCTCCACGACGATACCCTGGAGGGTTATGACGTCCTCTCTAGACACGGCGAAGGCAGGTTGTTAGAAATTCCCCCTGGAGCACAGGGTACCCTCTACCCACCGCCAGTCCCCGTCTCCAACCCTCCAACAGCGGCCAGAGACAACCACCAATCAATTTCACCACCCTCACCACTCTCCCCGGAGGTTTTTACCCTTCCTCATCCCAGGAGCTCCACGCACACCAAAGCTACTCAACTTTCCCCACCACCAAACTCTGTGCCAACTCTCTGAATGTGTCCGGTCTGGCTATGGCCATCTCAGACAGTACCTTTCTGTTAAGGACGACGCCCGCTCTGCCCAGGCCATCGATAAACCTGGAGTAGGTCAGCCCCAGTGGCCTTACGGCCGCATTTATTCTCTGAATCCACAGAGCTCTGAAATCCCTCTTCCTATTCCTTCTGTCTCTGTAGCTATACTGCATAGCCCTGAAGGCCTTTTCCTTGGCTATCCGTAGACAGCTCTTGGACCTCCCTCGGAAGCCCTTTGTCATCTCCAGGACCGCCTTTCTCCTATTTTTTGTGGCTACATTATTCGTAGATCTGGTCATCGCTATAAATCCTCTATAGTACTTTTCTTAATTTTTTGAAATAGCCCAGGAAGTTTTTGATGATCACTCCACTATCTCCTCCGGAGACCACTCCCCGTTTTCTCTTATCCCTGATCTGCTGTTGACTCCTCTTAGTCATTCCGTGGTTCTTCCCGGAATGCTTAAACAGCAACTTCCCTCTACCGGACACTTTAAACCTTCCTTTGCAGGAGCTCTTCGTTTTTATCTTTGGCATCTCACTAGTTGCTAAACACTAAATCTGCTCACTGGTGGGACAGGAAGGATTTGAACCTACGACCAAGACGTTATGAGCATCCTGCTCTAACCCCTGAGCTACTGTCCCGCCTACGCGGGGTCGATGGTAGGCATTATAAATTAAAAAATCAACAAAAATATGAACCCTCCCCCTAGAAACCGGCAGAGGCCGATTTATCTGGACGGGACAGGCTATTCTCCATTTCACCCCCAGAGTTGGGGAGTAGTTTTCCTCTGAGAGTTCTCAGACTGGCGCCGACCACCTCTAGAGAAACAATGTCCCCCACACCCACTCCGGAGTCATCTCCAGAGAAGACAAGCGGCTGGGAATGGGGCGTCTTTCCAAAAAATCTACTCTCTCCCCCGGCAGAGAAACTATTTTCAACCAGGACCTGGACAGTCTTCCCCAGATAGCTGGCATTGAAATTAATCTGCCCTCGAGCCAGAGCGGCCTGGAGTATCTTCAGCCTTCTGGCCTTGACATCTTCGGGTATCTGATTCGCCATCCCCATGGCGGGAGTGTTTGGTCTGGGACTGTATCTAAAGGAAAAGGCCAGCCCATAGCCAACCTTCTCTGCTAGCTCCAGAGTATCTTCGAAATCTCTTTCGGTCTCCCCAGGGAAACCCACAATGAAGTCCGATGAAAACGCAATCCCTCTAACGCTATCTCTAATTTTCTGAATCAACTCTAGATACTGCTCCACCCTGTAGCTTCGGTTCATGGCTCTAAGTATGGCGTTGGATCCAGATTGGACCGGTATGTAGACCAGAGGCATGAGTTTCGGCAGGTCCCGGTGGGCTGCTATCAGATCATCACCAAACTGTGACGGGTAGCTGGTCAGATACCTTATCCTCTCGATGCCCCCAATATCATTCACCGCAGCAAGGAGTTCACTGAGCGGAGTGGCCCTGGCGAACCTGTCCAGACCCCTATAGCTGTCCACATTCTGACCCAGCAGGGTTATTTCTCTGGCTCCCTGGTCCACAAGGCAACCTATTTCCTCAAGAATGTCCTGCACTGGTCTAGAGTACTCTCTCCCCCGGGTAAAGGGTACGCTGCAGTAGGAGCAGAATTTGTTACATCCCTCCTGCACAGTCACCATCTCGCTGACGCCGGTCGCTATCCTCTTCTTCGGCAGCAGAGCGAATTTCTCTTTGCCATCACAGGCGCCCAGGGATAGGAGCCTGCGGCCCCTGCCATCCCCGGCTCCATCGAGCAGTTCACTAGCGAGGGAACATATTCTATGGTAGTTTTCACTGCTTAGAATAATATCCACCATAGGCATGCGCCTAAAAATATTCTCACCCTCGGCCTTCGCCACACAGCCAGCCACCACGACCACCATCCGCTGGCCTCTGAGCATCCTCGCTCTTCTAAGATCACTCACCCTGCCCAGCTCCGAGAAAACCTTTTCTCCGGCCTTTTCGCGCACAGAGCAGGTATTCAGAACGAACACATCGGCATCCCCCGGAGTCTCCGCAGTGCCGTAGCCGTTCGCCAGAAATAGCTCCCTAATCCTGGCCGAGTCATAGAAATTCGCCTGGCAGCCGAATGTTTTCAGAAAAACCTTTCTCATGGCAAAACGGCCCTAGACTAGTCCACCGCGCCCTACTGTTTTCTCTGGGCGGTCTCCGGTCTGGCCTCCCCCTTGATTTTCTGAACAAGCAGGCCAGTGCCAGCCGGAATGAGTTTTCCGACTATGATATTCTCCTTCAGACCCTCCAGATTATCAATTTTACCCCTCACAGAGGCATCCGTCAAAACCTTAACGGTCTCCTGGAAGGAGGCCGCCGACATGAAGGACTTACTCTGGAGAGAGGCTTTGGTTATGCCGAGCAGTATATTCTCGCCTCTGGCCGGCCTGATGCCAGCCTCCAGAGCCTTTCTGTTTATCTCCTCAAATTCACTTCTATCCATAGTGTCGCCAACCAGCAGCGTAGTTTCTCCAGGATCGTCTATCTCAATTTTCTTGAGCATCATATTCAGTATTATCTCTATGTGCTTGTCGTTGATGGATATGCCCTGCATCTCGTAGACCTTCTGAATTTCGGCCACCATATACTCTGTGAAGGCCTCAATCCCCAGAATTTTAAGGATATCGTGGGGAACCTTATCTCCATCTATTATGTCATCACCCTTCTTGATTCTATCCCCATCCTTCACAAACAGATGTTTTCCCTTCGGAATTATATAGCTCACCTCCCGATCCTCCTCGCTGTCAGGGACAACCCTGATGACACGCCTAGTTTTGTAGTCCTTATCTCCAAACATCACTGTCCCATCTATGGCAGACATGACGGCATAGTTTTTAGGTTTTCTTGCCTCGAAGAGTTCAGCCACCCTTGGCAGACCCCCCGTTATATCCCTATTTTTTATAGAATCCTTCTGGGTTCTAGCCAAAACATCCCCCGCCTTCACCTCCTGGCCGTTGGTGACATTCAGGACGGTACCTATGAACAGCTCGTGGTTTGAGCTTTTTCCCTCGCCGGAGACGATCAGAGACGGCTTCATGGTCTGTTTGTTTCTGAACCTTCTCCAGTCAATGATGTTCTTAGAGGATATGCCAGTCAGCTCGTCTATCTTCTCCTTTAGAGAAATTCCATCCACCAGGTCCTTGAACTCGACGATACCATCATGCATGGCTATGATGGAGTAGTTATAGGGATCCCACTCCGCCAGGTAGTCTCCCTTTCTAACATTGTCTCCGTCTCTGCAGAGAACCTTTGCCCCAAAGGGTAAACTATATTTGGCAACGACTTTTTCACCCCTGCTAATCACCATCTCAGCATCCTTGCTAACCACCATAACCACTCCATCCCTATTGGCTATGGATTCCATGTTGACTATGGACAGTGTACCATCATCCGGAGATATGATATTTGACTCCGTACCTGTGATCATTGCGCCACCGAGGTGTCTGGTGTTCATCGTCAGCTGGGTGCCGGGTTCTCCCACAGCCTGGGCCGCAACGATGCCCACAGCCTCACCGACACTGACAAGTCTTTTGGTGGTCAAATCCCTACCGTAGCACTTCGCGCAGACCCCGTACTCGTGCCTGCAGGTCAGAACGGACCTAACCACGACCCTTCTAATCCCTGCTCCCTCGATGGAGCTAGCTATTTTCTCATCTATGAGGTTGCCACCCTGCACTATAATTTCTCCGTCTGGAGCAACAACGTCCCTAAGGGCCGTTCGGCCAATGATTTTTGATGCCAGGGAGATCTTTACGATTCCATTTTCAATCTTAGCCTCCATGCCTATGCCCTTGTCTGTACGGCAATCCTCATCGATAACGATGCAATCCTGGGCCACATCCACAAGTCTCCGGGTGAGGTAGCCGGCATTGGCCGTTCTGAGAGCCGTGTCAACCATGGATTTCCTTCCGGTGTAGGTGGAGAGGAAATACTCCAGAACCGACAGACCCTCCTTAAAGTTCGATAGAACTGGAGTTTCTATGATCTCACCGCTCTGCTTGGCTAGCAGCCCCCTGATGCCGCACATTTGCTGTATATTGCTTTCGTTACCTCTAGCTCCGGAGGTTGTAAAGAGAAACAGTGAATTTGCAGTGCCTCCAGCTCTGTTGACCGATATCTCACTCACCAGCAGCTTCTTAACAAGGTTTATGCAGTTATCCCAGATCTCAATCACTCTGTTGTACCTCTCCCCCGCTGTTATCAGACCCTCCTGGTACTGCAAATTAACGTTTCTAACGTCCTCCGCAGCCTTTGAGACCAGTTTTGTCTTAGCGGTAGGAATAACCATGTCATCCTTTCCTATGGATATGCCAGAGAGGGTAGAACTCTTGAAACCCAGCTGCATTATGTTGTCGCAGAACAGAGAGGTCTCGTCCTGGTCTGTCTCCTCAAAAACCAAATTTACTATTTTAGCTATTTCCTTTTTCCCAATAGCCATATTAACCAGAGAAAAGCCAAATTTCCTCTTGCAGGCTTCTGGAAGGAGTTCAAATACCTTCACCCGTCCCGGGGTAGTGACAACCTTTCTATATTCAGTGGTTTCCTCTTCGGAGACAGTGGATTCACTCTCTCTCCCATCCTCCTCGTCTTCTCCGTCCCTATCTTCCTCTTCCTCTATCCCATCACTCTCTCCGTCCTCCTCTTCCTTTCTAAAACTATAGCGGAAAAGTATCGGATCATTCAGGCCAATTCTCTTCGTGAAGAGAGCATGCTCAAGCTCCTCTAGAGAGGATATAATCGCCCTAGGCTTAGCCGAAGCCCCGTCCAGAGGATCAAGGGTCATATAGTAGAGTCCTAGCAGGACATCCTGGCTAGGAATAATGTTTGGCTTGCCATCCTGGGGATTTAGTATGTTGTTGCTGGACATCATGAGGACCCTAGCCTCGGCCTGGGCCTCTATGGACAGAGGAACGTGGACAGCCATCTGGTCCCCGTCGAAGTCAGCGTTAAATGATTTGCAGACGAGAGGGTGGAGCTGTATCGCCTTGCCCTCTATGAGTAGAGGCTCGAAGGCCTGAATTCCCAGCCTATGGAGGGTGGGCGCCCTGTTCAGTAGGACCGGATGCTCTCTGATCACCTCCTCCAGGATATCCCAGACCTCCGGCTTCTCCGAGTCAACCAGCTTCTTCGAATGCCTTATGCCATTCGACATGCCGTAGAGCTCCAGCTTAGCGTAGATGAAGGGCTTGAACAGTTCTAGCGCCATTTTCTTAGGCAGACCACACTGGTGGAGTTTCAGATTTGGACCAACCACTATCACCGAACGACCCGAATAGTCCACCCTCTTGCCCAGCAGATTTTGTCTAAATCTACCCTGCTTTCCCTTCAGCATGTCGCTGAGGGATTTGAACGGCCTCTTATTCTGGGCCTTTACCGGATTTGCGCTCTTGCTGTTGTCCAGAAGGGAATCCACAGACTCCTGGAGCATTCTCTTTTCGTTTTTGATTATTATGTCCGGCGCCTCCAGCTCCAGCAGCTTTCTCAACCTATTGTTTCTATTTATAACTCTCCGGTAGAGCTCGTTAAGGTCGGCGCTGGCAAAATTGCCCCCGTCCAGCTGCACCAGAGGCCTGATCTCTGGAGGAATTACCGGCAGAACGGTCAAAATCATCCACTCTGGCCTATTATTAGACTCTATGAAGCTCTCCGTCAGGCCAAGTCTCTTTATTATCTTCGTTCTTCTGAGCTCCGACTTCGTTTCGGACAGCTCCCTCCTGAGCTTATCTCTGAGTTTAGTCAGATCTATGGCCGATAGCAATTTGTGTATGGCCTCAGCCCCCATGCCAACTTCGAAGGAGCCAATCCCATACTCACTCTGGTACCTTTCGTACTCCTCGTCGGACAGCAGCTGTCCGTTCTCCAGAGGGGTCATCCTGGCATCGGTGACAATGAGAGTTTCAAAATATATGACCTTCTCCACATATTTTGGCATTATATTCAGCATGGTGCTAATTCTCGAGGGCAGAGACTTCAGAAACCATATGTGAGCCACCGGTGCGGCCAGTTCTATGTGTCCCATCCTCTCCCGGCGAACCTTCGAGCTGGTTATCTCGACACCACACTTCTCACATATGATGCCCTTGTATTTTATTCTCTTGTACTTACCACAGAGACACTCATAGTCTCTGACGGGACCAAAAATCTTCGCACAGAACAGCCCATCTTTCTCCGGCTTAAAGGTTCTGTAGTTAATTGTCTCCGGCTTAGTGACCTCGCCATAGGACCAGGACCTTATTTTCTCCGGTCCAGCTATCGATATCTTCAGCGCATTGAAATCCGTAGAGTCCAGTACCTGGCTACTGATATTCATTAACCCAAAAGAAGATGTTCCATCCAAAGCCATATGCACTATCCATTATTAATAAAAATTCTCACGCTGGCCAAAGGGCTATTTCTTAACGAGTTCAAGATTAAGGGCGAGTGATCTAACCTCCTTAACCATGACATTGAAAGATTCTGGCACTCCACAGGAAAAACTCTGGGAACCCTGGACGATCGATTCATAGATCTTTAGCCTTCCGACTATGTCATCGGACTTGACGGTGAGCATCTCCTGTAGGCTATAGGCGGCCCCGTAGGCCTGCAGCGCCCAGCACTCCATCTCACCGAATCTCTGACCACCAAAGTGGGATTTACCCCCCAGCGGCTGCTGAGTGATAAGGCTGTAGGGTCCAGTGGACCTTGCATGAATCTTGCTCTCAACCATATGGTGCAGCTTCAGCATGTACATATAGCCAACGGTCAGCGGTCTATCAAAATACTCTCCCGTTCGACCATCCACCAACCTCACCTGACCGCTCCTATCTATGCCCGCCTCCTCCATGAGGTCCTCAATGTCCTCTATAGATATATTTTCAAATGAACCCGTTGCAAACGGCACATTTCTCCTGAGTTTTTCTGCAAACTCCAGAAGATCATCGTCGCTCAGCGCCTCTATGTATTTAACCTCTCTAGGCATTTTGTATATGCGCAGCAGCTTCGCTCTGACTTTTCCGGCCAAGTCCTTGGACATTCCAGCGAGGAGTGAGGAAATTTGCTCTCCCAGTCTATAGGAAACGAAACCCAGATGGGTTTCCAGCAGCTGACCCACATTCATACGGGACGGTATGCTAAGAGGACTCAGGATAATGTCAACCGGAGTCCCATCGTCCATGTAGGGCATATCCTCAATGGGCAGCACCTTAGAGATAACACCCTTATTGCCATATCTTCCAGACATCTTATCGCCAGCCTGTATTTTTTGCTTCGTTGCCACGATGACCTTGACTTTTTTCAAAGTGCCCTGGGTCAGCTCGTCACATTCTCTTGCCTTGAGAGCACTCTCGGAGAAGATCTTTTCAATGTGGGCTATGGCCTCCTTAAATTCCTTACCCAGCTCTTCGATTTTTCTGTTGATCGATGGCTCATCGATCGCAATTTTAGGCAGAAGAGCATTCGAAATCTGCTCCAGCAGCTCATCGGTCACCACGCTCCCCTTTTTGATCTTATCTATGTTTTTTTCTAGAGACTTATTAAGGACCAGCGGTTTAATTTTATCCAGAAAGCTCCTCCTGAGAATGGAAATCTCCATGTTTCTACTCTCAGACAGCTCCTCTATCCTGGCATCATCTATGGACTTCGCCCGCTCATCCTTGTCAAGACCGTTTCTCGTGTAGACCTTGACGTCTATGACCGTACCCGAGACAACGTTAGGTGGCACGTAGAGAGAAGAATCTTTGATGTCCATGGCCTTTTCTCCAAAGATAACCTTAAGGAGCTTTTCCTCAGGGGTCTGCGGAGAATCAGTCTTTGGAGTAGTTTTCCCGACCAGAATGTCACCCGCCTTTATGTGGGCCCCAATGTAGACAATGCCGGTCTCGTCAAGCTTCTTCAGGACCTCATCGCCTATGTTAGGAATGTCCCTGGTGATTTCCTCTGGTCCCAGTCTAGTGTCCTTGGCCTCAACCTCAAATTCCTCCAGATGGATGGAGGTAAAGGCATTTTCTATGACCAGTCTTTCGGAAATCAATATGGAATCCTCGTAGTTATAGCCATCCCAGGTGGAGAAAGCCACCAGCACGTTTCTGCCAAGGGCTAGCTCACCATTCTCAACACTCTGGTTGTCAGCGATTATCTCGTTCCGCGTTATCCGCTGGCCAACGGACACAACGGGATACTGATTCACCACCGTGCTGTTATTCGTCCTCTGATACTTGTCCAGCACGTAGGTGTGTATCTTTGAGAGGCTATCCCCACGCAGCTCCTCGACAACTATCCGTCTGGCATCCACATACTTGACTACACCGTCCACCTCGGATACCACCACTCCACAGTTAGAAAATGTGGCAACTATTCTCTCCATGCCGGTGCCCACATAGGGAGCCTCGGACTTTATCAGCGGTACAGCCTGCTTCAACATGTTGGCTCCCATGGAAACACGCCGGGACTCATTATTCTCTAGGAATGGAACGAGACTAGCTGCCACAGAGATTATCTGTCTGGGCGAAACATCCATATAGTCAATGGACTCAGGGGGAAATGTCAAAATCTCGCTATCTCTTCTGCAGACAACACTCTCGTTTAGTATTTTGCCGTTCTCATCCACACTGACGCTGTAGGAGGAGAATACCTTGCCGACTTCCTCTATGGCCGACAGATAGATCACCTCATCCTGGAGAACGCCATTTTTAACCTTCCTGTAGGGTGTTTCGATGAAACCGTAGCCATTCACCCGGGCAAAAATCGCCAAATTATTAATCAGACCAATGTTAGCCCCGTCTGGAGACTCTATCGGACAAATCTTACCGTAGTGCGTATAGTGAACATCCCGCACATCGAACCCAGCCCGCTCCCTCGTCAGACCGCCAGGTCCGAGAGCCGTAACCCTCCTCTTGTGGCCCAGCTCCGACAGAGGGTTTGTCTGGTCCATAAACTGGGATAGCTGCGACGTGGCAAAGAAATCAGCTATGGTGGTGGACAGCGGCTTTGTATTTATAAGATTCTGGGGAACTATGGTCTCTGGCTCCAGCGTATTCATCTTTTCTAGGATAGACCTCTCCACCTTGGACATACCCAATCTGAATTGCATATCCAGCAGCTCACCGGTGCACCTGAGCCTCCTGTTGGCCAAATTATCTATATCGTCGGTTTTCTCATCATTATGCTTTAGCTTACTAAGTATCCTTATGGTAGAGAGAATATCATCCTTGGTCAGATGGGTGATGCCTATGTTCACATCTATGCCAAGTCTATAGTTCATCTTCACTCTACCAACGTCAGATAGATTATACTTACTGCTGAAGAAGAGATTATTTATGAACTTCTCGGCCGACTCAAAGCTTGAAGCCTCCTCCGACACCTTTACTGTTCTGTAGAGATCGAAAAATACCTCCTCCACAGTCCTATCCTTCTCCACCATAAGACTGCTAAATATGTAGTTGCCGAGTTCTGAGCTGTCCGGAATAACCACCTCCAACTCCCCTATGCCAAGGGTTCTCAGGTCCTCCAGTCTCGTGGAATCCAGTTCGTAGCCAGTCTGGAACAGAACTTCCCCACTGGCGCGGTCCAGAATATCATTGAGCACCACAAAAAACTGATTTTCCTCATCGTTGACAAAATATCTGGTAAACTTTTTCTCTCTCAGCTGGCTCACGAGTCTTCGGGTAACCTTTCTGCCCCGGGGGATGACAACTTCTCCATCATTAACGCTAGTCACATCGAACTCAAAGCTTTTTCCAAGACAGGTGTCGTAGTCAAATTCTATTGACCATCTGCCTCCGACGCACTTCAGGCTGTAGGTTCGGTAGAAGTAGGAGAGAGTCTCGCTCATGGGCATCTTTAGAATCTTAAAGATGTAGCTCAGAGGCATTTTCCTCTTCTTATCCATTCTAAAGTAGAGCAAATCCCTGCTATCAAACTCAAAATCCAGCCAGGAGCCCACTATTGGAATAATCTTTGCGGAGTAGCTCTTGCCGGAGAACATTTTCGAATCCTCACTGTCGAAGAAAACCCCCGGAGCCCTTCTCATCTGACTCACCACCACCCTCTCTATGCCATTTATGACAAAACTTCCGGTTTTTGTCATGAGAGGAAAGTCGCAGAGGAATACCTCCTGCTCCTTTATGGCCTTTACCTCTCTCTTGGAACTCTCCTCCGCAGATTTATCCAGAACCAGGAGTCTAAGAGTGGCATATACAGGCACAGCATAGGTTCTTCCGGAGTTCATGCACTCCTTGACGTTATACTTTATCTCGCCAGCCCTGTACTTGACGAATTCCAGTAGCAGATTCTTGCTGTTGTCGCTCACAGGGAAGAACGATTCCAGTATCTCCTGCACCTTTGACCTTTTTCGTCTCTCCCCGTCTTCATTATCCAGACATATGAAGGATTCAAAGGATTCCTTCTGGAGGAACACAAGATCCGGAATAAAATCGTCATCCACCCTATTTGAGAAACCTCTCCTCAGAGTATATTCAGAATGGCTTAGAGCTTTCACCTACATCACTCCATTGTTGTTATAGAGCACCAAAGGCATCATTTCCCTGGCCAGAAAATGACGCCGACAAAAAAATGAGATCAAAAAAAACTAGGATAGTTTAACCTTTGCACCCGCTGCCTCTAGCTTCGACTTTATAGATTCAGCTTCTTCTTTCTTAATGGATTCCTTGACCACCCTAGGAGCCCCATCCACCAGCTCCTTCGATTCCTTAAGGCCCAGACCGGTAATGGTCCTTATTTCCTTAATGACATTGATCTTGTTTTCACCTGCTGCCTCCAGGGTCACTGTGAATTCGGTCTGCTCCTCGACAACCGCCGCCGCACCCGGAGCAGCTCCGGCTGCGCTAGCAACGACGGCAGCGGAAACCCCCCACTTCTCCTCCAGAGTCTTCGACAGCTGAGAAATTTCCAATGCAGTCAAAGCCGAAAGTTGTTCAACGATACTCCCTAGTTTTTCAGTCATTTATGAACCCTAACAAATTATTAATAATAATACATACTAAGCCCGCAACTTCTCCTCGTAGGCTGCCAGCAGTCTAACCAGCTGCGCCGAGGGCGCCCTGAGAACCCCGATGAATCTCGATCTTATGTCATTCATCGAACCAAGCGAAGCTAATTCCTCGACAAATCTGACATCCACAATTTCTCCATTGAAGGACGCCATTTTTATCTTTAAATGTTCATTTTCCCTAGAAAATCTGCTAATAGCTCCAGACAGAGCTACAGCGTCGTTGGAATAGGAAATGGCCACCTGATCGCGAAAGTAGTCCGCCATAGGGGAAAAGCCCGTTCCATCCACCGCCCTCCTCAGAAGAGTGTTTTTTATAACCCTGACATTAGCCCCACTGTCCTTCAGAGATGATCGCAGGTTCACAAAGTCACCGGCAGACAACCCCTTATAGTTAAGCACTATGCACATCTCGTTGCCCGACAGTATGCCCTTTGCCAGCTCTACGGACTCCTGTTTTTTTTCTTTAGCCATGGTCTACCTCTCTTTACCGATTTTTTCCACGTCTACGGCTACGGACGAACCCATAGTCGTCGTCAGATATATACTTTTTATGTACCTATTCTTAACAGCGTCAGGCTTCAGCTCCTTCACGGCAGACACTAGGGCCTTTATATTGGCTATCAGATCCTCATTCGGGAAATTGATTTTGCCAACATTGGCGTGAACTATACCATATCTGTCATTTTTAAAGATAACCTTGCCCTTCAGGGCAACCCTGACAGCCGCCACCACATCCTCTGTGACATTTCCACTCTTTGGATTTGGCATCAGACCCCTCGGCCCGAGTTTTTTGGCAATTTTGCTCAGCCCCTTCATAGAGCCCGGAGTGGCTATGCAGTAGTCAAACTCCATGAAACCAGCATCTATCTCATCCACCAGCTCGGCTAGCCCAGCCCTGGCGGCTCCAGCCTCCAGAGCCTCCTGCTGCTGGATGGCGTTGTCCGTAAAAACTATAATCCTCACCTGTTTCCCTAGACCGGCCGGCATCGCCACGGAACCCCGGATATTCTGGTTTGACTGCTTGGCATCTATGTTTAGATTTAAAACCATGTCCACCGACTCAACGAACTTCCTCTGATTCTTCTCATAGTTACTTCTCAGCGTGTCCAGGGCAGTGGTCAGATCAACCACATTCTCGAGCCTGGCATCAGCCTTTCTATTCTTCGCCGTTCCCATAGCCTAGTTCTCCTCCTCAATTATCTGTAGTCCCATGGACAGGGCAGAGCCTCTGACCATCTCGACACAGGCCTTTAGATCCTTCGTATTCATATCGACGATCTTTTTTCTAGCAACATTCTCTATTTGCTTCAGAGTGATGGTGCCCGCCGAGTCCTTACTTGAATTTGAAGACCCCTTCTTTAGACCTATCTCACTCTTTATCAGAAACGTGACAGGTGGCTCCCTTGTGATAAAGCTAAAGCTCTTATCCTTATAGATGGATATCACCACCGGTATAGGCGTGCCCTGCTCATAGTTAAACTTCAGAGCATTGAACTGCTTACAAAAATCCATTATGTTGACTCCCCTTGGACCGAGCGCCGTACCAATAGGAGGGGCCGGATTTGCCTTCGCAACGGGGACCTGCAGATTAACCTTCGCAACAACTTCTTTCTTTGTGGCCATTCTGTCCCTACCATAAATTTAAATAAATAACCAATGAATTCATCATACTTTCTCAACCTTTGAGGCATCAATGTCCATTATGGTACTCCTGCCAAAAATGGATATGCTTATCTTCAGGAGACCCTTGGACTCATCCTTACCCTCCACAACGCCATTGAAGGATTCGAAGTGCCCCTCTCTGATTCTAACGGCATCGCCGATCTCAAATTTACTCTCCTCTGACACGATGTCCTGCATCGCCTCCTGCTTCATCTTCTCTATCTTCTCCGGAGAAACGCTCTCCGGATGCATAGGTTTACCTAGAAAACCCATAACCCGGGGCATCGTCCGTATCTTCTCCAGCGCATCCGCAGTGGCCCTCATGTTAACGAATATGTAGTTAGGAAACACCTTCTGGCTAGCCTCAACCTTCTTGTTGCGGAGGGTTTTTATTATTTTTTTCATGGGTACGAAGGCCTCCTTTATATTTTCGTCCACGGCCGCCATCCTATTTATCTCCTCCCCCACCTTAATCTCACTGCCCGAGTAGGCAGTAACTGCGTACCACTTGTAATCCATCAGATGATCCCAAAAAAGAATTTTACTAACCTAGAAATTACAAAATCAGCGCTACTCACAAACACCATGAAAATTCCAATCAACACGACTATGACAGCCGATGTGATTTTAACATCCTGCCTAGTTGGAAAAGTTATATTCTTCGCCTCTCGGGCTACATCCCTAAAATAGTCTAACAAACGTTGCATCCGCATACACTTTCTATTTGGCAGGGGCGGAGGGAATCGAACCCCCGACAGATGGTTTTGGAGACCATTACTCTACCTGCTGAGTTACACCCCTAGGACGGGCCCAGCCCGATTTCTCGTCAGCCCAGCGGAACGCCGCCAGGAACTTCCTCTCCTCGACTTCTCTTTCCAGGCACATGGCACCCCCTAAACCAACAATACCCATTAACCGAGCTGTCTACTATTGAATAATCTCACTCACCACACCAGCACCGACGGTATGGCCTCCTTCCCTTATGGCGAACCTCTTACCCTTCTCCATGGCTATGGGAGCAATTAGATTCACCTCCAGATTAACATTGTCTCCCGGCATGACCATCTCTACCCCTTCGGGAAGTACTATGGAACCCGTCACGTCGGTGGTGCTGAAATAGAACTGTGGCCTATAGTTCTTAAAAAATGGGGTATGCCTTCCGCCCTCCTCCTTGGTAAGAACGTAGACCTCCGACCTGAAGTGAGTATGGGGGTTTATACTTCCTGGTTTACAGAGAACCTGACCTCTCTCCACATCCTCTCTCTTTGTTCCTCTGAGGAGCACACCAATGTTATCACCTGCCTGGGCCTGGTCAAGGAGCTTCTTAAACATCTCAACCCCGATGCAGGTTGTCTTCTGGGTCGGCCTCAGGCCAACTATCTCAACCTCTTCGCCTGTCTTTAGAGTTCCTCTGTCAACCCTACCGGTGACAACGGTACCTCTTCCAGAAATCGACATGACATCCTCTATAGCCATTAGAAATGGTCCATCTATAGGTCTGATGGGATCAGGGATATACTTATCGACAGCATCCATCAGCTTCAGCACAGCTGCTTCGCCGATGTCACTCTGTTCTCCCCCTAGAGCTCTGAGGGCAGAACCCCTGATCACCGGTGTGCTGTCACCGGGGAATCCATAGGAGCTAAGCAGATCTCGCACCTCCATCTCAACCAGATCCACCAACTCGGCATCCTCCATCGCATCGACCTTATTGAGAAAAACCACTATGTAGGGAACACCCACCTGCTTAGCCAGCAGAATGTGCTCCCTCGTCTGGGGCATAGGACCATCGACAGCTGACACAACCAATATGGCTCCATCCATCTGGGCAGCACCGGTTATCATGTTCTTAATGTAGTCGGCGTGGCCCGGACAGTCAACGTGGGCGTAGTGCCTATTGACGGTCTCGTACTCCACATGGGCCACATTAATGGTTATTCCCCTCTCCTTCTCCTCCGGAGCACTATCGATGTCATCGTAGGCTTTAACCCTTATGTTCTTATTGGACTTTCCAAGAACAGTCGTTATGGCGGCAGTCAAAGTAGTTTTGCCATGGTCAACGTGACCTATCGTCCCAATGTTTATATGGGGCTTAGTCCTCTGAAAAGTTTCCTTACACATAATCTCTACGTCCTTTAACAATTAATAACGAATGGTGCGGGTGATGGGAATCGAACCCACGTAACTAGCTTGGAAGGCTAGCACTCTACCATTGAGCTACACCCGCCGCTCCCGAGCGCGTCCCCCCTTCCAGAGCACGAAAAAGCAGAACGAAACCAACGCACAATTTGGCACAGAATCTAGGTAACAAAAATTAAATTGCAAGCAGGGAGCCAAAAAAATTCCCTTCCCCCAGATCTGCTGCCTATTAGCACTTCTTTTGGCATTGTTTTTCTGACCACCGACCACTCTCTGGACAATGGAAACCCAGAGATCGGCACAGTTAGCTGGAAGGATCTTCATAGTCTCTCCAGGAGCAGTCAGCCTCCTAGGCCTTTGGGTTTAATTTACGGTTTTCTGACCACTGGCCACTCTCTGGACAATGGAAACCCAGAGATCGGCACAGCTAGCTGGAAGGGTCCTCATAGTCTTTCCAGGGACAGTCAGCCTCCTAGGCCTTTGGGTTTAATTACGGCAGGCCCGGAGTGGTGAACAAGGTTCGCCACAGCCTAGAACGAAAAGAACTCTCCAGAGAAGCTAGAGAAGAGACTCCATCAGCCTTTTCCAGTTCTTGCCACAGGAAGAAGCTCAGCCTGGCCAGGGCGGGAGTGGGCTAGCTGGCATCAATCACCACCCTAGACC
>JAITSP010000068.1 GCA_031287725.1 Rickettsiales bacterium
TGGTCTACCCCAGTCATTCCCAGAACAACATTAATTATCCTAAAAATGACCCAACAGCTGAAATAAAAAACATTCAGCCAAAAGATCTATTTTGTCTCACATGTGTTTGGACCTATACATATCGGCTATCGTTTCCCCTCCATGCCATTTACTAGAGATCCACCATCTCTAGAGGCCGTCGGCTGCCCCAGGGAGAAAATCAAGGCACTCAAAAACCTAGGCCAATCCTCCTCGCCACTCCGCTGGCTCTGGGAATGTCAGAGTTTCATCCCAGCTCGGGGCCAGGCTCCGCCCGTCCCTGGCGGGAAACTCTAGAGAGTCTGCTGCGAATTGGGCCAAATCTAGGTTTTTCTAGTATTCTCTCACTAGCTATCTGGCTTCTCTGGGAAGAGAAATCTAATCTACAGCGGAGCCCAGCGGCTACCTAGACCGGCGCCAGCGCTAGCCCCTCCGCCGGAATCCTCCGGCGGAGGGGCCTCCAGCCAGTCCCTGGTAGTTCTAGGTTTAAAATCCTGGGGCTCGAACCCTAGCCGTCGTAGCCCATGATGTGCAGATGGTAGTGGTATATGACCTGTCCAGCCTCCTCTCCGCAGTTTGTAACGATTCTGTAGGATTTTAGCCCGAGATCGCTAGCTATTTTTCTGGCGGTTTTAAAAAAATACACTATCTCCTCCTCCGGGGCGTTTGCCGCGAAATCGTCGAAGGAAACGTATTTTTCCTTTGGGACCAATAGAACATGAACTGGGGATTTTGGGTCTATGTCGTAGAAACAAAGGACCCTCTCATCCTCGTAGACTTTATTGCAAGGAAGAGAGCCCTCAATGATTCTCCAGAAAACATTGTTGCCGTCATATTTTCTTTGCATTTTTAAAAAAAATCATAAACTGAGAAAATATTAATTTTTAATTATAGGGATGCAATGGCTAAAGATTCAGATAATTTTATAAATGAGTTGAAATTTGACGATCTGAGGGAGAATATTAAAAAATTTTTACTGAAGTACTATGGACCGATTGCTCTGGTCCTGCTGGCACTGGCGCTGTTTTTTGCCGTCCGTTTTTCTCTGAGGGTCAGGGAGAGGAATAGAATGGAGAAGTACAGTGAACGCATATTTTTTGGCCTAGCCTCAGAGAAACCCGTGGCAGAACTGGAGAAAATCTATAGGGATAGGTCGGCGCCGCCTTTATCTAGAACCTTCAGTGGTCTGAGCCTGGTGGGGGAATACATTAGGAATCACCAGGACGAAAAGATTATTGAACTGTGCGAGGAAATTTTTGCCAGCGAGAGCGATGTCTACCTGAAGTACTATGTGGGTCTAAATCTACTGATAGCAAGGCTAAACGAGGAGAATCCTGATCTGAATAGGATCAACGATCTGTTCTCCAAACTTGAGAACAGGGACAATCCACTTATGAACCTTGTGCTGGAGCAGAAGGTGCTATTTCTCATAAAGCAAAAAAAATATGACCAGGCTGTGGAGGTGGTAAAAAACCTTATGGGGAGAAGTGATGTGGATAGCAGCTTCAGAGAAAGGCTAGACAGGTATCTGGATTTTTCCCAGAGGCAGCTGTGAGGATTCTCTAGCTAGAGGGCTAGTCCAGAGGGTCGCGGAGATGTGTTCCGGAGAACTAGGTCTACTGAATTGGATGGTGATGTTTCTGGTCATGGCTGCGACCATCCACAGCTATCTGGCCCAGGCCAGAGGGTTGGCCCTGTTCCCTAGGAGGCAGAGGACGCTGCTGCGAATGTTTCTGTACTTTTATCTAATATTTGTGGCCAATTTTTTGGTTTCCTGGCTTCGACCAGACAGTGATCCGAGGTTTGTCAGAACTTTCGGAGTCAACCACTTTGTGATTTCCAACTGGTCTATCCTGCTGCTGCCGCCGCTGGTTTGTCTGGCGCTGCAGCTGCGCATTCCCCTGAGTCTGGCCTTTCTAGTGCAGTCCATGTTCGCCAGAGAGAATCTGGTGGCCAAAATGCTGCCCGGAGCGGTGGTCAACTACCTCCTATCTCTTAGTCTCTCTCTGGCCCTCGGAGGCCTGCTGCGGAGGAGATGGGAGAGGAATTCGGCTGGCGACTCTGGCGGTAGCCTCTGGTCCCTGGCCTTTCAGTTGTCCCGGGGGCTGCTGTGGTACAATCTGGCAGGTGCCTTTATGCCAAATTTTGTTGCTTTTTTACCTAGAGGACCTATTACCCCTGACATCGGGCTATTTTTGCTGTTGGCTTTGGCTGTACTCTTTTTTAGCATTAGAAGTGTTACAGGTAGATCTAGAGACTGCCGGGAGTCGGAGATGGGGAGAGAGATGAGGTTGTCTCTGGCGTTCGATCTGGCCTACAGCGCTGCGCTGCTGATCATCGGAAGGATGGGTGCTTGGCTATTGGTAATAACGCCCTGGATATCTGCCGGCCTCAGCAGCGGCATGGAGCTGGTCTTCGGGACCTATGGCGGGAAATCTAGAGCCAGGGTCCTCGGAGAGAAAATTTTTGGGGATTTCTGCGCACTTTCCCTGGGTGCTGGAGTTGCCTCGCTGTTTGTTACTTTTGTTAGAATATAGAGGAGTAGACTATGACGGAGAAAAAAGCTAATTCTATAGAATTTGCTCGAGACAGGTGCATAAAATGTACAAAATGTGTTCTCAGCTGTAAAAATATTGGCATCGGCCATCTGCTGGTGGAAGGCGAGGGTAAAAACAGGTCCATAGGGTTCAGCAGTACCAACCCCTGTGTGAACTGTGGTCAATGCACCCTTGTCTGTCCGGTTTTCTCAATGAGGGAGCAGTCGGCTCTGGAGGTGACCAGAGAAAAATTGGCGGACCGGGCTAGCTGTGTCATAGTCCAGTGTGCTCCATCGGTCAGAGTCTCGCTAGGAGAAATGTTCGGGCTGGAGCATAGCCCCAGCATTGAAAAAAAACTCAACAGCTGTCTGAGGGTGCTGGGCTTCGACAGGGTATTTGATGTGAACTTCGGTGCTGACATAACCAGCGTGGTTGAGGCCGATGAACTGCTGGAGAGGCTGGAGCGGGGTGAGGGGATACCTATGTTTACCTCCTGCTGCCCCTCCTGGGTCAGTTTTGTGAAAAACTACAGGCCTGAGCTGGCAGAGAATCTCACCAGCGCCCTCTCTCCCCACATACACGCTGGCTTTGCCTATAAAACCTGGTGGGCTGAGAGGGAATCGATAGACCCGAAGACCATAGTGGTAATTTCCATCATGCCCTGCACAGCAAAGAAGGATGAGATCCGTGAATTCAGGGGTCTAAGGGCCGTTGACCACGTCCTGACGGTCAGAGAACTGGCAAAACTCATCAGCGAGAGGAATATAGATTTTGCGAATCTCGAGGAGAGTGAGGGCGACTCCCTGGCCGAATACAGTGGTGGTGCTGTGATCTACGGAAAGAGTGGTGGAGTTATGGAATCGGCACTGCGCGTCATCAAGAGAAAAGTTGATGGCGAACCCTTTGAAAACCTACAGCTGCAGGAGGTGACGGGTGAGGGATATAGCTTTCGGGAGGCTACTGTCCGGGTTGGCTCAGCCGATGTGAGAGTGGCAGTGATAGCTAGCCCTAAAAATTTTAGGAGTTTCTTAGACAGTGGCACCTATAGAAACTACCACTACATAGAGATTATGAACTGTCCTGGAGGTTGTCTGGCCGGAGGAGGTCAGCCTCTACTGCCTGCCAAGGCGACTCTGGTGGCAGAGTTGCTGGAGAAAAGGCGCGAACTCCTGCAGAGCTTGGGAGCAGGAAAGCCAAAGAGAAATGCTCTGGACAATGGAAATGTGCTAGAATATCTGGACTGGGTGCGGGCGGCGAAGCTGGAAAATCAACTGCTGCTGCTACCAGCCCTCTAGCTGCTGGAGGATTCTGAGGATAGTCTCTAGAGGAAGCTCCTCGGCTCGGCTGCCGGGATCTAGGCCGCAGCGTTCTAGAAATTCTCTGGGGGATGGCACCAGGGTCCTCAGATTATTTAGAAGAGTTTTGCGCTTCTGGGCAAAGAGTCCGGTGACTAGCCTGGTCAATTTTGGTAGTAGACTGGGGTCGCTGTTCTCCTTCACTCTTAGCCGGACTAGCGATGATGTAACCTTTGGAGGAGGGGAAAAGGCCTCCGGTGGAATGTCGAAGCATTTTTCCAGGTCACAGAGATACTGGCAAATGATAGAGAGGCGTCCGTAGTCCCTAGTCCCCGGGAGGGCGGTCATTCTGGCCACCACCTCCCTCTGCAGCAGGAGGGTCATGTCATCTATCCTCTGGCTGGAGTTTTCCAACCATTTTAGGAGTAGAGCCGTCCCAATGTGGTAGGGGAGGTTTGCCACTATTTTAAATTTGCCTCTGAATAGCTTGTTTTCATCGATCTCCAGAGCATCTCCTCGAATTAGCTCTAGGTTGCTGTAGAATTGTCCTATTTCTGCCCCTAGGATCTCTACCAGGCGTCTATCGAACTCGACGCTGACGAGGCGCTGTGGGCTTCTCTCTAGTAGGGCTAGAGTCAGACCACCGGGGCCTGGCCCTACCTCTAGCACCTCGGCACCGCTCAGATCTCCGGCCGAGGCGGCTATTTTCTCCAGCAGATCGTCATCCAGTAGAAAATTTTGGCCAAGCTCCTTTTTGCCGGCTATAGCGTATTTTTTGACTATTTCTGCCGCCCTGGACATGGCTAGAGCTCCTCCCTGGGCTCTAGGCTGGGCCAGCGGCCGCCCATCCGGCTGCCGTCGCGGCTATTTTTAGATCCCCTCCGTCCCGGGTCTGCCTTCGTTTCCTGGACAAACTCCATTTCTCTGTCTCTGGCCGCTGTCCCCATCCCGCTAGGTTTCTTCATTTCTACTCTAAATCTCTAGTCGCTTCTCTGGGAAATTCAATAGACCTGTTTCCAAGAAATCCTCGGCCCACTGGGCTGATAACTACTAGTCTGACCAGGGTGAGGTTCTCGGGTCTAGGCTCAGATATATATCTATAGCCATAGCCGCCGGCTCTGCTCTAGCACTCTTCTAGCTCCACCATCCGTTGTTCCTGGGATTTTCCATTAGTTCTAGAATTTCACTCTCGCTGAGGCCGGTG
>JAITSP010000098.1 GCA_031287725.1 Rickettsiales bacterium
CAGATGATGATATAGCGCTACCCAATGATGGTTCGCTACCATCGGATGATGAACCACCGCCACCACCTAGTGATGATCTTGATCTATCACTACCACCAGATGCTATTCCCCATGGGGACAGAGAGAAAATCGAAACTGAGGCTAAGACCAAGAATACATCGCTACCGGACACAATTCTAAATGTTTTTAAAAATACGAATAGAGAGGGGGAAGTGGAGAGGAGTGTGCCATCGAACAACGCAGTTGTAGATGCCTTTAAAGACTGCACAGTGGCTTCAAAACAATTATCGACCACTCCTCCTCTAGACATCTCCAGCCCAAACGTACCTCAACTGACTAGTAGTACTAATGGCAAAGGTAATGGCAAAAGAAAGGGGGGTAGTCAGTCAAACGGGTTTAGGTAGCCGAGGGCTACTGTGGAGGGGCAGACTAAACGGATCTTGATTATCTATTGTTTAGTCTGCGGTGGGGGGTACCACCATCTCTAACCATGCCGCTAGACGCTAGTCGGCTATCTCTCTGAGAAGGTCCTCGATGTTCTTTGGCTCCACATCTTCGTCCCCCTGGCCTTCTCCGCCCTCCACAGGCTCCTTGGCTAGATCCTCTATTTTGCTATCTAGCTTCTCTTTGGGTTTTTCGTCGGGTTTTTCTGGGTTATTCTCCTCTCTCAGTAGATCTCCGAATATTCTCTCCAGGATTTCGACGAAAACGCTTCCCCGGGGGCCGCTGAAGCATCTGTAGGCGATAGAGTTTTCAAGCCAGAGGGGATCATTCACATTTGGGCTCCGGTAGAGGATATTGATTGAGGCTAGCACTATCATCGAAACCAGTAGACCCTTAATGGAACCAAAAAAAAGACCTAGCAGTCTATCCACCGATGCCGGTATAAGCCCTCTGATCCTACTGACCAGATAGCTGTTGGCCAGAGAAAACACAATGACGAAGAAAACAAAGAGGACGGCATTGGAAATTATATCCAGAAGAAAGGGTGTTGTTATTCTGTTTCCTAGCAGGGACAGGGCTAGTGGCTTTGCTAGCGATGTGAAGTAGAAGGAACCGAACCAGTTCACTATCGAGACGACCTCCCTCAGGAAGCCCCGGGCAAATCCGACCAGAGCCAGCAGGAGTAGAACGAGAGCGATGCAGAAATCTAGGTTAGTCTGAAAAATCATATGCAAACACCTAACTTATCAGTTTAGGAGGGGACAGTCTCCGCATCCCAACTCTCTGGAACCGGTAACTAAACGTTCCTCAGCTGAACGGTTAGATTCTTACCCATCTCGAAAACAATTGCAACCTCTTTGTACTTTTTGTAATTCTTTCGCATAATCTTCATGGTGACCTCTAGATTTTTGGCCCAGTCATCTCCTATGTCAGCCAGGATTGGCACAGCATTCCAAACTAGATGTTGATTGTTTTTCAGATGTTCACTGCTGGTGAATGAAAAAATTGGAAGATTAATCCTTGCTCCGGCAACACTGTTAAGGTGCTCAGCCCTGTTGCTGATGACAACTATTGCGTCAACCCTATTTGTGTAGCTGGCCAGCATACGAATGACACCCTCCTCCGAAAAATCTCTCTGGCAGCACTGTCCGGCTAGTGGGAGACTATTCTTTTTTCTACTGTCGAAAATTTCCTCCTCTATGTCGGTGGCAATCTTTGCCATGACCTTTATGGTGTTCACTGGATAGTTACCCTTTACAGTCTCATCGGAGGTCATTATGGCATCGGCCTGCTCAAAGACGGCGTTAGCCACGTCAGACACCTCGGCCCTGGTTGGTCTTATGCTGTCAACCATGGATAGCACCATCTGGGTCGCGATTATCACTGGTTTCCTATGGATTCGACAGAGTCCAACGATCCTCTTCTGGATTGCCGGAACCTTTGAAAACTGCACCTCACAGGCCAGATCCCCCCGGGCAACCATAATTCCATCGCTCTCCCTTACGATATTCTCAAGATTCTGCATGGACTCGAAATTTTCGATCTTAGCCAGCACCTGGACATCGCCATGGCCTCTGGCAATGCAGCGCTCCTTAACCTTTTTGACATCATCGCTAGTTCTCACAAAGGACAGGGCGATCATATCTATGCCTCTATCCAGACCAAAGTCTATGTCCCTCCAGTCCTGCTCAGTGACCGTCGGCAGGGACACTGGTTTGCCGAATAGATTTATATGTCTCTTCGAGGTGACAGCGACCTCCCCCTCTATAACCTCAAAGAAGATATCGTTTCCGCTCTTTCTGACTGCCCTTGCCTGCATCAGGCCGCTATCAACCACTATCACGTCCCCGACGTCGACATCGTCGACAAAGCCGCTGTAGTTTACGCTTATCTTACCGCTGTCTTCATAGACGCCCTTCTCCGTTGTCATTATAAACGAGTCTCCAACCTTCAGAGGTAATTTACCCCTTATCTCACCGGTCCTGATTTCAGGACCTTTGGTGTCGAGCATCAGGGCTCCGGGCATATTTAGGCTCTTTATGGTTTCTATCTCCAGCGCATGGGACTCGTGGTCACCGTGCGAAAAATTCAGTCTAAAAACATCCACGCCGGCCCTAGATAATTCCTCCAGTACCTCCCTTGAACTGGACTTTAGTCCTATGGTCGCGACGATCTTAGTTTTTTTCATAGTTCTCCCCTCTGTTGTTAAGACAAAAATTCCCTAGAGAAGGACACTTCCCGTGCCAAACTGGGTTGATTCCTCTCACTTTATTTTTTTACTCAAATTCCTTAGTCTTCTGGCAGCCCCATTTTTCTTGTAGACCCCCTTTCCAACTCCCTTCATCAGCTCCGATTCAAACCTAACGAAGGCGGTCCTAGCTACCTCCCTGTCCCCAGTTGCCGCAGCCTCCCGAGCCTTTCTTAGAAAGGTTGAAATCTTACTCTTCCTCGACCTATTTACAGCCGTCCTCCTCGCCGTGACTCTGATATTCTTCCGAGTCGTTAGTGTATGCGCCATGGGCCCACCTATAATTATTCAAAATTACATCATTTCGCTAGTGCGAACGGGCTCTAGACTAAATAACAATTTTTATAAAGCAACATTGGATCTGGGGTGGCCGGTCAGCCCTAGAAAAATCCGGATGTGGCAGCTATAGCCTGAATGGGACTGCCCTCGGCAGGTTCTGGCTACTCTCCCGGATTACTCCCGGTTTCTCTGGGGCTAGAGAAAAATTGAGAATGTATAGGTCCAAACACATGTGAGACAAAATAGATCTTTTGGCTGAATGTTTTTTATTTCAGCTGTTGGGTCATTTTTAGGATAATTAATGTTGTTCTGGGAATGACTGGAGTAGAC
>JAITSP010000071.1 GCA_031287725.1 Rickettsiales bacterium
CACCGGCCTCAGCGAGAGTGAAATTCTAGAACTAATGGAAAATCCCAGGAACAACGGATGGTGGAGCTAGAAGAGTGCTAGAGCAGAGCCGGCGGCTATGGCTATAGATATATATCTGAACCTAGACCCGAGAACCTCACCCTGGCCACCGCTCCTAGCCAGACCAATAGTTCACTACCCTAGTGGGCCGAGGATTTCTTGGAAACGGGTCTAGTGATTACACAGACAATCTTATCCATGTGAAACACCAGAAAAAATAGAAAAACAGCGGAATGGCTGGGAAGGTCGCAGGAAAGCAATAATTATTTGGTAGTTCCAAAATGTGGGGCTCTAGGTTGATTATTAGGTCGGAGGAGCTACTCTGTCTCACCTATAACATTTCACCTGGGATGCCTATGATTTTGGTATTTGAAACTGGCAACACAACGACAAATCTCGTCGTTTTTGGAGACGGGGGGATAGAGGCTCTAGAATATTTTAACAATTCCGAGGCTAAAAACCTAGGGGAATTCAGTGGCGCCGTTGAAAAATTTCTTAGCGGCCGGGGTTATTTGCCTGGGGGCATTGAAATTGTGCTCATCTCCTCCGTTGTCAGGTCTATGGAGAATCTGGAGGAGGACTACTGCAGAGTAAAAGGTCTGAGGTTCTTTAGCCTCAGAAAGAATGGAAAAAATTTGAATTTCAAGGCGCCAGAGGATATGGGTACGGATCTTATGGCTAATGTGGCGGCTGCTATAGAGAGATATAGAGAATACGCCCTGGTCATAGACATGGGAACAGCTACAACCTTCGCTGTAATTGCCGGGGGAGGAGAATTTCTAGGTGGTCTCATCGTCACCGGCTTTAGATCTATGGGACGGGCTTTGACGGCTGACTGTGACCTGCTGCCGAATTTTAATCCGGAGATTCCTCTAAGGGTGGTCTCCTGCGATACCATCGAAGCTATGCAGTCTGGACTGTACCATGGCTATAGGGGTCTGCTGAGAGAAATAGTGGCAGCTGTGGAACGAGAAGTGGGTCATAGGATGGAAGTGCTGATGACTGGAGGTAATTCTACCATTTTCTCTGACAAACTGGGTTTCCCGGTGGATTTTGATAGGAATTTGACATTCTATGGCATAAAACTTATCTATGATCTAAATAAAACCGTCTAGGATGTCCCTGGGATATGAGTTTTTTATAGCTCTGAGGTACCTGAGAGATAGGAGGAAGGAAAAGTTTATCTCTCTCACCACCTATTTCTCCTTTATAGGCATAATGTTGGGAGTTGGGACGCTGATAGTGGTCATGTCAGTCATGAACGGCTTCAGAGAGGAATTGGTGAGTAAGATAGTTGGGGCGAATGCCCACATAGGTATTTTCCTTAGAGGAGAGAGTGCGGAGAACTACGAGGAAATTATAGATATTCTCAAAGATGATGAGGATATAGAGTATCTCAACCCTCTGGTGGAGAGTCCAGTGATGTTTATCAGTGGATCCCTAGCCATTGGCGGTCTGGCCAGGGCAATTCGGTCGAAGGATCTGGTGAAGAAGAAGGTTTTCTACGGAAGTCTCAGAAAGAGGGAGGAAATGGATGACTTCGACAGCGCTCCGGTGGTAATAGTGGGAAGCCGCCTGGCTGAGAGTCTTGGTCTAGAAATTGGCGATAGCCTGAGGATAGTGTCGCCAGGGACGAATATGACTCTCCTTGGGCCAATGGCCAGAGTGAAAACCTACAGAATCTTCGATAAATTCGAAAGCGGCATGCATGAATATGACGCATCCGTAGCCTTCCTCCCCTTTGAGCTGGGGCGGCTCCAGTTTGGCCATCCGAATTCCGTTGGCAGCATAGAGATATTTCTCAGAGAGGCCAGCTCTGCCCCTAGAAAACTAGAGGAAATTAGGACAAAACTAGAGGCACTGGGCCATAGCTTTTCGCTGCTAGACTGGAAAAATGCAAACTCTGGGCTTATAGCCGCTCTGAACACGGAGAGAAACGTGATGTTTCTAATTCTACTGCTGATAATAGTGGTAGCCGCCTTTAACATAGTGACAAGCCTCGTCATGTTGGTTATGGATAAAAAGAAGCAGATAGCTCTGCTAAAAACCATAGGAGTCAGTGACGGTGGCATAGTTCGGATATTTTTCCTCTGTGGGGCCTCTCTGGGCTTTCTGGGTACCAGCTCCGGAGCAGTGCTCGGCTATCTATTCGCCTCCAACATAGAGAATCTAAGAAGAACTCTGGAGTCTGTTTTTAAAGTAGATCTATTTAACCCAGTGGTCTACTACCTCTCCCAGCTCCCCTCCAGAGTTTACATTTCAGATGTCCTGTGGATATGCGGAACCTCTATGGCGCTGTCCATAGCGGCTGCCCTCTACCCATCTCTATGGGCAAGCCGCATAGGCCCTGTAGAGATACTGAGGAATGAATAGGTCTGGGAGCTAGCGTCTAGCCGTCTGGGGATGGTAACCGAGAGAGACTAGATAGAGGGGCCAGGGGGGGTTCTAGAGCCCCTCATTTTTCCTTTTCTCTGCTCTCTAGCCGTTGGAGGACTGCCGCTCCAGCGATTTCCCCCTCCCCCTCTCCATGAATTCGTTAAGGCGAGCAGCGAATGCGGCAGGGTCCCTTGGAGGTTCTCCCTCGAGGATGCAGGCCTCATCGAAGAGCGTCTTGATTATCTCCTGGCACTGGGGCAGCTTCTCTGGACTACCGATGGACTCCTGGATGGCCCCTAGCAGACTGTGCTGGATATTTATCTCAAGTATCTTCGGCATCGGTGCCAGGATCTGCCTCTGCTCTAGAAGAAATCTCTCAAGCTTTATGTCCATGGCTCTTTCATCGGCCACAAGGCAGACAGGACTCGTTGTAAGTTTTTTAGAAATTCTTATGTCCTTTAGATTGCAGTCCGCCAGAGTGCTCCGGAATAGCTCTAGAACTTCTCTGGAGCCCTCTTCGGCAGCATCCTTCGACCCCTGGTCCTTCTTTCCATCCCCATCCCCGTCGCCGTCGGCCTCGGAGGCCTCCGGCTCCTCCTCGGCGTCTAGCCTAGCCACGTCGATATCCGCCTTGGCTATGGATTTGAATTGGTAGTCTTTATATTTATGGGTGGCTGTGGTCCAGAAATCATCCACCGTATCGCAGAGGTAGAGAACCTCTATGCCTCTAGCCTTAAAACCCTCAACCTGAGGACTTCTATCTAGGTTCTGGATAGAAGTCCCCGTCAGATAGTAGATGGTCTTCTGGCCAGACCGGGCACGTTCCAGATAGGTTTTCAGCCCGCTAGGCCTATCCATAGATTTACTGCTATAGAATTTGCAGAGATCCAGAAGACCATCGTTATCCACATTGTGTTCGCAGAGGCCCTCCTTCAGAGCAGCGCCAAAATTCTCCCAGAACTTTAGATACTCCTCGGGCTCGCTCTGGTCTCTCTTTTCCAGCTCCGCGTATATCCTCTTGACCAGTGCCTTCCTTATTTTCTCCACCATGCTGTTGTACTGGAGAGTCTCCCGGCTGATGTTAAGGGGCAGATCCTGGCTATCCACAATGCCCTGGACAAACCTAAGGTACCTTGGCAGTAGCTGGATATTCTCCTCCGTTATGAAAACTCTCCTTATGTAGAGCTTCACCCTTGTGTTCATGTCGGGACTGAAAAGATCGAAATTCCTGCGATCTGGAATAAATAGTAGATTTGTGAATTCCAGATTGCCCTCCACCCGGTTGTGGAGAATCATCCAGGGCTCGCCAGGCAGATGGACCGTCTGCCGGTAGAATTCGATGTACTGCTCCCGCTCTATTTCAGTCTTTGGCCTGGTCCAGAGGGCCGAACCCGTATTTAGGGTCTCGAGACTACTGTCAACAGTGCCCATTTTTAACTCTATAGGAAAAACTATGTGGTCCGAATAGGATTTCACTACATGCTTCAGATGGAATTTATCCAGGAAGACGTCACAGTCATCCTTCAGATGGAGTAGGACCTGGGTCCCCCTCGTAAATTCCCCATCAAATTTTCTAATGCTAAATTCACCCTCGCCATCGGATTCCCAGAGGTAGGCCTCTTCACCCCTCGGAACTCGAGATATGACCTCGACTCTCTTTGCTATCATAAAGGAGGAATAGAAGCCGACACCAAACTGGCCTATGAGTTCAACGACATTTTTTCCATTGCCCAGAGACATCTGCTCGAGGAAGGACTCCGTTCCAGATTTCGCTATGGTACCCAGCTGGCCTATCAGATCCTCCCGACCCATTCCTATTCCATTGTCTCTGATGGCCACCGTTCTAGCCTCTTCGTCAACCTCCAGGACTATTCTCAACCTTGTGTCGTCCCCCAGAATATCCGGGTCCGTGGTTGACAGGTATCTGAGTCTATCGCAGGCATCGGAAGAGTTGGAAATCAACTCTCTGATGGCTATGTCCCTGTTTGTGTAGAGGGAGTGGATCATTAGCTTCAGTATCTTTCTATTTTCCACTCCAAATTCAAAATTTTGCTTTTCCGCCATAGGATTTTTATCCCTAGTGTTCATGAAACTGTCTATCATATAGTAACTTCTCTCCCCCTTTGCAAGGACCCTCCCAGAGATGGCAGTCCACCAGAGCTGGTCGGCGGGATAGTGGGAGTACCAGGACAGAGGAGGATTTGTCGGGAAAAGGTTGTTTATTTTATAGTAAAATTGCATAAATTGGCCTATTATCCGGTGAAGTACGGACATTTGTATCCACAGTGCTAACTTGACTATTTTATAATTATATTATACTATATAGTATAACTGATTAACAGAAAAAAAGGAAATTCTATGGCAGACGCAAATGCAAATAATATACTTAATCTCCCCAGAGACGAAGAAATATTTCACAACGTGGTTGGTGGCTATCTGGAGGCCCGCTACGGGGAATTGGGGCAGGAATATGAGATCGATGAGGAGGAAAAGCTAAAGCTGGAGGCCCATATGGCCGAGCACGGAGTTGACCAGGTGGTTGTGAATAGACTAGTCAGATCCAGCGAAATTGCTAGCCTTACGTTAAGGAAAGGAAATGGGCTTGGACTTAGGCTGAATGACAACCTGCTGTTTGCCACCAGGGTCTCAGAAAAAGATGGGAATGGGAAAACCCGCCTCCTGCTGAATGAGGAAAGGCAGGCCCTGCTAGCGAATGGCATTGGTATTAATTTTGTGTTTACGCTGGGAGTGGTCGAAGAGGATGGAAGAGGCGTGGATGGTGGTCACTTTGTGGCAATCCGGGTGCTACAGGATCCGGGAACGGGCAGGATTTTCGTACTCTACAGAGACTCATTTGGATTGGAAATCGGTGAAGAGATTAGAATATTCGTAGAGAGAGAATTAGGCAAGAATGTTGAAGTGATGGTCATAGAAAATCAGGGGGGAGTCATGCGGCAGTTGATCGACGGCACAACCTGTGGTCTCCGGGCTCTGACCGTCATGGCCAGCGGTGGCCTATTCGACAGGGTAGAGAATAGAATAGGGGAATACGGTGGGCTAGATAACTTTATAGCTCGGAACCTGGAGGAGCATCTGCTAGATGTCTCTATCTGGCAGCCAAAGGGCAAGGAGGCCGGAATGGATGATGATTTGTTTCCGCTGGCGGTTGTTGGGGGCTACCGGGAGGTGCGCCTAGAAAATCTGCGGGCTAGGGCTAGCCAGCCTGGCCGACTGACTCGAAAGGAGAAAAGAGAAATGAGGAAGCTAGAAAAAATGCAGATTAACCAGTCTAGCCGGCCTCCAGAGGAAATAAATGGAAGCCAGGGTTCCCGCCGCCCTTCGCTAGGGGCAAGGGTGTTTCGCTTTCTGTCCACTCCCTTTCGCTACATTATGTCGTCTGTGCGTTCTTTTCTAGGGAAATCTCGGCGGAATGGCTATGGCCCCGAAGAGGTTGCAAAGCTAACTAAAAATGACAGAGAAGACGCTGTGATGGTCGCTAGCCAGCTGGTCCAGAAAAAATCTGCGGCACTTGGACTATCTCTGGAAACTGCCAAAATTGATGAAAAAGATGGCCAGACGGTAGATGGAGAGGCGACCAACCTGAGCATCACGGACTACGCCAATCCTCCAGAGAGGGATGTGGTCGAAAAACAGGTTAGAAATGGCAAATTCTTCAGTGTGATTCTGAAGGATGGGAATGACTTCCTAGGGGTGAGAATATTTGTCGATCCCGCTACGCAGAAGACTACAGTTCTGCGCAGAGGCCCAGCCGGAACCGGAGTCGATAAAAAATTTAGGGATTTTCTATCTGCAACTCTGGGGAAGGATTGCAAAGACATGAGAATTGTTAATGTTGAGAACAACGCCAGACAACCAGAGAATGCTCTAGCCAGCTGTCTGGATACGCTGGCATCCCTGGCGGAGGGTGGTTCCCTGGCCAAACTAAACGCCACCATCTGTGAAGCCAAAAATTCTAAAGAGCCCAAAAAAGCCCTGGGGGGGGATGAAGTTCAGGCTGCCGGGAAAGCCGACGAAGAGGCTGCCCAGAAATCTCTCGAGGCTAGACTTGGGGCAGCGTCGGACGACCTTGGCAAGGAGCTTGGACTGGAAAATGAGGGAAAACAAGCTTCTACCCTGGGACTCTAGTGAATTTGGTTCGATTTGCAGTGGACCTGCACATGTAAACATTTACCATGGCACTGAGGCTTGACTAGTCGACAATTATCGTCTATAGTGGCCAGTGATTACCTATTAAAAAAGGAGATTCTATGGAAGACGCAGATAATATAGTTAACCTAGCGAAAGACGAAGAAATATTTCGGACTGTAGCCAAAGGCTACCTGGATGTCCGCTACGGAGCCGGTGGACAAAAGGAAAAGGCTGGCCAGAAGAGGAAGCAGGAACTGAAGGACTATGTGGATAGACATGGAGTTGACGGAACTGTCGTGGATAGTTTAGTCCAGCTGGATGAAATTGTCTGTCTATTGGACAATAATACTGAAGGGCTGGGGCTTCAGCCAAGCACGAATTTTGTATCTGCCGATAGGTTTCCGGATAGGAATGTGAATAGGGATATTATTCCTCTGCTGAATGATCAGCGGCGGACCCAGCTAGCGAGTGGCATTATTGGCCTTAATGTCATATTCACCCTGGGGGTGATCTCTGATGAGAGAAGAAGGGAGAGTAGCGGCCACTTTGTGGCAGTCCGGGTGCTACAGGATCCGGGAACAGGCGAGATTTTCCTACTCTATAGAGACTCATTTGGAAGTAAAATTGGTAAAGATTTTAAAATATTTGCAGAGAGAGAATTCGGCGGAGATGTTAAAATAGTGGTCATAGAAAATCAGGAGGGAGTTATGCAGCAGTATGACGGCACAACCTGTGGTCCCCGGGCTGTGACCGTCATGGCCGCCGGTGGCCTATTCGACAGGGTAGAGAATAGAATAAGGGAATGCGGTGGGCTAGATGATTTTATGACCCAAAACCTGAAGAAGCATATGCTATATATCTCTGTCCAGCAGCCAAGGGGCAAGGCCAAGAAGACCGGGAGGGGTCTTTCGCTAGCGGCAAGGGTGTTTCGCTTTCTGTCTGGTTCCTTTCGCTACCTTCTGTCGTCTGTGCGCTCTCTCCTGGCTAGGTTCCGGACTAGGCAGGAGACTAGAGTCCATGGACCCAAAAACTCCAAAGAATCTGAAAAAGCCCAGGAGAAGGGTAGAGTTTTGGCTCCCGGGAAAATCAGCGGAAAGGCTGACCAAAAATCTCTCGAGGCTAGACTTGGGGCAGCGTCGGACGAGCTCACCAGAGAGCTAGGGAAAGGGGAAGAAAAGGCGCTCACTCCAAAATTCAACTGAGCGAACCCCCCCCTACCCTATCCTGCTCTGCCCTTCGCTACGCCTCCAGACCCTGTGGGCCGGCCTCCTTCTCCTGGGGAACTTGATGATTTAGGAATGAATAACATGTATGCGGAAGTGTCCTATAGGTTGAGATAAAGAAGGCAGACAGCATAGCCGAAGAGAGAAGAGGAGTAGCTGGAGAAGCTACCGCTGGACCCGACCCTGGGAGGGGGTCAACACCCCTTAGTTTTCCAGGAGCCGAGCCTGGTCGGTTTTGTACTTTTCGAGCACAGCCTTTAGGTACTTTCCTGTGAGATTTCCTTCCTTTTTCGCAATATCCTCAGGGGTCCCCTGGGCTATGACGTAGCCTCCCTCGTCACCACCTCGAGGCCCGATGTCTATGATCCAGTCGGAGGTCTTTATCACGTCCAGATTATGTTCTATGACCATGACCGTGTTGCCCTGCTCCACTAGCCGGTGGAGAACCGACAGCAGCTTTCTTATGTCGTCGGAGTGCAATCCCGTCGTAGGTTCGTCGAGTATGTAGACTGTATTTCCGGTGTCCTTCTTACTCAGCTCCTTAGCCAGCTTTATCCTCTGGGCCTCTCCTCCGGAGAGCGTCGTAGCCGACTGGCCTATCTTTATGTAGCCCAGTCCGACATCTCTGAGAGCCTTAAATTTCTCGTAGATGAGAGGCTCTCGGATGAAAAACTTACAGGCCTCCTCCACCGTCATGTCCAGCACCTGGGCTATGTTTTTACCATTGTATTCTACCTCCAGTATGTCTCTATTGTATCTTTTTCCATTGCAGACAGGGCACTGGACGAATATGTCCGGCAGAAAATGCATCTCTATCTTTATACTGCCATCCCCCTGGCAGTGCTCACAGCGTCCTCCCTTAACGTTAAAGGAAAAGTGGTTTATGCTGAAACCCTTATCCTGGGCCGTGGAAACACTGGAGAAGAGGTCTCTGATGTAGGTGAAAATGCCTACATAGGTACAGGGATTGGACCTGGGAGTCCTTCCGATGGGTGACTGGTCTATCTGAATTATTTTGTCCACGTTGTTAAGGCCATCTATCCGGTCATAGGGGGCAGGCACAACCTTAGCATTCATCAGAAGACGGGAAAGGGCCTTATAGAGAGTCTGCAGCACAAGGGTCGACTTACCCCCACCGGAGACCCCGGTTATGCTGCAGAAAACCCCTAGAGGAAAATCCACAGTCAAATTTTTCAGATTATTACCCCTCGCGTTAACCAGAGTGATTTTTCTCTGGCCATTGAATTTTCTCCGTCTAGGTGGTACGGGTATGGATTTTCTCCCACTAAGGTAGGCTCCCGTCAGACTATTCGGATTAGCCAGGATGTCCGACGGAACACCCCTGGCCACCACCGTACCCCCATGTATTCCGGCGCCAGGACCCATGTCGATCAGCCAGTCGGCGGCCATCATGGTCTCCTCGTCGTGTTCAACCACTATCACCGTGTTACCAAGATCCCTCAGAGTTTTCATTGTCTTTATCAATTTCTGGTTATCCGACTGGTGCAGGCCGATGGACGGCTCGTCAAGGACATAGATAACTCCGGAGAGCCCGGTAGCAATCTGGGTGGCTAGTCTGATCCTCTGACTCTCACCCCCTGAGAGGGTGCCCGACTGCCTATTTAGCGTTAGGTAGTCTATGCCCACATCCATCAGGAAACTCAGTCGATTTTCTATCTCGGATATTATGCGATCGGTGACCATGCGTTCGTTTGCACCCAGAATATTATTCAGATGTTTGAAAAAATTATAGATCTCACCTATGGACATGTCGCAGACCTCACCTATGTGCCGGCCGTCAATTTTCACACTCAGCGCCTCTTCGTTCAGCCTGTAGCCTTTACAGCAGTTACAGGTTCTGAGACTCTGGTATTTTCCGAGCTCATCCCTCAGAAGTTCATCTTTGGCCTGGAGATATCTTTCGTTGATTATATTCATGATTCCAATGAACTTTGTGGAAAAGGTCGATGACAGTGTATTCTCCTCAACCTCTATATCCACATCATCATCACAGCCGTAGAGAATTATATTTTTGATCTGGTCCGGATACTTCTCAAAGGGAGTATCCAGATTAAAATTATATTTCCTGCCTATCTGCTCCAGAGTTTTTATATACAACCTCGCCGTCGCATCCGCCCGAAAGGGATCCAGAGCCCCTTGGTTTATCGTTAGACTTGGATCCAGAATGACCAGCTTTTCATCGAACACCAGCTCCGTACCAAGGCCATCACACTTTCTACAGGCTCCGAAGGGGTTGTTGAAGGAAAACATCTTTGGCTCCACACTCTCTATGGTCATGCCGGACTC
>JAITSP010000042.1 GCA_031287725.1 Rickettsiales bacterium
CGTTCGACAGAGAGGCAAACTCCAGAGAGCGCTAAAATTTGTTCTAGGGGGTCTGCAGAACTTCTTTGGACTGGTGAAACGACTGGCGCAGAGCATCTTTTCGAATAAACTCCGCAGGACAGGGGACGAGATGGATTCTGGTTTTCCTGGAAAGGACAAGGGAAGTAAAGAACCATTATGAAAGATCTCCGCGGGGAGCTGCCCGGATTTGGCGAGGCTGGCCTCCCATCTCCCGCAGAGTCAATGGGTCTAGGTGGAACTGGAGTCTAGGGGTTGTTTCGACTCTAGGGGTGTATAGGTCCAAACACATGTGGGAAAAATAGGTTTTCGGAGACAGACCCTGTCTGGCAGCCCAGGGGGAAACGATTCAGAATAAGGATTAGGAACTTAAAAAAATATTGGAGGTATTTATGCCAAAGGCAAAAGTAGAGAAAACTAGGCGCCCCGTCAGAGGGAAAAAGGCTCCCAGGGGACAGAAGGGTCCAGCTAATAGGCCTAGTACTGGAGAGCGGAAACCTAAGATTAAGAAAGTCGGTAGCGGTGGCTTCTCCACTGTCTATAGAGTACCTGTCAGAAAGATCAAAGGTTGCTATATCGCCCTTAAACGGCCACTGGCCGATAAAACCACAGAAGATGGAGAAATTCTACACTATGAGAACTGCAAAGCGAATAGGATAAGATCGCCAGCCTTTGTGAGAACCTACTACGCCGATGAAAAGGTTGTGCTAACAGAATACTGTGACGGCAGAGATTTGGAAAGCCTGGACCTGGAGAGGAGAAGAGAGCTCGTCAGTAAAAATTTCACGTCCCTTACAGGAGCTCTGGCGGAGCTCCATAGGCTAGGCTATAGCCACTGTGATATAAAACCATCAAACATACTGGTAAAAGGTGGACGGTTGAAAATTGCTGACCTAGGGCTCTGTAGAAAAATTCCAGAAAACGGGTTTCTCCCCTATGGAAATAGGGAGTACCGTGGAACACTGCAATATTCTTCCCTGGAAATGATAGCGCTATACAATACTCTCCGGGGCCACACCACAGATTCAGAGTTGGCTGCCCTTAAGATTTTTCCAGAGATGAACGATGTCTGGTCTCTGGGAATTATGCTTTTCGAGGCTATCACTGGGAAACATCCCTTTAGGCCGTTCAGGGAAAAGTACTACTACGGTCCCAGGGAATCTAGAAAAGAGATATATTTTTTGCAAACGGCGATTGAGATTTTTGAAAGACCAGAAAGGTGGTCTGAAGTGATCTCAAGTGAACTCGACATGCTGTACCCTTACGTAGGAGTACTTGAGGCTAAAGCCATAGTGGAGATGCTAAATTTCAAGGAGGTGAAAAAAAACAAGATGGAGGCCATATTGACCACACTCAAGGAGTGTCCCTCCGACTGCTATGAGGACGAGTACCTGGAGGAATATGAAATGCTAACTGAAGTGGAGAGAACCTCTAGGGAGGAACCAGACCTGTCTCTGACGGAGAGGGAACTAAAATCAATTGCAAAAGAGGCGCTGGACTGCATCGATCCAAAGCCCCTTCCCACCACCACTGCCATCGCTGTAGGTGCTGGGAATGCCGCGTCAACCGATCTGAGCGTCCTCGGAGAAATGATAAAGGAAGTTGAGAAAAAGACAAATGCGGCGCTTTGGGGCAGGACTGGTGGCAGTGGGCCCTGGGGATCATTCTAGGGAGGATATCCGGGAGAGTGGTCGACGGAGCTCTGTCTCCCGCTCGACAGGAATGGCTAGACAGAAGGAAAGACTAGCCAGCGGTGGCTAGAAGTTTCGAGCCACCTGAATTTACTCTCTGGGAGAATGGCCGGGACCCACTGCCGGCAGCTGGAGAATGCCTCTCTGGGTCTATCCCCTAGCTTGACTATAGCTTTGATATTTTTAACTATTGTCTAACCCTCAACTGTTGGATTATAATTATAAGAAACATCTTTCGGGGGGTGAAGATGGTTTATCGGAAAAAGCCCAATGGGGGAGTCGTCAGATTGGCGATGTTTTCTAGGTGCTTAGATTATATGGAGTGACTCTATGGACAAGACAGGCTCTAACGCCAGAGGCTACAGAAGAATACTTAGCTTTATTCTCGACGTGTTTTTTGTGAATTTTATAAAGTCTCTGCTCACTCAGCTGTTTATATTTTCTAGATCAAATATAGTCAGAATGCAGGAATTCATGAACAACTTCAGAGAGCTCTTTGGGACGGTGGATTTGACCAGGCTGAAGGATTTTCATATCAGGTATATAGCTAACAATAGCAAAATATTTGAATATATTTTCTACGTGCTTCTGATAGTTTCCCTCAGCGGGGTAGTTTACAGTTTCCTGTGCACAGTTTTCCTAAATTCGGCAACTTTTGGACAAAAAATTATGTCACTGAAGGTTGTTGATGCGAAAAGACGCGAAAAACCCAGTGCCCCCAAGCTATTTCTGAGGTCAGTGGTCGCTCCTCTGCCAATGACCTTCACATTTCTGATTTTTGTATCCTTTGGTCTGGGGTTCCTGAATTTCCATCTCTATGTACCCGAAAATAGCTGGCCGATCATAATGCTCTGCAGGTTGACCGACCTTTCCAGCCACTACTACCTGCTAGCCACCCTACTGGCGTTCTTCATGATCTTCTGGTATGGCCTATACTATATCAGTGACAGACTGATATTCAGTGACTTTATCTCCTCTACAAGGGTCATCGAGGTTAGCAAATATGGTGAAAATCTAGGGAGCACGGACAGGGATTTTGTATACTTTGGAGACAAACTGATAGGTCTTCTGGAGAGGGCGAATGTTTTTCTCTTTGGGCTTCTCAGAAAAGCCATCGGCTACCTGGGAAGTAAATTTAGAGGACGCTCCGGAGGAGATAGAACCGGGGGTGGTGGGAAAAACTAGTCCGGCCGCCTAGCTTGGGGATTTGACTAGTTCCCCAGCTCCCTAGTTTCTAAGGGAGGAATTGGCCCCATAGCGCCAGAGCTGGGCAGTTGGACACTGGGTACTCTGCCCCCATCCTAGAGCAATAGGACAAAAATTCCCAGCATTAAGGACAATAGGTTGTTAATGGTAGTTAAATGGTCTATAAAATAATTTTTATACTTTTTAATGACTTTCCAGAGTAGAAACACTGCCAGAGCATTTAGGGCAGAGTAGGAGATGGAGAGCACTAGAGCGTAGAGGCAATCTAGCCAGCCCCCGGCTCCGCGGGCCAGAGCCAGCCCATAGTTTTGCCAGCTTTCCGCTGGAGCTAGAAATTTTGTGGAGCTAGAGAGCATGGTCAGCAGAGTTGCGTAGAAAATTGTCGGGCTGGCTAGCGGACCCTCTGCCACATTTTCCCTGGATTCCGTTCCGAGTAGTCGATCTATGGCCCTGTATAGGTATAGGTGCCCTAGGAACAGCAGCAGCAACCTCAGTGGCCAGGCCATCAGAACTATGCTCAGCTGCTTTGTCAGAAAGAGGAAATCTGTCACAGCATAGAAACAGAAATAGCTGGAGACCAGGGTCCAGCCTCTAGTGAAACTGCAGCAGAATAGGACCAGCAGCAGAAACAGGAAGACATGGAGGTTCCCGCTGCTAAAAAAATTCTCTAGGGCCACCGACAATGTGGAGACCAGAGACAGGGGAGCCGGTTCCCTAGCCTCGGATTTTGCTCTTTCTTCGGAATTGCTGGGGGTAGCGGCGAGCAGTTCCAAAAATTTTTCACCGTCTCCCCTGTCCCTCTCGAAACCCACCATGGAGCTGCCTCTAAAAAATATGATTGGAGTGGTCAGTTTTCTGAAGGATAGCCCGTGGAGCTTCGCATATTTCAGCAGCAGATCTAGGTTTCTCCCGTCTTCCATGTCATAGAATCTTATTTCCCGGTTTGATAGGTCAACTTCCTCTAGAAATTTTCTGAAATCCTGGCAGTGGGGGCAGAGCTTCTGGCTAAATACATGCACTGAGTCATCGGTGAAACTATTTTTTCTGAAGCTATCAATGTCACCAGCCTTCCTCCTGATAAGGAGAAAGGACGTAAAAATTAGCAGGGAAACGCACAGCGCAATAGGACTGTGATGTTGGCCTGGGGTCCCACCGTGGCCTTCTGGGACTGTGGGGGATGTGCTAGAGAATGTAAATATCTTCACTCCTACCGGAATTAATAATTATATTCAGAATATAGAGGATTATAGATTATATTTTATAAAATCAACAGAATCTACGGTCAATTTGGGTTCTCTCCGTGAAATATTTCTCTAGAAGTTATCCGAGTCCTGAAAAACGCCAGAGACACCCGTCATAGACTCATCGGGAAAATGGCGTCGAGGGAAATCGGGCATTTGCTAAATTCGCTGGGGGTTGTTGCAAATTAAACCAAATATGGAGCTATCTAAATATTTCTCCCCCACCTGCCTGGCTTCTCCGGGAAAATGGATCTAATCTGCGCGGGGCACCAGCTGAGTTGTAACGTAATAGCCTAGGACAGATGGCGCCAGAGGAGGGAAACGGCTGCAGCTAGAACCCTGGGGGTGGAGAAAGATAGGATTAGACGGCTAAAATAATTGTTGATTTTATCTAAAAAACTGCTATACTTATAGAATCTATTGATATTGTGTGAAAATAATGGAGAATCAGATTGGAGACGAACAGAAGCCCGAAGAGCAGATAGCCAAAACTGAAGTTGAAGTGGTCGAGGAGCTAGAGGTGCTTCAGGTGGCGCCTACCGAAGAAGCATTGCCAACAGAATCCGGTGGCTCGGGGCCGAAGTCAACGGAAGAACTGCCAAAACCCGGCAAACCAGAGTTAGAAACAATCAAACCACCGGACGAGTCAGAGCTGGAATTCACCAAGCCAGACAGCAAAACAGAGATTACAGATAGTTCGCCGGCCAGCGGCGGGCCAGATGGCGGCAAGGATTCTAAAGATTTTACTCCTGAAAAGACCATTCCCCAAAAAACCAGGAAGGAGCACGGAATCACAGACTCTATGAGGAAAAGCTTCCTAGAGAGTAAAATGGAGCGATTGACCCAGACAGCTGATGGGAAACTGGAAGGGGCCTCCGCTGGAGATTGTATTCCCGTCATGGAGAACATGCTCCATCTCCTAGGCAAAGACAAGAACTACATCAGAGACTTTGTAGACAATCTGATTTATCTGGCAAGACCTCCGGAGGGTATATTCCGTAGCAAAAAGAAAAGGGTGGCCAGGATGGAAAGTGAAATAGAAAATCTAACTGACCAGCTAGAGGGAGATTTCGACAGCAGCCCTGAAAAGAAAGAGGGGGAAGAAGAGAAAAAAAACTCTCTTTCGGCTGAAGAGAGGGAAAAATACAAAAAATACATTCTGAAGAACGTTGCCACTGCTGTTAACTCTGTTGAGGAATTCATGGGAATGGTGGGGGCGGACAATTGTCTAAACTACGATATTATAGAATGTGTCTCTAACGTTGAGCTGTTCCGCCACAAATACCCCGGAGACTGTGACCAGGAGCTGATGGACAAATTGATCAACTCTGCCCAGGAAAACATCAAAGATTCTCTCATCCTAGATGAGAGGTTGAAAATAGCAGAGATCAATGCCAAGGAGGTGCAGGATGTCAACAACAATACCGTTGAAACGAGATTCACCATGGCTGGCAGCACACTCGGAGTGGGAGCCGCCGCAGTGGCTACTATCTTTCCTCCGGCCCTAGTGCTGGTGGCCATTATCTACCTGCTGTACGCCAACGAAAATAAATATGCAAAGTCCATGGCCTCAACGATTGAGGACAAACTAAATGAAATGAAAAATAAACTAAAAGGGAAACGCTCGGAGAGCTTCAGGAAGATGGAGAGAGATGCTGGGTCCGAGGTAACGAAGAAACGCAGTACAGTTATGAAAGAATTGGTTGAATCCATTCCAGATGAGATGAGACCCTTCATTGGGAAGATCATCGAGGGAGGAAAATTGGCAGATCTGACGGCTGTTAAAAAAATTGAGATAGACAGAAAGAATGAAAAAACTAAGGGTAGTACGGATGGTAGGAGCGATAAGGATGGTAAGGATGGTAAGGATGGTAAGGATTTGGATATCGAAGATACTGACAATGATAGGGACCCTAGCCCCAGAGAAGATGGAGAGAATCCAGAGGAAAGGGGTGAGGATGAGGAAAATACTAGAGAAGAGGGGGATGAGCTCGGAGGAGAGAGGAAGAAGAATGTAAAATTGAAAGATGAATATGATAGGCTAAACAACTGTACCGGCGAGATAGTTGAAAAATTACTAAACAAGGACCAGGAAAAAAATTTGTAGGAGTCCGGAAGTAAAAACCGGGAGTCCAGGCACTGGCCAGAGATTGGGAGAAGCTGGGGTAGACAGAGAGATTTTTCCGGCCCGGGTTCCCGCCATCTCTGGAATGAGACAAGTGAAGAACCTCTCCAACAGATCTCTAGCTACCGGCATGATGGTGCCGAAGTCCCCGGCCCCCGGGGGCCGGGGGTTCTGGAGTTTCTCCGGCGCTGAGATCACTTTAACATTTTTTATGGGGGAAGAGGCCGATCTGCGACAGTCTGAAGTGGTGATTGGTCACATTCACCTCTCGAATTAGATGAGCTAGATGAAAATTGTGTGTGTCCCCTGCTGACCCGGCCAACACTCTCTCGCCAGAGAGAAGTTCCAGGGATCACGGCGTCAGGTTCCTGGTGCTAGCTAGGGGGTGGTGCCGTTAGCGGGAATTGAACCCACGACCTACACATTACCAATGTGTTGCTCTACCAGCTGAGCTATAGCGGCATTTTTAGATCTTTCTCATAATGACGGTGG
>JAITSP010000088.1 GCA_031287725.1 Rickettsiales bacterium
ATACAGATACAATAACTATAGACCCCATTCGAAGCTTGATTTCAAAACTCCCATGGAGTATTATTTATCTCTGAACAGAGTGGGGTGAATTTGTCTCATATGTTATGGACCTGTACAGAGAACTTTTGTCTAGTCTCTCTCGGTTACCATTCTAGTGGTTCTAACATTTGGCTAGATACCACTACTGGCCTAGCAGAGAAAGGGGTGCTGGATGCAGACTAGACTACATAGACTAGCCATCACAGCAGCAGCTCTGGAAGCTTGTCCAGGGTAAGAGGTCAATTATGGGAAAAGAACCCTAGAAAGTATGACAGAGGAAATAGGGGCTAGCGTACGAACCGTCTACAGATGGAGTTCAGTACCTAAGGGTGAGATTCTGGACGGGAGTCATAGGAAGCATAGTAGGACCGTTGCAAATTAGGCTAAATGTAAAGGCCAGCTGGGGGGAACGCAGGCAAAATTTAGCTTGAAAACTCCCCCGGGTCCTTTGTCACCCAGCCTCTGTTGCCCAACCCTGTTGCTCAGCTTTGCCGAAATCTTGGCTAGAGTCGTATGATATTTTTTTCTATCGCCTCTTCCATGGCGCAGTCATGCTCCTTGTGGCCATCTCTTATGTAAACTAGTCGCTTTGTACAGCTAGCTATGCTTGGCTCATGGGTTACCATCACGATGGTGATACCCATTTTTTCATTCATATTCCTGAACGTATCCATTATCTCGCTACTGGTTTTTACATCAAGATTGCCAGTGGGCTCATCGGCAAAGATAACCGATGGCCCGTTGACAAGTGCTCTGGCTATGGCAACTCTCTGCTGCATACCTCCGGAAAGCTGGGTTGGGTAGTACTCCATATAACTCTCTAGTTTCACAGATCTCAGGAGATCCTCAATTCTCTCTTTTTTTTCTCTGCGCGAACAGTCGGAGTAGATCATAGGAATTGCTACATTGTCAAAGACCGTCCTCCTGGGCAGAAGGTTAAAACTTTGAAAAACAAAGCCTATGTACCTGTTCCTAACATTGGCCAGCTCATCTCCGGTCATTTTCGAAACATTTCTACCATTCAGATAGTAGTCGCCACTGGTGGGCGTGTCCAGACAACCCAGTATATTCATCAGCGTACTTTTCCCAGAGCCCGACTGGCCCATCACTGACATGAAGTCACCTCTGTGGACTCTAAGATTTATATTCTTCAACACGCTCTGGGATGTAAAGCCCCCTACAGAAAAGTAGGTTTTATTTATATTTTCGACCCTTATTACCTCTTCCATCGCCGCTACCTACCTCTTACCCTTAGTTTTCTTCACAAAATGGGCGGATATGACCTTGTCTCCCACCTTTAGGTCTCCCGATTTTGCCTCGGTATAGGCCAGATCACTTATGCCCTTTCTAAGCAGAAGGCCTTCAGGTTTCCTACTAGCTTTGCGCAGAATATATATGTATGCATAGTTACCGGTTTTTACTTTGTTGGCGATCTCGTTTTTCTTGTCCTGGGGCAACTCAGACACCTTCATAGCCTTGCGAGCCTCAGGCGATGGCCTAAACCTGAATACACTGTTCGGAACCTTAATGGCATTAGCAACAGAATCTATAGTTATTGACACGAAGGCCGTCATACCAGGCAAAAGCAGATTATCACTATTGTCCACATCTATTATGACGATGTACACCACAACATTCTGCTCATAGGCCGGATCAAGCCTAATTTGCTTTATTTTACCTTTAAAGACCTTATTTTTATAGGCATCCACCGTAAATGTAACCTCCAGGTCCTTATTTATAAGGCCTATGTCAGCCTCCGATATGCTAGCCTCTATCTGCATCTTACTCAGGTCCTTCGCTATCTTATAGAGCACCTGGGCTGCTGAATTTGATACCACCGCCTGCCCCTCATCCACCGGGCGAGCCACAATGACCCCCGATATAGGGGACTCTATGTGAAACTGGGACAACTCTATTTTACTTTTCTCATAGTTCGAAGCAGCCATCCTAGCCAGCTCCTCCTTCATAGTAGCATCACCCTCGGCTATCTCCAGTTCCTTCTTGGACACATGATTACTCCTATAGAGTTCTCTGACTCTCTTCAGTTCGGCCTCCGCAACCTTGTAGGCGGCATCCGCGCGCCTAGAGTCAGCCTCATGGTACCTAACACTGAGTTCCTGGGCCTCCGAGTCAAGTTTTGCCAACTTCTGTCCCTTTTCCACCTTGTCGTTGTAGTCAACATACATTCTTTCGACAACTCCATTCGTCAGACAGCCGACACTAACTATGTCTATAGGATTAATGGTCCCCGTTGCTGTTATAATTCTGTCTATTCTTCCGCTAGAAACCTCCTCCAGATCGAAATCTTTCGCGTCAAACTTTTCATTTTTTCTCCTCAGGACAGCAGAGAAAAGCAGAAATATTAAAAAAACTCCCAGCCCAATAGAGGTTGTTTTGTTTCTTCTGATCCTGTCCCTAGCCTTAGTGAGTATTTCATTTCTATTCATAATCAAACCCTCCTAGATTAATAATATTCTCCACAGTCAGTTTACCCGTCAGTTTCAAGAGCTCCAGCCTAGAAATCAGCAAATTATACCTCTCCGCCAGCAGCTCCGATCCCACCCTCTCCAGACTCGATTTCTCCAGCAGAACGTCTTTCATAGTGTTTCCCCCGTTTCTGTAGGAGTTCAGGACCCCCCTCACTATCTCAGCCTGCAGTCTAAAATTCTCCTCTAGCGATGGAATCATCTCTCTGTAGTAGTTGATGTTACCAACGACCCTGACGATGCTACTCTGAATTACCTTTTTTCTCTCCTCTATCAGAGCCTCATGGCTCTCAAGGCCCTTCTGGATAGCTTTCAGATTATTCAGATCCTTGAAACCCGAAAAAATTGGAAAATTTATCCTAGCGTCCAGGGCCGCTGTGGCAATGGCATCCTTAGACTGCTTAGAGCTCTGTTTCGTCTGCTCATTCATCAAATTAAAGCTTTTCGCAGAAATTCCTGCGCTAAGGTCCACCGTAATTGTTGGTATCATAGCCATTTTAGCCAACTTCATCTTCTCCCCCAGCTGTTTACTCTCCTTTGTGAGTTTTTTCAGCTGAGCATCGTTTGCTATGGCGTAGCTGATCTGTCTATCCACATTAATTTTACCAGTTCCATGCTGGGCAGCTGCCCCGGGTTTCTCAAGAAGCAGATGTTGATCGGGCCTAAGGCCAAGATGGTTCTGGTTCAATTCGATGTATCTTTCTCTGATGAGTTTGTCCTGAGAGGCAACAGATATTTTCGCCTCCAGATAGCTATTTTCCACCTTAAGTTTGTCCTCTGGACTCAGCGATCCCAGTTTCCGCTTTGACTCTGCCATGCGCCTCAGCTCTGCCCTTGCACTCTGCTCATCCAACTTTGACTTACGCTGGGTCTCCAGCAGGAGTATGTGGAAATACAACTTAACAGCTTCGAAGAGGGCGCTCTCGGTCTTGGCAGAATTCTCATGGCCTATTGCCTCGGCCGCATGCCTTGTGGCGCGGTAGGAGAGGAGGTCTCTGCCAGAGTTGAACACATTATAGCCGGCTCTTATTTCAGCATCCTCCGTATCGCTTGAGTAATTTTTTTTCCCAGCCAGGTCAATTTCCTTGCCTTCAGACTCTACGTAAATATTTTTACCAAAGGTCTTGTTATAGCCGGCATCTAGCACAACCGTCGGCAGAAACTTGGAAAAATTAGCATCAACCTCCCTGCTAGCCCTCTGAGCCTCAAGCCGTGAGACAATCACCGAGGCGTTATTTTTCCTAACCAACTCGAACAGTTTAGCAATATTTATCGGAATCACATCTTCAGCCACCGGACCATCGCCACTCGCCGTCTCCCCGGCCGAGGCGGCCGCGACACTAACTACCCACGGCCAAAACCGCCCCCCCCCTAGAACAGCGGCGACGAAAAATAAATAGGCCAACAGCCGCACTCTCACTACTTTCACGGATACCGAAAATCATTGACATCTCCTCCCATTGTACCCTAAAAAAGTAATTTGTCAAACCATGGCCCAGATAAAATTTCTCGGCAGCCGGCATTGCGGAGTGGTAGATTTTACCGGGGTCTACCCCGTCTGGAGTTGCCCACCGTTTCTCTTTCTAGAAAACCTATGGCAGTGCGAAACAAAAAGTCAAGAATATTCTAGGGAATGGGGTATTGCCCTCCATCTCTTCCTTTATAATTTTAGCCCTATATTATGGTAGCACCAGATTAACTGTTGAGACTATAAATCTATGAGATGTAAATTCTGTGGAAGTGAGAAGGTAAAGTG
>JAITSP010000075.1 GCA_031287725.1 Rickettsiales bacterium
CGGTTCCGGTTCTACAGCTGTCGCTGGTCATCATACAGTTTATTCCCTGAGTTCCGCAGAAATCCACTCTTCTCCTATCCTCCGTAGCCACAACCACCTCACAGTCCACGCCTCTGCTGGATAGCATCGCCACATCGTGGGTCCTTCTCAGCATCGGCCTGCCACAGATCTCCGCCAGGGGTTTTCCCGGAAATCTGCTCGAGGCGTAGCGTGCTGGAATCACTATAACTACCTTTGCCACAATAAAAACTAATTAAATTTACCTCCGCCCAGGCTACCATTCCTTCCCAATTAGTCAAGTATAGCAGTCCTTGTGTACAGGTCCACAGCATATGAGACAAATTCACCCCACTCTGGCCAGAGATAAATAATACTCTCTGGGAGCTTTGAAATCAAGCTTCGAATGGGGTCTATAGTTATTGTATCTGTATATGTACTTGGCCAGCTCTTCTCTGAATTCTTCTAGAGAATTTGCTAGAAGGTCTTTTCTGCTGTAGAACTCTTCTCTGACTATCCTAGTGACTTCTCTCTAGCCTCTATCTTCCCATTATTTTTTAGAATAAATCTAAACATATTACAGTTTCTCTTCATCCTCTGGTTCGCAAACCTCTGGACTTATTTTATCTAACCCCCCAGCATCACAGCCATGAAATAGATTCTCTATCTCGTACATTAGCCTCCTCGTTTTGTTGAATAAATCAATTAGACAGCGGCAGAGGAGGTTATTTTTTCAATCCTCCGAGAGCACTACCACCTCCGGAGCATTTTAGCTACTCCTTCGCTGGTCTAGCTAGATCATCCCAGGAACAACATTAATTATCCTAAAATGACCCAACATCTGACATAAAAAACAATCGCCGGAAGACCTATTTTTCCCACCTGTGTTTGGACCTCTACAGCAGGGGGGAGTTAGAGGTTCTGGAAAACGCAGAAATACCACCTCCGCTGGCGCTAGGCTAGCGGGCTCTCTGGAGAGGGAGTTGATGACCACCACTAGCCCAGATCGCAGATTTGAAAAATAAATCAACTTCCCTATAGTTTTGGAAAATGGTGGAGTGTTTGTTTTGAAAAAGCCGCTAGTGTTACTTCTTCTGTACCTGCTGCCAGCCCCTCTGGCGTTTTTCGGGGTTAGAGGTTGGCTGATAAGAAAGCTGGGGGTGGGCACCGTGCTCTTTGTTAGAAAAAATACAGGTCTAAACCAGCTGGCCCTAGACCTGCAGAGCGCCGGTGTTGTCAAACATCCTCGGTTCTTCAAGTTTCTCATGGGTGTTAGTATGAAAATCCACGGCAAGAGGCATGTAGGCTACGGAGAGTACCTGCTGGAGGCTAGTGACAACATTTTGACCATAGTGGACAAGCTAATCAATAATAGAATTTTCTACCGGAGCATAACCTTTCCCGAAGGTCTGTCCAACAGGTCCATATTCAACATCATTGATAAAAACGAATTCCTCTCGGGAGAGATAGCAAATCGCCGGGATATAGCGGAGGGCAGTCTTCTGGCGGAGACATACTATTTTAAGAGGGAAGATAGCAGAGGCTCTCTGGTGGAAAGGATGCGAAGGGCTATGGAGGAGTTTGTGGAGAGCAGTTGGAAGACCAGAGATCCGGACCACAGTCCGAAAACCAAGGGTGACCTGCTAATTTTAGCCTCCATAGTGGAAAAGGAGGCTGGCAGTGGCGCCGAGAAAAAATTGATTGCCTCTGTATTTCTGAATAGGCTAAAAAAGAATATGCGTCTCCAGTCGGATCCAACGGCTATCTATTCCTACGCCTTGGGGGACGTGGAAAAGGAGAAGAAATTGAAAACCAGTGTTCTGGTGAAGATGCGCTCCCCCTATAACACCTATCTGGTCAGAGGGCTACCTCCGACACCCATCTGCAATCCCGGCAAAGAGTCTATAGCCGCCGTGCTGCGGCCAGCCAAATCCGACTATCTATTTTTCGTCATAGATGACAGGGGTGGACACAATTTCTCAACCAACTACCGGGACCACCTGAAATTCGTCGATAGCCTCCGAGCGGGGAGGCGTCAGAAAAGGCCAGGTGCTACCCGAGGAAAGGCCAAAGCCACCACAGGGGCTGGTCCAGCTAGCCGATAGTCATATCCCCGGCGCTGTCCAGATCTATGATAATTTTTCTCCCCAGGGGCAGGCTGCCAGCTATTATTCTGCTTGCCAGTGGGTTCTCCACCTTTCCCTGGATCAGTCTCCTTAGGGGTCTGGCGCCGTAGACCGGATCAAATCCCTCTCTGGAGAGACATTCCACTAGACTAGCTCCAAACTCAACGTCAAACCCTCGGCCATCGAGTTTTGCGCTAAGTTTGTCCAGCTGAATCTCTGTTATTTTGGCTACATCCTCTCTGCTGAGTCTGTGAAATAGTATTATCTCATCCAGTCTATTTATGAACTCCGGTCTAAAGGTTTCTCTCACCTCCCCCATAACTTTCTCCAGCACCGTTTCCGGATCCGCATCCGCGGCCGACTCAGATATGTAGCGGGAACCCAGGTTTGAGGTGAGAATTATTATGGTATTTGTAAAATCAACCAGTCGGCCCTGGGAGTCAGTTAGCCGCCCATCGTCCAGAATCTGAAGAAGTATGTTAAATATGTCTGGATGGGCCTTCTCTATCTCGTCGAACAGAACAATCTGGTAGGGTCGCCTGCGCACAGCTTCGCTGAGTGTTCCTCCCTCCTCGTAGCCCACATAGCCCGGAGGAGCGCCGATCAGCTTGGATACCGCGTGCTTCTCCATGTACTCCGACATGTCCATGCGAAGAACGGATTTTTCATTGTTGAACATGAATTCCCCTAGAGCCTTGGAGAGCTCAGTTTTTCCGACCCCCGTCGGTCCCAGGAATAGAAAACTTCCCATAGGCCTCTGCTCATCCCGGAGACCACTCCTATTCCTCCTCAGGGCGTTGCCTATGGCGGCGATGGCCTTCTCCTGGCCTATGATTCTCTTCCCAAGAATCTGCTCTATGCTAGTGAGTCGATCCTTTTCGCTCTCCAGCATCCTATCTATGGGTATGCCAGTAATCTGGGACACTATGCTACCTATGTCCTCTCGACCGACGGCCTCTCTACTGAGGTTAGATTCGTAGTGCTCCTTCTCCAGCCGATCGAGCTCGGCCTTTAGATTCGGAATTATGCCGTAGGACAATTCCCCCGCCCTTGCCAGATCCCCATTCCTCTGGGCAACCTCCAGGTTATATTTGGCATCATCTATCTGATTTTTCAGCTGATTGATCCTAGTCAACTTTTCCTTAGCAGCTACCCAGACACTTCTCAGGGATGAGGATTTCTCCTCCAGTTTTCTTAGATCTTCGGTAATTTTTTCCATCCTCGGATTTGGACCCTGACCATTTTCCCCCTTCAACACCTCATACTCCATCTTCAGCTGAATAATCTTTCTATCGACCTCGTCCAGCTCGACAGGCTTACTGTCGACCTCCATCCGGATCTTGCTTGCGGCCTCGTCTATGAGGTCTATCGCCTTGTCCGGCAGAAATCTGTCGGTTATGTACCTGTTTGACAGGGTGGCGGCAGCTATCAGAGCCTCATCCTTTATTTTTATGCCATGGTGTATCTCGTATTTCTCCTTAATGCCCCTGAGAATCGACACAGTATCCTCCACCGTCGGCTCAGGAGTGTAGACCGGCTGGAAACGTCGAGCCAGAGCCTGGTCTTTCTCTATGTATTTTCTATATTCATCCAGTGTGGTGGCTCCTATGCAGTGCAAGTCCCCCCGGGCCAGGGCAGGTTTCAGCAGATTTGAGGCGTCCATGGCGCCATCGGCCTTTCCAGCTCCGATGAGAAGATGTAGCTCGTCAATGAATAGAATTACAGAGCCCTCGCTCTTTTCAATTTCCCCTAGGAGGGTTTTTAGTCTCTCCTCGAACTCCCCCCGGTACTTCGCCCCCGCCACCAGGCTTCCCATGTCAAGACTGAGAATATTCTTATTTTTTAAACTTTCTGGCACATCGCTGTCCACTATCCTCTCCGCCAGACCCTCCACTATGGCGGTTTTTCCTACACCCGGCTCTCCGATGAGGACCGGATTATTTTTTATCCTCCTCGAGAGGATCTGGATAGTCCTTCTGATTTCCCTGTCCCGCCCAATGATAGGATCAATCTTTCCGGCCCGGGCAAGCTTTGTGATGTTTCGGGTGAATTTTTCCAGAGCCTGGTAGCTATCCTCGGCACTCTCGGAGTTTGCCCTTGTGCCGGCCCTTATTCTATCTATGGAGCTAGCCAATGACTTACTATCCAGTCCACCCCTTTTAAAAATTTCGCGAATTCCGCCGTCGATCTCCAGAGCCGACTGGAGCACCCGCTCTAGAGTTAAAAAGCTATCCCCGGCAGCAGTGGCTATCTTTTCGCCGTTCGATAGAATTTTCACCAGATTTGGAGAGATGTGAGGCTCTCCATAGCCACTGCCGCTCACCTTTGGAATTTTACCAACCTCTTCCCTCAGACTTTCAACAATGGTTGCACCATTGCCCCCGGCTATGTCCACTATTCTGTGGGCCAGTCCATCCCCCTCTTCGAAAATGGCCAACAGCAGATGTTCCGGCCCTATGAGCTGATTCCCATTGACTATGGCCATGGTCTGCGCACTCTGCAGCACCTCCCTTAGTTTATTTGTGTACCTATCCAAATTCATTTTTCTCCCCCGATGGTTTTTAACTAGCTAACGTATTATATAGTGCTCCCAATCCAGGGAACAATGGCAATATTTTTTTAAACCGTCGAAGGGGGCCCAGGATGCCGACAAAAACTTTTTCTATGGTAATTTTCAACCAGACCCCAGCGCTCTATGGCCCTCAGATGCTCTGCCGTTCCGTAGCCCTTGTTTCTTGCCCAGCCGTAGCAGGGATAGGCGCGATCCATGGAGCGCAGCTCTCTGTCCCTTAGAACCTTTGCCACTATGGAGGCGCAGGCTATGGAATAGCTCAGAGAGTCGCCCCTGACCACAGCCAGGGCTCTGGTGGCGATATCCGGAACAAAATTTCCATCCACCAGCACCGTAGCCACCGGAATTCCATATTTTTCCAGAAGATCCTCGTAGGCCCGGCCCATGGCAGCCTTGGTGGCATTGGCTATGTTGATTCTGTCTATTTCCTCTGGGCCAGCGGTTCCGACTCCATAGAAAAGAATACCTCTTCTCTCGAACTCCACAATCTCGTCGAAGATTTTTTCCCTCTTTCCCTCGGGGATTTTCTTAGAGTCATCCAGATCTTTCGGCTGGCTGGTCCTGTCCAGAACGACACAGGCAGCGTAGACGGGCCCACAGAGAGGACCCCGGCCGGCTTCGTCTATGCCGGCCACGGTTCCCGGCTGGGCATTCTCTAGATCAAATGTTGGCATCGCCCATCACCTTCACATGGGACAATGGTATCTCTGGAAGGGTAAATTTGTCAACAGACTTGTTTCTAAGAAATCCTTGACCCACTGTAACAATGGACTATTAATCTAGCCACGAACAATGGCTAGGAGATAGCTTTCCAATCTATGGCCCCGTTGCACAATTAGGTTTCTTTCGAGTTCCCATTCCTAGAGAGGCAGACAGGTGCTGGAAAAACATTGGGACAACTCTACTTTTCCATTAGTCCCAGAATTTCTCTCTCGCTGAGTCCGGTGTATTTGGCTATGATTGGCAGCGGAACGTTGTCTCCTAGCATGCCTAGGGCGGTCTCTAGCTTACCTTCTAGCTTACCTTCTAGCTTACCTTCTAGCTTACCTTCTAGCTTACCTTCTAGCTTGCCCCTCCTAATACCCTCCAGGATACCTTCCTCTCTACCCTCTCTAATACCCTTTGCCTCTCCCCTCTCCATTCCCAGCCTCGTAGCTGCCGTCTCCGCTGCTATTTTGTTGTTTCTTTCTATCAGGTATCTCCGCTCCTCATCCCAGCTCTTCACAGAGTCTTCGTTCATACCCATCTCCTCTAGATCTGCCAAGCGTTCTTCTAGCCCTACCATCCGTTATTTTCGGGATTTTCCATTAGT
>JAITSP010000039.1 GCA_031287725.1 Rickettsiales bacterium
ATACAGATACAATAACTATAGACCCCATTCGAAGCTTGATTTCAAAACTCCCATGGAGTATTATTTATCTCTGAACAGAGTGGGGTGAATTTGTCTCATATGTTATGGACCTGTACAGATAAAAATTTATTTTCCAGTAGCCTATTGACTGCCGGTTGGAAATATGCTATACTCTGGAAAGAAAGTATAAATTAGATGCCACCATGGCCAATTAAACCTGCCGAGGAGAAATTATCGATCTCTGGGAAGGGTCTAGGGGAATCTAGGTGGATTTTATTAAAAATAACAAGGAGGACTATGCCAGAGGGTATTGTAAAAAAACTCAATGAACTGGGAGTTTTTCCAGGAAGAATCCTAAAATTGAATGATCTCAACGATTTGAGCCAAGGAGCTAACGGGATAGCCTATACAGTGAAAGGCAAAGAAGGGAAAAAGGAGGTTGTAGTCAAAAAACTACTCGGCAATGGCAAAGAAAGTATCGCTGGCGAGAAAATCTATCGGCAGTACTGTGAAACCCAGGGCAACAATCTGCACTCGTCTCTGGCGCAGACCATCTACGCTGACGACGACATTGTGCTGATGGAATACTGCGAGGGGGAGAATCTAGGGGATATGGTCAGGTCAAAAAGTGGTCATCAGAAAAAATCCCAGGCAAGAGAGGCTGTGGAGAAAAACTGTGGAGCTCTCCTAGAGGGAATTAGCTGTCTCGGCAGGGCTGGCATTTGCCACGGAGATATAAAGCCAGCCAACCTAATGTGCGGAAAGGATGGCAGCATTACAATGGTTGATTTCGGATCTGCGCACTCCTCCACTAAGCCAGGAAGAAGGGCAGTCGGTACACCGAGCTACAGGGCACCAGAAACCCTTGGTACGGACGAATACTGTAATGATCATAGAAAGGCTGATCTCTGGGCTCTGGGGATTGTAATGCTAACTATTCTTGCGGGCAAGGAAAGTGATATTATATTGATTTTTACGAAAGAATGTTTAGGCAAAGATCCGTCAGATGGCGGTATATGGGGCTTTATGCCCTTTCTGGACAAAGTTTTTAAGGCGGAGGGTACCCAAAAGAAATTGAACGACTTCATTTCAGCTACAATTAATTCTATAAAACCAAATCTGGCCAACAGAGAGCTGTGGGAACAGCTTCTGCTGAGAATACTCAAGATTAATCCCAACGAAAGGATAGACATAGATGAGGCATGCGGACTAGCCAATACTATATCTCCCCCCTCTAGACCAGCAGTGAGACAACGAATGCGGCAGCTGCCCCATCCCCATCCAACACAGCAGGTGGTGAATATGTTTCCGGCGAACCAGCTGCAGGGAACCTATCAACAGGTGAATCAGCAGCAGTCCCAATTCCAGCAGCTGCAGCAGCAATATCCATATCCACAGCAAAATAATCAGTTCCAGCAGCTTCAGCCACAGCAGAATCAACCACAGCAGACAAATAATGTGTTCCAGCAGACGAATCAGCTACAGATGGGTTCTAGCTGGGTGAACCAGTTGCCTATGGGCCAGGTTCCCCATATTAACCAGCAGCAGCCTTACACTGAGCAGGGGCAATATCCGTATCCACAGCAGAATCAGTTCCAGCAGAGTCAACCTCCGCTTTGCCCCGAATATACGCCCAACGTAATAGATCTGAGTGAGGAAATAGAGGAAGAGAAGAGGAGAAGGAAAGAGGGGGAGGAGGAAAGAAAGAGAAAAGAAGAAAGAAGGAGAGAAGAGGAGAGGAAAAGAAAGGTTGAGGAAAGAGAAAAAGAAGAGGAAAGAAGGATAGAGGGGACAAGGAGGGATGTTGAGATAATTAAGAAGAGTGGTTTTGGGAAGCCCGAAGATAGGGACTCCTCGGGGAGATACACTGGGTGTCGGGGTAATCCGCAGGACATCCGCTGTGATAAGCTCCTAGCTAATAGTAGCGGGGCTCTATCAAGCCTCCTGGGGACAACCGTTGGCTCTGGGAATGTGACGTTTCTTTCCGAGGTTAACTGCACCTGTATGGTAGAAAATAGCATCTGCCGAATAGAAGAAATCGAGTCTTCTAGGGTGAATGCTAGGTGGAAAGATGGAAGCAGCTTCTCCGGTAATATTGAGAATTTCAACCCCACAGATGGTAAACTTACTACCGCCAGTGGCCTCTACTATGAGGGACCCTTTGGGAAAGATGGTAGACCCCTGGGTCAGGGCATAATGCGTGGGCTATTGAACAGTGGTTTTGCCCCCGGAACCACTTTTGAGGGTCCCTGCCTGAATGGCCAACCCCATGGGGTTGGAACCATTACCCTCCTGGAAAAGAATGGAAAAGAGAAGTGCCGCTACAAATGTAGGTTCTCTAATGGTTTGAAGACTAGGTCATTATTCCCCGAGCTAGGGAGAAGAATGGCCTATATGTGGTACTGCATGCGCTCTCTGGCGCGCTCTCTGGGTCGTCTCCTCTGCCTAAACTGCCTCCGTGCCGGGAAGGAAATCGATGACAATTCAGGATTGGAACAAAGCAGTAGTGGCGTAAAAAAGAAAAACTTCTAGACTCCTCTGCCTCCCCCTGGAGGACTAGAGGAATTAGGACTATCTGGGGGCCATCCTCTCTAGAGGTTACCCTCTGGGCTGCAGGTCTTCCGGAATGCCCAATTCCTCCCTCCTAGGAGGGAGGAATTGGGCTTCTAGAAACTAGGGGCCCCAAAGGTGCAAACCATCAGAGGGTACCAGAGCCATCGGAGCTGCCAAAACTAGACATTGGAATCTTCCTGAGTCTATTGTGAACTGGACCAGAGCCGGAGTTATTTTGGTGTGGGTCTGTTGTAAGTTAAACTGGGTGTGGAGTTGTTTTAAAATTTCTCTAGCATCTGTCCAGCTTTTCCGGAAAGGGAAACCTAGGAGAAATCTAATTTGAGACTGTTACAAATTAGACCAAATGTATAGCTGCTCTAATCTTTCTCCAGCACCTGTCTGGCTTTCTCGCCGGGAGAAATCTAATAGAAATTTAATTTGCAACAGGGCCAATTTACAGCAGAGTTGTTTCTCTACCGGTCGGCTAGCTTCTCTGGGGGGACTCTGGGGAAATCTATACAATAGCGGGACCTCTAGAAATACATCCCAGCGGTGGCATTTAGACAGTAGTGGGGCATCTAGAGAAGAGGAAGGGGTAAGACACTGGAAAACTATTGAAAACACATTTAAATCCGCTACAATGGACTATCTGTAACTGGAGGGAGGGTAAGAATGGTAAATTCAATGGCAATGTCTACACTGACAATGGATGATCTTTGTTCTCTGGCAAAGAAACATCTCAACGGCAAGCAGCTAAGAGAATTGTATTTTCTAATGGAACAGATGGCAAAACTGTTCGAGGATGCTTCCACCGATGAAAACTGCATCACCCTTGTTCCCTACGAAGAGGGAAGGAAATTCAGTGAATTCATGGAAGCTCTGCGTCTAGTGCAGGAAACTCTTAGAAAGACGATGACGGAGAGGCTTATTAACCTAGATCCTAGAAACTACGATAGAGAGCTCAATAGCATAAAGGCTGAAATAATCAGTAGACACGCAGCTAGGCACTCTAACGGTAGAATGGCCACATTTCAAACCCCCAATCTTGATCTCCTTAATGAACTGCAGCAGGTGGAGGCCCTTTTTAGAGAACTCAGGGGAGGCGATCGGGGAAATCCTCCTCTTCCCTAGAGACCCACACCCTCGACCGGGGCCCGCGCCGCGGTGCCCCTTCCGCCTTCAACTGTCTGGGGTTGGAGTCGGCAGCTCCAGGGTACTATCTAGAGTAGTATTCTACCACTAGATTTATATCCATGGTCACGGGATAGGGTACATCCTCTAGAGCTGGAACAGCATTATACTTTGCTGAAAAACTCAGGCCATCCACTAGAATATAGGATGGAACCTCCCTCTCAGCCTTTGCCAGACTGTCAACTATCAAACCTATTTTTTTAGCCTTCTCATCTATTTCCACGCTGTCACCGGGTTTCAGTAGGAATGATGGTATGTTAACCATTTTCCCATTAACCCTAACGTGTCTATGGTTAACCGTCTGTCTGGCGGCAAACATGGTGGGGACAAAATTTGCCCTGTAGAGGACAGTGTCAAGTCTACTCTCTAGCAGTCCCACAAAGGCCTGGGCAGTATCTTTCCTCGAAGATCTCGCCTTAAGAAATAAATTCTTAAACTGAGTCTCGTTCATATTCGCATAGTATTTCTTCAGCTTCTGCTTTGCGCGCAGCTGGAGCCCATAGGTCGTCTCACGCTTTACCGCCGTACCATGTTGGCCCGGTCTATAGTTCCTCTTGCTGTAGGGGTCGTTGGACCTCCCCCACAGGTTCACCCCTAGCGATCTGCTAGCTTTTTTCTTAGCTCCTATCCTTTTGGTCATCTCCCACAAATTTCTTTACTAACCACACCACGCTGTGCCTCCGGTGGCTGCTCCGAGGGTATCAGACATTTTTAATAAAGCAATATGATGGGGTTCCACCGCGCAGCATTTAAAAACAAGTCCACCTAGCTCCATCTGGCAATGGACAGTATGTCTGCCGTAAATTAGACAACCCTAGAGCTGTCTCACATTTCTCCCAGCTGCTTAGCTTAGCTTAGCTTAGCTTAGCTTCTCTGGCAGAAAAAATCTAGGATAGATCCGATTTAGAAGAGGGCTAGCTAGGCCATGGGGCAGGACCGTGATTTTACAACAATGACTGACGAAAAGAGAAAAATGGCTGGGGGATTATAATAACCTACTGACTGTGTTATTTACGTGTCATTTGAATAACCATATCAATTTTTGGCATATTTGCGGAATTTTATGGGTGGCGACTTTTCTCTAACCCCTTGCACTATATTCTAAATCCTCTATAATAGCACCACATTTAATTAATACTCCAAAAAATATGGAAGAAAAAGAAAAAGAAAAAGACCAGGAACCTAATAGTGTTCACCGTTCGCCTGAGATCAACAGCCCAGGCTCCCAGGAGGAGGGTCACGGCTCTAGCTCCCAGCAGCAGGATTCGCCGAGACTTTCTAATGAACAGAATTTCCCGAAAAACATCGATTTAGAAGAAAAAGAACCTAGGAAGGTTAATCCTTTGTCCAAGACCAGCCACCCAGGCTCCCAGGAGGAGGGTCACGGCTCTAGCTCCCAGCAGCAGGATTCGCCGAGACTTTCTAATGAACAGAATTTCCCGGAAAACATCGATTTTTTTAGTTTCCCGAACAAGACCGGGGACTCCTATATCTCCACTGCTAAATTCGAGAGCGGAGACAGCTACATGCCATCGCTAGCGGACTTCGGACTCAAAGAGTTCCCTCTGGCTATAGGCCTAGGGACAGAGGATGATTCTGATCATAGTTTTTCCAAATATTTCCTAGGGGATTTCTCTACTGCCATTCCTAGCGTCAATAATTATTTTAACATTGATCCAAAATTTGACCTCGATCTACAGTCCACCACGGACACCAAAGAATTGTTCTCCAAAAAATCCCCTCCAGACTCTTCCACGACAGACGCTAGCCTAGGAGGCAGGAATAGCTATGGCTTCAATAGCTCTAAACCAGCTAGCCATAGCTCAAATTCTAGCAAATTTGATCTCCCGCCATCACAGCAGCTACATATTAGCTCCGAACTTTCTGATTTTCTCAGCCCA